>JBFHVZ010000185.1:0-8437 GCA_041589295.1 Pseudomonadales bacterium
CTTTCACCCAAGTTTCGCCCATGTCACCAGCACAGGTAATGACATTAATTTGATGTTTGTAGGCTTCTAACATCTTAAGTGCAGTTTGCGTGCGCAGGCCCGCTTTTGGTACTGCACCTTTTTCTAGGGCCAATTGGGCGACGCCATCGCTGCCTTTAAGCGCGACACTACCACCTAAACCTGCATATGGATTGACGATGAGCCCTAGATTAAACATGGTAATTCATACTCATTATTTAGCCGTTTTTTAGCCGCTTTACGCGTTAAGAAACAAAAAAGCATGAACCGACTCAGTCTGTTCATGCTTTATCGAAAAACCGTGCCGGCCAAATTAGCGGTCTGGACGCTCGGTTTCTTTTTCCATTTCTTCGTCCAACTTGCGGAACACAAAAATACGCGCAGCCATAAAGTTGAAGCCCATACCCATTAACACACCCACCATGAGCGCTAGGTACTTATTCTCGTTAAAGAACGGCACATAATCCGTCAGCAAATGGTAAGAGCCCACGTTAATGGCAAAGCCATACATGGATGTACCCACAAAACCTATCCACTGCCCTAGTTTTTTACCTTTCTTACGATCGCTAAACGTCAGCGTGCGGTTCCAAAACCAGTTCCACGTCACTGCTGGCCAAAACGAAATCGCCCGCGCCACCGTGTGATTTAAACCAAAGAAGGTTTGCAGCGCCCAGTAGAAAAAGGTGTCCACCAAAAAGCCGGTGCCACCCACCATACCAAACTGTAAAAACTCCGACGATGCTGGAAACTTAAAACGATACAAACGGCGCAAGTGCCTCAAGTAGAGCAACTGTTCTTTAAAATCTAGCTTACTTTCACCGTGCTCGCGATCCACAAAATGGATTGGCACTTCTGTGGGTTTTTGAAAACGGCCCTTGACCATGATTTCCAAGCCAATTTTATAACCCAAAGGCGACAGCATGTGCATTGCCGGCATGTTGCTACGCTTAAACGCAAAGAAGCCCGACATAGGGTCTTTAACATGACAAATAGGCAGCGCCAACCAAGTAGCCACTTTAGAATTTAATAACCGGAAGAAGCCCCAATCTTCATCGAAAGACCCACCTTTAACATAGCGACTACCCACTACAAAGTCGGCCTCTTGACTGGTGAGTTTTTCGAGCATGGCTGGAATCGCCGTGGCGGGGTGAGAAAGGTCGGCATCCATTACCACCACGTATTCACCTTCGGCTTTATAAATGCCATGCATGACCGCCGTCGAAAGCCCACGCTCTTGGGTACGCACTTCGATACGCACCGGATACTGATGACTGATTTTTTCAACCGCTTCAACAGAACCATCTTGTGAATTGTCATCCACAAAAATCACTTCGTAACGGATGTCCCCTAACGCTTCCGCAATGGCTTTGCTGATATGCGGAATGTTTAAAACTTCTTTGTAAGTTGGAATGACAACAGATAACAATAAGGGGTCGGACATAACTCACTACACCTTTAAAATTCGAAACGCCAGATAGAACAAGCTGCAATACAAACCAGCTCCGGCTATTAAACCTTGTGCCCAAAGCACATGTGGCATATTGGGGTCATAAACCAATAAAAAAACCGCCGACACATAACTTAGTGCAAATACTAAAATACGCTTTGGATAACTGAAATAGGCACGTTTTTTAAACAGAACGCCCGCACTATAACCGATGAACCAGCCGATGGCACCGCCCACTAAAATGTCCGCTGGCCAGTGTACCCCAGCGGCAACTCGTGACAATGCACCTAGAATCGAAAACGCAATAGCCAACGCATAGGCTGGACGGTTTTGCCAAAAAGCGACTATTAAGCCACCCACAAAAAACGCCGTGGCTGCATGACCAGAAGGAAACGACTTACTGCGATATGCTTCGCCAATGGTTTCAAATAAGCTGCCATTTAACACCGCAGGTGGTCGCGGCATATCGAATCCAATTTTCAACACCCGAATCAACACACCACACACAATGCCACCCACTATAGCCGCCAGCACAAGGCGCTCTTTGCGTAGCAAACAAACTCCTGCAATCCCCATTATGGCGGCGCTATCCGCTAAAAATGTCACGTTAGCCCAAAATTCAACGGGCATCTGATGCATCCAATGGTTCAACCACACAAACAAAATGACGTTACTGCCGGTGCTGTACACCACTGCAAAGGCAGACAACAACATCACAGGGATCATCAGCGCCAGCATAATACGCAGCTGCAATGCTCTGTGTCGATTAGGTGAACTATCGGGTGCTAAATCGTATTCAGACATAACTATTTTTTTAACTCGATTGCATCAGCAACGGCACCATAACCCTTGCAACGATAAATTTTAAAGTGGTTCACGTTCAGCTCGCCTAGCTGCGCGCCCTGCTCTTTAACCAACTCACACTGCTCGAACAAGGGCAAAAGCTGATCGTGGTAGCGATCTTTTTCACGGTGCAACACTAAATAACCGCTGTCACCAACCTCGGCTTGACCAAACCATAAATCAAACTGGTCCACACGTGTGTCTAAAATTTTCACAGGTAATGGGCGCGCATACCAAGCATAGCGACTACCATGGGACCAATTAGGCACAAACAGCTGCTGATACTCTGCCTCGTCTGCAACCGCTAGGCTACGGGCTTCTTCTGCCACTTCGCGCCAACCGACTAGGTCTTGCAGCGGATGCTGATAATCCTTGTAACCCAGATTCACCCCTGCCAACACCAAGTAGGCACCAATGAGTAAGATCAGGTTCACCAATGCCAGTGCGCCAATCCATACACAATGCCAAACACCCTGTTTAAGATTGCTGGCAAATCGCCCTGCAAACAACTGGGTCAACCAGTGCGCCATGACGGGCAACAGAAACAACACACCCATGGCTGTCCAATGAGGTAACGAACGCCCTTTTGCAGCGAGCACACTAAACAGAATTAAAATCGGCCACGCAAATAACAAATAAGCCATAAAGCGGTAGCGCCGTTCGGGTTTAGCCAGCGCCCAAATACTGGCCACAATACCCAAAACGTAAATTAATAAGCCGTAGCTCAACAGCTGACCCGCCTGCATTTGCAGAGCTTTAAAGCCAGTCCATTCGCTGTCACCGGCTCCATGATTTAACTGATACAAAAAAGAGATCCAGTCGTGCTGATAGTTCCAGCCCAAGACGGGCAATAACAACAACGCCGCAACAAACACCGCCAACCACAAACCTTTGGTCAACAACAGGGCCCAACCGAAGCGATACAACAAGGCTAACGCCACGGACAAAGCCAAGGTTACCGCCGTGTATTTGCTAAGTGCCGCCATGCCCAGACAGAGCCCTAAGCCCAACCAGTGCAACATCGACGCCCGCTGCAATGGTCCTTGTTGAATATGCAATGTGAAATACAAGCAGCCTAGGCCAACCAGCATCAAAGGGCTTTCGGGCACCCAAGCAATCCCCAACAGACGCAGAATGGGCGTAGCCAAATACAACAACACAGCGACCCAAGCAGCAGACTCAGATAGAAATTGACGGGTCAAACGGAACAACAACCAGCCTGTGGCCAGTCCGGTCAACAAGGGCGCTAAACGCAGGATAAATTCATGGTCACCCAATAACAGGAAAAAGCTTTGCACCCAGCCTACCATTGGCGGGTGATCAAAATAGCTCCAGTCTAGGTGACTGCCATACAGAGCGTAATGGGCTTCATCTGGGGACAGCGGCAAAGAGGCCGCGAGATATAAGGCCATAATGGCGCTGAACACCAGCATGGCCAAGGAAACGGATTTGAGTCGTTGCACAGCGAATCTATTTATTATCTGAGTCAAAATGACGGCTGGGCGCCATTGTAGAGCATCCCATGCCATTCAAGTACCCCGAATCGGTGACTCAGCGCTAAAAACTTCCCAAAATTCAATTGATTAAAACAGTTAAGCGGTTTATTGGGCCTACTAGGTCACCTCCACCGGCACTCGAGTTTTGCGGTTTAGCAGATACGCAAAGCCCGCACCGGTGAAGAACATCATTAGCGAATAGACAGTGGGTGCAGCGGCCATGGTGCTATTGCCTAACAACGTCAGGGCAATCAACAGCGCAGTGGTGCCGTTTTGAAAGCCTACTTCAATACCAATGGCCTTGCTCTGCGCTTCATTCAACCGCGCACTGCGCGCCAGCACATAACCCAGCACCATACAGCTGATATTTAACACCAGCGCGGCCAGACCCACCTCGGCAAAATAGCCTGGCATCACTGCTTTGTTTTTAACCACAATGCCAACGATGATTAAAAATAAGAACACCACGGAAAAAATCTTCACTGGCTTTTCGGCTTTCTCAGCAAATTTAGGTGCATAGTGATTGATGACCATACCCAACAACACAGGCACCAAGGTAATCACCACCAGCTTTTTAATCGTGTCCAACACCGGCAGGTCCACCGCCTGACCACTGCCCATGATCAAATCCATAAACACCAATAACAAAAGCGGTACGGTAAACGGTGCAATCAAGCTAACAATGGCCGTCAATGACACAGACAAAGCCACATCCCCTTTTGCCAAATACGTATACAAGTTAGAGGTTGTCCCACCCGGACACAGCGCCAAAATCATCAAGCCAACGCCAAGCGCAGGCTCCAGTTGAAACACCAAGACCAGCACATAAGCCAACAATGGCAGCAACACCATTTGCGCCCCCAAACCGACTAACACGGCCTTTGGACGTGTCACCACCATTGAAAAATCTTTAAATTTTAGCGACAGACCAAGGCCCATCATGATGATAAATAGAGAAGCTGGCAGAATTATCTGGGTAAGCAGATCGGCTTTCATAAAGAAGGTCCACACTTATTGTTTGTTATTGTTAGTTTGGATTTTTGAAAAGTGAGTTTCATCAGCGGCATAGACTGGCCCATTAAGGTTAGAACTGCAATAGTGCCCACAGGCAGAATTTGCAAAGCCTTACGCGTTATAAAAATAATTAGGAGCAATCGTCATGACAGATACCCAATTAATACTTCAACCCGTCATTACACTGATCGCTTGGTCCATGTTGATGTGGATTTGGATGTACGCCACGCGTATTCCCGCCGTCAAACAAGCCCGTATGCGACTGGACCCCAATGCACCACGCGGCGAACAAATGGCCACACTGCCGCCTAAGGTTCGCTGGAAAGCCGATAACTACAATCATTTAATGGAACAACCCACCGTGTTTTACGCACTTGCGCTTTCATTGGCGCTGCTGGGGCTGGGTGACGGTATGAATTTAATTTGGGCTTGGGTTTATGTGGGGTTGCGCATTGTGCACAGTTTAGTACAAGCGCTAATCAATAAAATTGAAATTCGATTTTTGCTATTTGTATTGTCGAACGTGCCACTGTTTGCGTTGACCATTAATGCTGCATTAGCGGTAATGTAAAAAATGCACTGCTCGAACACAGCTAAAATTAGCTGCCACGTAAGTTTTGCTCAGCCTCATCCATTTCGATGATACTGCGCTCAAGTGTTTCTATCTCACGTTTTGCGCGTTCGAGCTGTTCTTGTATTTTGTCTTTTTCGCGAGCAACTTCATCCAGACTGACAAAGTGCGTTTCGATAAATCGCTTTTCTGCGAGAGAGCGTTCAAGTTCTTGCTCTGCGTTATTCAGCTCGTCACGCAAGCCTTTAACTTCGTCAGCACGAAAACTGGTTTTAAGCTCTTGCCGCAAATTACGCGCGACCACTTTTTCGTGCTCGTACTTTTCTTTCATTTTCGTGAGACGATCTTTTAAGCGCTCTTTCTCACGCTGAAGGCGCTGCTCTTTTGCCGATAAACTATTCAGCTCCATCACTTTGCGCGATAAATCTTTTACTTTGTCTTTTAGTTCTTTGGCGGTATCTCGGGATTTATTCAAATCCTTAGCTTGTCGTGAGGCTTTTTTCTGCGCAATGCTCAGGGACTTCTCTAACTCTTTAATGTGTTTTTGCAGCTGAACGATATCAAGGGCGGCTTCGTCTGCGGCAAGCTCCTGAATGGTTTTGATCTGCACAAGCTGTTCGTCGGCCAAGGTTTCCATCTCGACCCACATGGCTCCGGCGTCATTAACCATGGTGTCGACTTCTAAATGCACCTGCTTACTGAGTGCGGCCAAGTGATTGGCGACATCTTCGTTGCCCTGACTGTGCTCCCCCACTAAGGATTGCATTTCCTCCAACTGGCGCACCAACGCCTCGTTCACCTCAGTCAGTTCTTTGATTTCACTTTTCTTGTCTCGCCATATCACCACACCCACTGCAATGATGACGACCATCACGGCTAATAGCTCCGTTATTACGATGTAAGCATTACTCACAGTCTGTTATTCCCGAAGACACAGTTAAATGGCGTATTTATGCCAATCACAGGCTCATATACCCAAGATCACTACCTATAATTAACTTTAAGACAGGATGCATAGCTTTGCCTGAGTACGCATGAAATTCTTAATTGTTGATGACAGCCCTGCCATGCAGGCCATAGTTCGCAGAGCCCTAGAAAAGGTGGGTTATGAGGATCTCTCCTTCAAAACCGCCAGCGATGGGGTCGAAGCGCTGGATATCATCCGTACTTGGGAGCCGGATTTGGTGATCTCCGACTGGCACATGCCCAATATGAGCGGTATCGAGCTATTAGAAGAAATCAAAAAGCAGATGCTTAGCATCAAGGTGGGGCTGGTTACCACCGAAACCTCGTCTGTGCGCATCGTTCAAGCCAAAGAGGCAGGTGCCCTATTCGTGGTGCACAAACCGTTTGAAATTAACGAACTGCAAAAAGCCGTACTCCCTATCGTGCAAGGTTCGGTTGAAGGGGAGAAAATGCTGACCGAATCAGCCGCCTCCACCATGAACGAAGTCATAAGCGACCTTCAGATGCCGACGGTCTCGGCCATAGAGAAAATTTTGGACGGGTTTTCATCACTGGACGTAAAGGTCACTCGAACCGAGCGCACTGGCATCAATTATAAATACCTACCCTATGTACTGGGCCTATTTTCCGAAAACGATAGCGATAAGATCAAAGCCGTTTGCATCATGGACTTGCGCGCCACAGCCATATTAGGCGGCGCGTTTACCGGTGCAAAACCTGAGATTGTTAAAGCCACCATCGAAAGCAAAACTCTGTCGAAAGGTGTTTTAGATAACAACAAGAAACTGCTTAAAATGATGAGTGCGTTATTTTACGACCCTGTATCCAAGCAAGACCTAACATTAAAAAGCGTGAATCTCATTCCGAAGCCGTTTGATCGCTTAGATCAATTAGGGTCGTCATCTGGCGAAAAACGCATCGACTTTAAAGTCAGTGTCGATGGTTATGGTGAAGGCCAGGCCATTCTCATGGCCGTGGCCGATTAGCTGATTGCCATTACTCACTCTACTCACTCTACTCTACTTCACTTTACTCTACTGGCTTCTCCAGCTCGTAGAGCGCATCATCAATGTCCGCCATTTTTGTCACCATTACAGTTTGGGCGTCCTGCAAGCCTTTGTTGTAAAAATAGGGCCCGATTTTTTCTG
The DNA here is from genome assembly GCA_041589295.1 of Pseudomonadales bacterium. Taxonomy (GTDB): domain Bacteria; phylum Pseudomonadota; class Gammaproteobacteria; order Pseudomonadales; family Oceanobacteraceae; genus Bermanella. The sequence goes on from JBFHVZ010000185.1 coordinate 7,504, forward strand.
CAAAAAAATCCAACAAAAACAGTGCGTCGAACTGCCCAATTTCTTGATGTAACTCCTGCTCAAAGTAGTGCCGTATTTTTTGAACGATGGCGTCTTTTTCTTCTGAATTAAATTCCATATTACGTAACCCTAAGGCGAAGGATTTGGAAACTTCACCTGCACCTCGTTGATTTCCTTTAATACGTCAGCACTGAGCTTAACCTCTAGACTGTCGATGTTTTCCTTAAGCTGATCCATGGTGGTCGCACCAATAATATTGGATGTAACAAAACCCTGTTGATTAACGAACGCCAATGCCATTTGCGCAGGCGATAAACCATGGCGTTGTGCGATTGCAACATAGGCTTCAGTTGCTGCAATGGCTTGAGGGTTGGTGTAGCGAGTAAAACGATCAAACAGAGTGAGCCGCCCTTTGGGTTTTTGACCATTAAGGTATTTGCCGGACAGCGCGCCAAACGCTAATGGTGAATACGCTAGCAGACCAACGTGCTCGCGGTGTGCCACTTCTGCCAGCCCGACTTCAAAACTTCGGTTGAGTAAGTTGTACGGATTTTGAATAGACACAGGCTTTGGGTAACCGTGCTTTTCGCATATTTGCAGTGCTTTCATGACACCCCAAGGGGTTTCATTGGATAACCCCCAGTGACGAATTTTACCCTGCGCGATCAATTCATTTAACGCTGCGATGGTTTCTTCCAACGGTGTTGACGTTTCGTTTGCATCAATTTCGTACCCCAAACGACCAAAGTAATTGGTGTTTCGGTCGGGCCAGTGCAGCTGATACAGGTCGATGTAATCGGTTTTTAGGCGGGTAAGACTGGTTTCTACCGCTTGCATAATATGTTCGCGGGTTAATCTAGGGCCGTTGCGAATATGCTTAAGCCAATCCCCAGGACCCGCTACTTTGGTAGCGAGAATTATGTCCTGACGTTTA
>JBFHVZ010000186.1:0-8410 GCA_041589295.1 Pseudomonadales bacterium
CACCAACTAAAAACCATTCATCAGTTAATCGAACGTACGCAGCAGCTCGACAACAGCGCCGATTTTGAGCAGTCCCATACTGAGTTGGTGTACGAGCTGCAACAGCTCGAAGCGCGCATTAGCAAAATTGTGAAAGAAATGGAAAAAAACGTAAAACTCGGTGAAAAACTTCAACAGTCCGTTGCCAACATCGACCCAGAAATAGGCGTGCTTTAGGAACACATTCCAAGCACGCGCCCGTGACAACAACGCACTCAGTCAACGCACGAATTAGTCTGCACAAGTTAGTCTAACAACAGGCTCGTCAAATCGTTTAATAAGTCCCGTGATACTTCATGGCGAATGGGAAAGGTGTAAAACCTGACGTTCGCGTCTGCTTCTTTCAATTCTTTATACGCATCCGTGCCCAAGTAGTAGGGCACCATGGTATCTTTGTCGCCATGAAAAATATGAATCGGCAATCGCAAATTTTGTGGATGAAACTTGTGGGAGCGCGGTAAATAAGTGGACAAAGAAATCAATTGCTTAAGTGGTAATGGAAACCCCATAGCTGCTTCGTAGGTCACTGCACCCCCTTGAGAAAAACCAATCAAGGTTATGTTTTTGCTGTCGATGCCCGAATCAATTTCTGCTTCAATCAATTTTTGAATCCAACCTACGGCCTCATCTAATTGCTGCATATTAATGATGCGCCCTGGGCTGACTTTCATAATGTCATACCACGCAGTCGCGACTTTGCCTTCACGCAAAGTGATGGCCCGTTCGGGAGCGGTGGGAAAAATAAATCGAATGCCATGGCCCTTGGGTAATTTGAGCTTTGGCACCAGCTTAGCGAAATCTTGCCCACGCGCACCTAAACCGTGTAGCCAGATCACAGAGTGTGTGACGCGGTGTGATTCAGAATCCGATCGAGTTTTGCGTTTTAATTCGTTGGTTGAGCGGCCATTAGGCTCGATGATTATGCAATCCAGTGCGGTATAAATATCAGACATGACAGGTAGATAGTAATATTTCGGCGTATTGTTACCTGTTTAATGACACATGGAAAGGGTAAAACTGAACTCACTGCGATTCGCCTATAAGGCAGGGAGAATAACCGACATGGAACAAAAAACTGTAGCTGTTACCACGCCCGAAGGCCCTCACACGCTCAGCTATACCGATTGGGGAACTGACTCACTGCTACCGCCTGTCTTATGCATGCACGGTCTCACACGCAATGCCCGTGACTTTGATTTTTTAGCCAAGGCGCTAAGCGCTAACCGACGCGTAATCTGTTTAGATATGATCGGGCGCGGCGGGAGTGATTGGTTTAGTGACAAGCAGCTCTACCAACACGACACCTACTGCCAAATTGCACTTCAGTTTTTAAACGCGCTAGAAATAGACGTAGTTGAATGGGTTGGTACATCCATGGGCGGGTTAACCGGCCTGTTTTTGGCTGCAACACCTGCCACCACATCGCGCATTGAAAAACTCGTCCTAAACGACGTGGGAAGTTTTATTCCCGCCGCGCCACTTAAACGCATTGGCGACTACGTAGGTGCAGACCCTGAATTTGAAACCCTGCAAGCGGCCACACAATACCTGCGCACCATAGCGCAATCGTTCGGCCCACTAACCAACGACCAATGGCAACACCTCGCCGAACATTCATTTGCACAACGAGCAAACCAACAATACGGTTTCACCTATGATCCAAACATCGCATGGGTATTTGAGCAAGACATACAAGACACCGACCTAAATGCATTTTGGCAAACCATAGAACAACCAACACTTTTATTACGAGGTAAAGAATCTGATTTGCTTTTATCAGAAACCGCAAACGACATGGCCACACGTTCAAACTGTACATTGGTTGAATTCGACGGCGTTGGACATGCACCCATGCTCATGAGCGAAGAACAGATTTCTGCTGTGATTGTTTTTTTGAATGGGTGAAGACCGAATAACGTGGTTTATAAATTCAGTTTAATACTTTGAACGCGCTATTGATTAACACGGACTAAAAATTCCTTTTAAAAAATACTAGAAAAATCCTGCCAAATAAACTTTACTGTGCGACCACCTTAACCATGTACAGGGATTGATTATGATTGTGGTCTACGGAATCAAAGAAAACCTAAACCCGATAAAAGCCAAATTATCGGACGTAATTCACTCTTGTTTGCAATCTGTTCTGGGTATGCCAGAAGATAAACGCGCTCACCGGTTTATACCCATGGATAAAGAGGACTTCTATTATCCTGGCGGCCGTACCGATGCCTACACCGTTATCGAAATTAATATGATGGCAGGACGAAAGCCGGAAACGCAAAAAGCTCTGATTAAAACCCTATTTCAACGGCTCGAAAGTGAGTTATCACTCTCGCCAATTGATGTTGAAATTACTATTAAGGAACAAGCTAAACATCAGTGGGGCTTTAGAGGCATAACCGGTGATGAGGCAAGCGACCTAAAATATAAGGTTAATGTGTAGCTAGGAATCGTTTCCTAACTATCAAGCTGCGCTAGCTTGTTGGGAATCAAAGGCTTATTAAAGCGTTAAGAAAATCCGTGAAGGCGCTGCCGAATTGGATATTGTCATTATCGAAGGGGTTTAGGGCTAATCCTTCAACTACCGATCCCATGACGCTTGATTTTTTGGAAGCCGATAAAAGTCATCAATGGCTTTAACAGTTTTAGAATTCCATTCCCATAACACTAAATTCTTATGCGATGCTTTTGCACCGCTGGCATATGAGGGAACGAGAATACCCTGAGTTTTCTGTTCCTTTAATCGTTTAGCAATGGCCCAGCTATCAGGTACTTGTTGATTTGCATCTTGCAAAAGCCAAGGGCAGGCCAATTGCTCCTCGGTTATAGATAGAGCTTCGCGAATAGAGTGATTTGTTAAATCTGTAATGCGTTCAAGGTTTACTTCGTAGGCGCATAGCAACATAGGCTGCATCTTTCCGGCAAAACCCTGCATGGCCTCTAGAATGGCACCTTCGGTGGACAGCGCTAAATAGAGTGTTGGCTGACCGCGTGGGTTAAATCGACCACCGGTCAGAGATGCACCTTCTCCAGAGGTCGGTTGAAATGACCATCTTGGGTCATGAGCGCGAAAGACCAAACCTTTAAATGGGCTGGTCGTGTTTCGGGCGACCATTTAGGCGAACCCACCCATGGAGATCATATCTAGATACTGTTTGACGGCATTGGCTTTACCCATCTTAACCATGGCTTCTGGTGTGATGTTGCCAAAGGCTGCGATCGGCTCTGAACGATACCAAGCATAGGCTTGAAGGTCGCTGGCAACGTAGGGCCGAACTTGGTTGATGATTTCCAGTGTGGTCTTTAGCCGACCTTGGTTGGAAGTAGATTTGAGGCGATCAGGCTTCGAGCCAGCGCTAACAGGTACGCCAGCCATGTGAAGTACGTCGCCTAGGGGAGTATGGAAGTGCTGAGCTATCTTTTTGGGGCTGATATAGCCCTGTTTGTCGCAGACCGAATCGTAGAGGCTGATCATTGGGTTGCCCTGTATTTTGTCCTTGATAGTGGTCAAATACTAGGACAAAAAGGCGGTCTCGGCAACCTGTGGTTAAAGGCCCTCAGTGTACTGATTAAGAGGTCTTCAACCAGCTCAGCATTGAGCGCCCGCTCAACGGTGATTTTTGTGAAAAATTTATTCTAGAATAATTGGCATTCTAAAGCCGTGTTTCCAATCGATACCATCGTCGGATTTCCAGATCTGCCCATTTTTGATATACCAAAGTAGACCATCATGACTGGCAAATTGAGAGTGGAAATTTATGTCTACTTCTAGGTGAGATATATCTGCAACCTTTGTCCAGTTTTCTCCATGATCTGAAGTCCATGCATTGTTTTCACAGAACACCCAGAGTTTCCCATTGTGAGATAGAGCGGAATGAATTTTGGACTCAAATCCAGCATCTGGTGTGACTTGCATCCAATTCTCGCCGTCTACTGAAGACCATACATCTCGGGTTTTGAAATATCGTTGATTATTTCCGATGATCCACAGCTTATTGTTGTGCACAGTTAGACCATAACTGCTGCGGGGTGAGATAGGTGGCGTTGTCGAATTTTTGGTCCATGTTGCTCCATCAATAGATGACCAAATCTCCATGTTCCTATATCCACTGCCATATCTTGTACCAATTAGCCAAAGCTTATTGTTAAAAGAAATTAATTGAGTATCTAGCAGATCTACGAAGTCTCCCCTCGGGGTTTCTATGATGTCAGAAATACATAATACTCGTTGCCAAGTATATACGTCGGTCGAATAGCTAATGCAGCCATTGTATTCATCTGAATGCCCCCAAAGCTGGCCTTTGAACTCAGTCAGATGAGCGGAATAACTATTACTATTAACATCAATATCACCCTCTGAGGCTTGTTCCCATATCACTCCACCCTCAGTTTTCCAAATCATATTGTCACCTCGATGCCCGGAAAAAACAGTAAGATGTAGTGCTCCGTTAAACGAGATTAATGATCCTTCGTCTACTCCTTGAGGTACGATATTTGGTTTAGTTACCTGATAAAAATTAAGGTGGTCATTTGATATCCACGTTTCATCGGGTGAATATGAATAGTACTTACCCTTGAAACTCACTGCTCGCCCAAGATTATTTGTATCATCCTTTACTAGTTTGAAAGGTTCGTCTCCATTGGCTTCCCAAATTTGTTGTTTTCGGTCATCTGTTCTAACGGCGATCGTAACTAGGTCATTCGATACTTTGATTAGGTGGCTATTATCAGGTAATTGAGTGACTTTGCTAAAGTTCACACCATCGCTAGAAGACCATATAAAGGTTTGTTGAGTACCCGTATCAAATGAGTCAGAGGTAAGTTTGACAAAAACTTTATTATCAAATACCTGAGGGTAGCCGATCTGCTGAAACTTCAGATTATTTGGGTGTGATTCCCAATCAATGCCATTCGATGAAGACCATATATAGGGTGTTGTGTCATCAGTGGGATAGGCCCATATTTTGTTTAAGAAAACTGTGGATCTTATGCCTTTACCTTCAAAGGGCATGTTATCGACAATATGCGTCCAAGTTATACCATCAGTAGAAGTCCATGCTCCTTGAAACGGTTTGTTATGGGCACTGACGCCTAGTGCCCATAACTTTTCATTGAAGACAAAAAGCTTCCCAGAGGGATATTCGTTAATTTCTAATTTTTTCCAGCTATAGCCATCTCTCGAAACGTAAGACTGGGGATAATTAATAAAAAAAAGTTGGTCATTAAATTCAACATACCTTGAATTCGCGCCAAAGTATCTTGATAACTCTGAGTCACTGGACAAAGACCGATTTGTTGTCGTTGTATGCGTGCCGGTTTCTACTAGGTGAATGTTTGTACTGTTGTTGAAATTCAGCTCGGTAGTGGTGATAGCACTATCTCCAGAGTGCCAATTAAATGGAGAGCATTGGTTGTTTGAGTTATCTAAACAATCCGGTGAATCAGAAAAGTAAAAATTGCGGTAAAGGGAATGCTCGTCAAAATAGATATCAGAGTCTGTTTCACCGATCCATGCGTTTAATACTAGCGGTGACTGAACTTGGTAGCTAAGACTTGCTTGATCGTAGGTGGAATCTGCTTGTACTGTCGCTGTGATCGTGACGTTACCAACGTCTAGAACGGATAGATTGCCATCGCTATCCACACTCACAATATTTTCGTTGCTGGATGTGTAAGAAACAGTCCCAGTTCCCTGAGCGACTAAAGGATTAGCAAGGGATTCACCAATGTTTAATGTGTGGTCGCCACGGTCTAAAAAATGAACCGATTGTATTTCTAATTTGGGTTGAGGAGCTGAATCCTCAGATTTATCGGTGTCTAGGATGCATCCTGATGTAAGCGATGCAGCCAGAATGAATGCCATTCTAAATACAGATGTGATAAGCATGGATCTTCCTTGATGCCTATGATAGAAATTATAAATTGTGAGGTGGATTATAAATCAAAGTCGGACAACTCCACACCTGCCTCATCAATCTTCAATTGCCAACCACTTTCATGCCAGTCACCCAGTACAATGCGCTCAGCGGGCGTGCCGTCTAAATCAATTTGATGGCGAGCGGGGCGGTGAGTGTGGCCGTGAATCATTTTAGTTACGCCGTGTTGTTTTAGCGCGTTGACCACTTCTTCTGGCGTCACGTCCATGATGTCTTCCATCATGTCGGTGGATGCTTTTTCGGCGTTTTTGCTTTGGCTTTCTGCCCGTGCGTTTTGTGCAAATTCAATACGTCCTTGAATGGACTGGCTTAAAAACTGTTGTTGCCATTGCGGTGTGCGCAGCATGGCACGAACTTGCATATACTCCACGTCGCGGGTGCATAAGCTGTCGCCGTGCATTAACAAATATCGTTCGCCAAATAATTCGATGACGGTTGGATCATCTAACAGGGTGCAGCCTGCTTCTTTACAAAACTGCTGGCCAATTAAAAAGTCGCGATTGCCGTGCATGAAAAAGATTTCAATGCCTTGATCGCTTTTTTGTTTTAGCGCTTGTTTGATTTGGTCGATATAAGGGTTGGTAAAATCGTCGCCAATCCAGATGTTAAAAAAGTCACCCAGTATGTAAAGCTGGTCGCCGGACTGTGGCTTTTCTAAAAACGCCATAAAGCCTGCGGTGATGTTTTCGTATTTGGGTTCTAGGTGTAGATCAGAAATAAACCAGGCGGTCATGCTTAATCCTTGTTTGGTTTATTTGTACGAGGCTGCACGCGGGCGACGTTGAAATTGATCGCGCGCGAGCGCCCTCCCACAGAGTGTATTACTCTACGATTTCAGCAGATTCGATTATGATGGCTTCAACCGGCACATCTTGATGACCCATGGCCATGGTGGTTTTCACACCTTTGATACGGTTAACCACGTCCATGCCTTCGGTCACTTCACCAAATACGCAGTAGCCCCAACCTTCGTGGGTTTTGCTTGTATGGTCAAGGAAGCCGTTGTCTTTCACGTTAATGAAGAACTGGCTAGATGCGCTGTGTGGGTCCATGGTGCGGGCCATGGCGATGGTGCCCACTTTGTTAGACAAGCCGTTGTCCGCTTCGTTTTCGATAGAGGCTTGAGTGGCCGGACGCTGGGTCATGTTCTCTTCCATGCCGCCACCCTGAATCATGAAGCCGTCAATAACACGGTGGAAGATCAGACCGTTGTAGAAGCCTTCTTTCACGTAGTTGACGAAGTTCTCAACGGTTTTAGGGGCTTTTTCAGCGTTTAAGGTCAGTTGGATATCACCAAAGCTGGTTTTTAGTACAACCTGAGTCATGGAATTACCTTAATGTATGCAGAGAGTGTGCTTGGGTAAAAAGGGCGGGTATAATAGCCGCTTTGCCTCGCCCAAGCCATCATCTGAGAGCTAGCTGCGTTGCCAATACTGCGTTAAAAACAACCTCAGAATGTGTCTTTAGCACCTGTGAGCTGTGCTCCTTCGGTCGTTTTTTGCCTTATCTGGCTGCCTGTTGACGTTCAGATTGACCTGCTGGGCGAATTAATCAGATGTTGAGCAGGAACTCCATGACGGAAGAAAAGGCCAAACCAGTCAATTTCATTGAAAAAATCATCAGCGACGACCTGGCCGGCGGCAAGCACCAAAGCATCGTGACTCGCTTCCCGCCTGAGCCAAACGGCTATTTACATGTGGGCCACGCCAAGGCCATTTGCGTGAACTTCGGCTTGGCACAGCAGTTTGGTGGACAATGTAACCTGCGTTTCGATGACACCAACCCCGAAAAAGAAGACGAAGAATACGTACGCTCTATTCAAGACGACATCCGCTGGTTGGGTTTTGAATGGGCAGGTAATGTGCGTTACACCTCTGACTACTTCGATCAACTGCACGCGTGGGCCATTCACCTGATCAAAGAAGGTAAGGCTTATGTGTGTGAGCTAAGCCCAGAGCAGGCTAAAGAGTATCGTGGTAGCTTTGAAAAGCCAGGCCAGAACAGCCCTTACCGCGACCGCTCGGTTGATGAAAACTTGGCCCTATTCGAAAAAATGCGTTTAGGTGAATTCGAAGAAGGTAAGGCCGCACTGCGCGCTAAGATCGACATGGCCGCGCCGAACATGAACCTGCGCGATCCGATCATCTATCGCATCAAAAAAGCGGCTCACCACCAGACCGGTGACAAATGGTGCATTTATCCGAGCTATGACTTTGCCCATGGCCAGTCAGACGCCATTGAAGGTATCACCCACTCGATTTGTACCTTGGAGTTTGCTGATCACCGTCCACTGTACGATTGGTTCATCGAACAATTGCCAACGCCAGCCGAACCACACCAGTACGAGTTTGGCCGTTTAAACATCAATTACACCGTCACCAGTAAGCGCAAGCTGAAAGCCTTAGTAGATGATGGCGTGGTAGCAGGCTGGGACG
>JBFHVZ010000187.1:0-8216 GCA_041589295.1 Pseudomonadales bacterium
AGACCAGCCAAATGAACTACGCACAAAAGGATCAGACCAGTAACTTTCACCACTGGATGCTTTGGGTAAACCCCGGACAATCTCAAATTAATAGCCTTAGGGAATGGCCAGAAGCATTGAAAAGCCGCGTGCTCACAATGAAGCCACGCGATGCATCTATGGCTTGTCGAGCCATACTAACTGCCATAGAAAGTGGCTTTTATGCCATGATCACACTACCAAACGGCTTTTTCTGTGAACTGGATGAATGGAAAATCAAACAAAGCGCACAAGCACTTAACACGGTATTGGTATGGGAATAGCTACAAAAAAGGCCACCCTAACTAGGATGGCCTGTCGAATTAATAACATATTCAATCTCGGTAATTAGCTACCGAAAGCACTTTATCATTACAGCCGCTTTGGTTTGACTTCCAGCCAATACAGCTAATGATTTAAAGTTTTTTCAGCAGCGCCTCTACACGCTCAACATCTTGCTGCGTATCCACGCCATGCCCTGGTGGCTCAGCAATAACCCCCATATGGATCTTCACCCCATAGCATAAGGCGCGCAACTGCTCCAAGCATTCTGCTTTTTCTAGCGGCGTCATTTCCATTGTTTTGTAATCACGTAAAAAAGACACTCGGTACCCATACATACCAATATGCCGATAAACGGGTGCTAAGTTCGTTTTTATACCCTGGCCTTGCTTGTACAAATCACGATCCCAAGGAATAGGAGCCCGACTGAAATACAATGCAAATCCGTTGTTCGCCAATACTGTTTTTACCACATTAGGATCAAATGCATCCTTTGCGGATTCAATTGGTGTGCATAACGAGGACATGCCAGCCTCTGGATTTTCAAGCAAACCTTGAGCAGTTAGCTCAATAAGTGCTTTAGGGATAAGAGGCTCATCACCTTGTAGATTGACAATCACATCATCATCAGCCCAGCCTAACTTTTCAGCCACCTCTGCAATACGCTCTGTACCATTCTCGTGATTAGGGTTCGTCATAACGACGTTCGCGCCGAACCCCTCTGCAACTGTTTTGATACGATCATCATCGGTTGCGATAACGATATCACTAACACCTACTGCACACGCACGCTCATAAACATGTTGAATCATAGGCTTGCCAGCCAGCTCTATTAGAGGCTTGCCTGGCAACCGACTTGAACCGTAACGAGCAGGAATTACAATTTTAAATTCAGACACGATAGAAATCCTTGTACCAATCATAAAAGCGCGTAAGACCTGTTTTTAGGTCAGTGCTAGGCGCAAAGCCAACATCACGAGACAAATCATCAACATCCGCAAATGTCGCCAATACATCGCCGGGCTGCATGTCCATATAATTCTTGGTTGCCTCTAAACCAATTACACCTTCCAGGGTTGCGACAAACTCACCCAGTTCCACAGGGTTGTGATTACCGATATTATAAATTTTATAGGGAGCACTACTTTGGCTCGCATCACCATCTTGCGTATTCCAATTCGAGTTTCGTTGCGGAATATGATCCATCACCTTCACAACACCGTTCACGATGTCATCAATGTAGGTGAAATCACGACGCATTTTTCCGTAGTTATAGATATCTATAGTTTCGCCACGGGTTATCTTTTGAGTAAAACTAAAATAGGCCATATCAGGGCGACCCCAAGGACCATAAACAGTAAAAAAACGAAGTCCAGTGGTTGGCAAGTCATACAAATGGCTATAACTATGCGCCATTAGTTCATTTGATTTTTTACTCGCTGCATATAAAGAAACAGGATGATCAACCCGATCAGAGGTTGCATAGGGCATTTTACTATTCATGCCATAAACAGAACTGGAAGAGGCATAAACTAAATGCTGTACATTATTGTGGCGACAGCACTCAAGAATATTACCAAAGCCCACCAAATTACTTTGTATATAAGCTTGAGGGTTTTGAAGCGAGTATCGAACGCCCGCCTGCGCAGCTAAATGTATAACTCGATCAAACTGGTGACGCTTGAACAGCTCGTTCATGCCATGAGTATCAGCCACATCTAAATGCTCGAACGTAAAACCTGATAGTGGTTTTAACCAATCCAACCGCCCTTGCTTCAGTGTCACATCGTAATAGTCATTAACATTATCAATGCCTACTACTTCATGACCCATACCAACTAGTTGTTTGGACGTAAACGCGCCTATAAAGCCGGCGGCACCTGTGACCAAGATTTTCATATAAATTCTCTATTACACTAGCTTTTCTTTAAAACCAGTTTCTTCAAATTCTGGCAGCATGGCTTTCACATATGCCGCTTCCAAATCCATTTTGCTCGCCAAGATCAGGTCGGCCACTTCTCGTGCCACACCTTTACCACCTTGAGCCTGCGTAACCACATCAGCGTAGCGCTTAACCATGTCATATCCATCTGCTGGGGAAACAGACAACCCCACGCGCTGCATAACTTTTAAATCAATGACATCATCACCAACGTAAGCAGCTTGAGCAGGTGAAAGGCTTAGACTATCCAGCAAAGCGATTAATACCGGCAGCTTATCCTTAGTACCAGGAAAGAAATGCTTAACACCTAAATCCTGCGCCCTTTTCGCTAGTGGCGCAGACGACTTAGCCGAAATAATAGCCACCTCAATACCATAGGTTTGCAGCAGCTTAATGCCCACCCCATCCTTGACGTTAAAGTGCTTTACCTCTTCACCGGTTGCACTGTAGCTCAACGTGCCATCCGTTAAGACACCGTCAACATCAAACACCACCAAAGCAATTTCTTGCGCAAGCTCGCGTACTTGGTTTGCACTTAACATGATTATTTTTCCTAAACCACTCGGCAATTACGCCTGCTTTTCTTTGTCACTACGACCATATTGATCGCTGTAACGAACGATATCGTCTTCACCCAAATAACTGCCTGATTGGACTTCAACAATTTCCAACGGCATTTTCCCTGGGTTTTCCAAGCGGTGTTTTTCACCCAATGGGATATAAGTAGATTCGTTTTCACTCAAAAGAAACTCACTGTCACCGCGCGTAACTTTGGCAGTTCCTTTCACGACGATCCAATGCTCAGCCCGATGATGATGCATTTGCAATGACAACTGCGCCCCCGGATTCACGACGATACGCTTCACTTTAAAGCGACCATCTTCATCCACGGTTTCGTATGAACCCCAAGGACGAAACGCTCTGGCATGAATTTGCGCTTCGTCTCGACCTTCAGCTTTCAACTTAGCCACGATCTTCTTAACATCTTGCGCGCGAGACTTGTCCGCAACAAGCAGTGCATCTTTGGTATCCACGATTAACAAATCATTTACGCCCAACACGCTAACTAGTCGCTTATCTCCGCGAATCAAATTATTACTTGCTCCACCCTCGACAATGACATTGCCGTAGATTTGATTCCCTGCCTCATCTTTTTCGCCCAAATCCCATAGCGCTGTCCAAGACCCAACATCATTCCAACCAGCAGACATAGGCACCACAGCAGCCAGCTGCGTATGCTCCATAACTGCGTAATCGACTGAGTCATCAGGACAAGCTTTAAATGCAGCCTCATCCAACTGCACATAACCATAAACACGCTGGGCTGCATCTACCGACTTCACGGCAGCTTGATAGATTTGAGGAGCATGCTTTTCCAGCTCAGCTAAGTACGCTTTAGCACTAAACAAGAACATGCCGCTATTCCAGAGGTATTCACCGGATGACAAATAGGCTTCTGCCGTCTTTAGGTCTGGTTTTTCTACGAACGCAGCAACTTCTGCACTGCCGTCACCCAAATCGCCACCCTGCTTGATATAGCCATAGCCAGTCTCTGGTGCAGTAGGCGTAATACCAAATGTAACTAGACGCCCTTGTTCAGCTGCCGGCACTCCAGTTTGAATAGCACCCACAAACGCTTGTGTATCTGAGATGGCATGATCAGCAGCCAACACAAGCAGCAAGGCATCTTCTTCTGTTTTTAATTGCTCTAGGGCCGCCACCGCAATTGCTGGCGCCGTATTGCGTCCCACGGGCTCTAAAATAATGCGATCCGGAGTTACAGAGTAGGATTGGGCTTGATCGGCAACCAGAAACCGGTGCTCCTGATTACAAATAATCCATGCTGGCTCTCGTGTAACCGAAGCAGCACGCGACAGTGTGTCTTGCAATAACGTCGAGTCAGCATTCACCAAAGGCAAAAGCTGCTTTGGGTACAATTCGCGGGAAAGCGGCCAAAGACGTGAACCCACACCACCTGACATGACAACTGGGATTATTTTCATTTCCGTACTCGTTATTTTTTTTAATTTAGCTTTTCGCTTATTAATTTTTCGCTGAATCGAATGACTTACTCAGTTGCGGCCAGCTGTTCATCAATTGCTGTTGCAACATCTCTGTAGGCTTTTTCCAGCTTCTTCATACCTTTTTTGGAAACACCACCCAAAATATTAATGGCGTGACGAACACGGGCACGACTGACATCCGGACCCAACACAGCCATTGAATCCAAGACAGAGAACGAGTTAGCTGTACCGGCAATCGCGACAAAAAAACCAAACAAGAAATCTTTAGGTTTAACACCTTGGTTTTTAGCTAAGGCAAACAGACGCTGCTGCAATGCATCGCGATCCCAATGACGAACCGCTTCCAGCTGCCACAAGCCCATTTGCAGTAATGTGACCATCTGTTCTTTATCGATAGCCTTGTGCTCGAAATCCGATTCACTCAGCTCAGGCAAACCGCCCAATAAAAAACCAGCTAAAGGCATAACATCTGAGAACGTTTGCACACGCGGCTGAATATGAGGAACAACAGCAGCAACGCGATCCTGTTCAAACGCCCAAGCAGCATACTGCTGCACAAACTGGTCTGCACTTAACTCACGTAACCACTGGCTATTCAACCAACCAAGTTTTTCTTGATCAAATACCGGTCCACCCAAAGAGACACGCGAAATATCGAAATTGCTAAACATCTCATCACGTGTAAACACTTCACGTTCGTCAGGCATTGACCAACCCATACGACCAAGGTAATTCAACAATGCTTCAGGCAAGTAACCCATACGCTGGTAATACAAAATGCCCGTTGGGTTTTTACGTTTACTTAATTTGGACTTATCTGGGTTGCGTAACAACGGCATATGACACAACTCCGGCATATCCCACCCTAGGTATTGATAAAGCAAAATATGCTTGGGTGCAGAGTTAATCCATTCTTCGCCGCGAATCACATGAGTGATTTTCATCAAATGATCATCTACAACGTTAGCCAAATGATAAGTCGGCATGCCGTCTGACTTAACAAGCACTTGGCAGTCAACCATACCCCAGTCCATTTCAATGGTGCCACGTAGCTTATCCTTAATTTCACATACACCTTCTTCAGGCACATGCATGCGAATCACGTAAGGCATACCCGCCGCTTTGCGTTCAGCGACAACCGCATCATCCAACTTTAAGTCAGAATATTTTAAAGCTGAAAAGCCACCCGCCTCTTGCTTTTTAACGCGCAGCGCATCCAACTCTTCCGGCGTGCAATAACAATGAAAGGCATTTCCTTCTTGCACCATGCGATCAGCGTACTGCTGATACATATCCTTGCGCTCGCTTTGACGGTAGGGACCAAATTCACCGCCCACATCCGGGCCTTCATCCCATTCCAATCCCAGCCACTTCAAACTATCAAGAATGGCCTTTTCGGACTCGGGCGTACTGCGACCCTGATCGGTATCCTCAATGCGCAAGATAAACTGACCACCGTGCTGACGGGCAAATGCCAGGTTAAACAGAGCAATATAGGCCGTTCCTACATGAGGATCACCGGTTGGGGATGGAGCGACACGAGTACGTACAGTCATACATTCACCTCAGACCCTCATATATGTGAAAGCCTGTCTAGAAAGTGGAAACACAAACGGATTGGTTGCAGCGGCTCTAGGAGCAACCTAAACGATTGCCACCGACAAAACCTTGCCAAAAACGGCGGATTATAGGACTTAGGTCTTAGTTTGGCCAATCCCCTCAAGCTAAACTATGCTCTCTAAAAAGACATTCTTGGGCATTATGTCTAAACAATATCCAACTTTACCCTCCCTTCTAGAGCTGACAAACCCTGTCCGCCTACTACTCTGCTGCCTTACATTTATTCTGAGCGGCCTCACCCATGGCGCAAACAACAACACGGAAGCGATTATTGACATTGCAGACCTTGGCACAGTACTACCCATCATGGACAGCCACACCTATGTCGACCCACTCAAACGGCACAATGCAACCAGCATAACTACGATTGCCGAAAGCGAATGGCACAGACACCACGACAAACAGATTAACCTTGGCTACACCACGGCTAAGGTTTGGATACGCTTCACCCTCACCAATAGCCATAGTCAACCCATATCCGCTTTAATGGATATCAACTTTCCACTGCTAGACCACATACAGATTTACCGCAGCACAGCTTCCCTACAAGAACCTGTACTGTTATTGCAAAGCGGGGACACCTTAAGCTACCACGATCGGATTATCGAACATCCAAACTTTGCCCTACCTGTGGTGGTTAACCCCAACGCCCGTGACACCTATTACGTCATGCTGCAAAGTACCACAGCCATCCAAACCCAAATCCTACTTTGGGACGAAAAGCATTTTTACACCCACTATCGTCATGCCTCGGCACTCAACTTCTTTTATTTTGGGCTTCTACTGGCAACAGCCCTATTTAATCTGCTGATCTTCATATACATAAAAGAACGAGTATTTTTTTACTACAGTGCTTACGCCACATGTCTCGCACTATTCATTGCCGCTCAACACGGCATACTTTTCGAACTATTTTTCTTTGACGCGCCGACCGCACACAACTGGTCACAATTGATCATAGTTAGTTTCGCCTCAACGTTTTCTGCGCTGTTTAGTCGCAATTTTTTACAACTAACGCCCAGCGAATACACCCACAGGTTTTTAACTCACGCTGCAAAACTTCCTTTACCACTATTGCTTATATCGTCTCTGTCAGGCCACGGCTTTGCCATACAAGTCAGCATGCTAGTGAACTTTTTCATACTTAGCCTATGTTATGGTATTGGGATTTACCGCCTCATTCACAAGCAACCAAACTCAGGCGTTTTCGTGTTCGCTTGGACCTTCTTATTTACTGGCGGCATAACTTACTCACTGGCAAAGATAGGCGTCTTGCCTTACAACACACTTACTAGTACAGCCCTACAAAGTGGCAGTGTATTAGAGCTACTGACCCTGGCGATTGCTCTCGCGAAGAACATGCACTCCGAACGCGAAGCCCGACTTAACGCCCAGCAAACTCTAGTCGAAAAATCACAGATGAACGTGCAACTGCAGAACGAATTAATCTACAGCAGCACCCACAACCGCATTTCTGGCCTGCCTAATCGCACCTTCGTGGAAAGCTGGCTAGACAACTACTTACGTCAACACAAGGGCGCTCCCTGCACTCTGGTCTTTTTCTATTTCTCGCGCTTACATGAAGTTAGCCGCACGCTTGGCCGAGAAACGGGCGAGTCAGCGCTACAACAGTTCAGTAAGCACTTAAACGAACTTGTCGGCTCGTTAGACAACCTAATTCCAGTTCAACCCGAAGACGGCTTTAACATCGGCTCAATGGAAGGCGCCACCCATGCTTTTTTAGTCAACAGCGAAGCATCCCATAAAGTCATTTCACAAATTACCGCCATCCAAAGAACCATCAACAAACCCATTAGCATTAACGATATTTTGATCGAACCCGGCGTTCAGGTTTCTTTGGTGTCGTCGCCCGAATTTGGTACGCAAGCAAACCAACTGATCCGTCACGGCAGCATCGCCCTAGACGCCGCTCGAGAAAACAAACTGCAACTATCCATATACAGCTCAGATATCGACCCCTACAGTGAACGACGATTAGGTTTAATGAGCGAACTAAGACGAGCATTGCAATGTGACGAACTTACACTTTATTACCAACCGATATTTGATGTTAAAGCCCAAACATTACGCGGTGCCGAAGCCCTCATACGCTGGCCCCACCCAAGTCACGGCCTCATCATGCCCGATGAATTCATCAGCATTGCTGAACAAACAGGATTGATACACGACTTAAGCATCTGGGTTTTTCAAACAGCTCTACGTCAACTGGAACTTTGGCTCCCTAAACACGAACACTTTTTGCTATCCATTAACGTCAGTGCCACCAACTTATTAGAAAAACACTTCATCGAAATCGTGAACCGTGAACT
>JBFHVZ010000188.1:0-8192 GCA_041589295.1 Pseudomonadales bacterium
AGACAGTATCGTGATTACTGGGTCGCCTAATGCGGGCCCTGTGGTGTTGGGTGGTACCTCAACCGCTGATACTGCCGCGGTGGTCGGTGGCACGATTGAATTTATATTGAACGAAGGTTACACACTGACCGAGCCATCGCCCTCTGTGTCCGGTATTTTTGGCGCATTGTCCGATGATGAATTTACCGATTACGTGCTCAACAGTTTTGATCCCACCGATCAAAACACCTATAACCACGCCACGTCCACAACCATATACGACAGCTTGGGTAACTCTCACATCATGACGCAATACTTTGTGAAAGAACCCATAGACCCAACGCGACCCAACGAAGAAAACCTGTGGGCCATGTATGTGTTAATCGACGAAAAAGACGTGGGGGACCCTGATTCGACATTGCCGTTCCCAGAAAACTTAGAACCTACCCGGGCGCGTTACGAATTGTTCTTTAACCCAGACGGTACCTTAGACGAAGCCAATACCGGCGAACTGTATGTAACCAACTGGGACCCACTGAACAGTGATGGACAACCCACAGGTGCATTAAAATCGAAAAACGTTTTGGAAGGCGGTTTACCCTTAACCGATCCGTCCAACAGTTCCAACTTCCAAATTATTTTGGATGGCTCAACCCAATTTGGTAGTCCATTTAGTGTGAATGAAGTATCGCAAGATGGTTACACCACGGGTCGACTAACCGGATTGGAAATCGACCAAGACGGTTTGATGTTTGCGCGCTTTACCAATGGTCAAGCACAAGTGCTAGGGCAGGTTGCGCTGGCCACCTTTAAAAACCCAGAGGGTTTAATCCCGCTAGGGGACACCGCATGGGGCGAATCGTTTGAGTCGGGTGTGCCCACCGTTGGTTCGCCGCGCACAGGGACCTTTGGTAACTTGCGTTCAGCTGCGTTAGAAGATTCTAACGTGGACTTGTCCGAAGAACTGGTGGGGCTAATTATTGCCCAGCGTAACTTCCAAGCCAGTGCAAAAACCATCGAAACCTCAGACACGGTGACGCAAACCATTATCCAGCTATAACAGTGAGGGCTTAACGCTCGCATCAAGCGGATAGCAGCGGCGGATTCGTACTGCGAATCTTTGCCGCTGGGTTTGACCTAACCTTGCCGCTTTTTCTGTTGGCGGTTTTGGTGATTTTATTCTGTGTTTCGTCAATTGAATTCGTCAAGCAATAAAGCGGCAATGGGTGTCCGGCCATTTCCGCTTTAGAACGTTTTGCGTTTGTTAATTGCCGGTATATTCCGATTTTTTCTCCTTTTTGCGGTGTTCTGCCGCTGTCGCTGGCCGTTATCGAATTGCGATTAAATTTATTTCATTCTCACTATGCGCTGGCACCGCGCTTGCACTTTCCCTATTACGTAAAAAGCTAACGAGCAAAAGCTTGCAAATAACCACTACGAAATAGCGGAGGGAATGACTATGGATCGTGCGCTTTATATCGCGATGTCCGGCGCGAAACAAAACACCCTTGGCCAAACAGCAGAAGCCAATAATTTAGCCAACGTCAATACCACAGCGTTTCGTCGTGACTTTGAACATGCGCGCTCAATGCCTGTGTTTGGTGATTACTATCCAACCCGTGCTTACGCCATGGAAGAACGTCCAGCCAGTGATTTTAATCCAGGCACGCTCATTCACACCGGACGGGATTTAGACCTAGGGTTAGATAATCAAGGCTGGTTCGCCGTGTTAGGACCAGACGGACAAGAAGCCTACACCCGTCGTGGTGATACCCGCGTGGATGAACTGGGCCGTTTAATCAACGGTGAAGGTTATCAACTGATGGGCGCTGGTGGTCCCATTGTTATTCCACCTTACGAACAAATTGAAATCGCCAAGGACGGTGTTATTTCCATTCGCGCAGCGGGGGACGAAGCCGCGGTCATCGCCGAGATTGATCAATTGCGTTTAGTCCTGCCTGACCAAACACGTTTAGAAAAAGGTGAGGATGGTTTATTTCGCGTGCGCGATTTGCAACCCGGTGAGGCCATACCACAAGCCATTGACGTACAAGTGGTAGGCGAGCATTTAGAACACAGTAATGTCAACGCCGTGCATTCACTCACACAAATAATGTCACTGCATCGGCAATACGAAATGCAAGTGAAGATGATGAAAACCGTGGATGAAAACGCACAGGTGACCAGTCAAATTATGGATATTCAATAATATTGGTCTGACGGAGAAAAATTATGCACAGCGCTTTATGGGTAGCTAAAACCGGATTAAACGCACAAGACCATGGTTTAACCACGGTTTCCAACAACTTGGCGAACGTATCCACCACAGGCTTTAAACGGGACCGTGCCGTATTCGAAGATTTAATCTATCAAATTCAACGTCAACCCGGTGCCTTGTCATCGCAAGACAGTCGCTTACCTTCGGGTTTGCAACTGGGTACAGGGGTGAAAGTGTCAGGTACGCAAAAAATTTGGACCACTGGTGATCTGCAAGAAACCGGGCAACCCTTGGATTTAGCCATTAATGGTCGTGGCTTTTTTCAAATCACACTGCCAGACGGTAACATTGCCTACACCCGTGACGGCACCTTTCACATGGATAACGCCGGACAAATGGTCAACGTCAGTGGTTATTTGTTAGAGCCCAATATCACCATTCCTGATCAAACGAACACCTTGACCATCAGTAAAGATGGCATTGTCAGCGCAACACAAGTAGGCGAAACCACGCCCACCGAAATTGGCCAAATTCCCATGGTGGATTTTATAAACCCAGCGGGTTTGCAAGCCATAGGGGGCAACTTGTTTTTACAAACGGCCTCAAGTGGTGAACCACAAGAAGGTGTTGCCGGTGAAGCGGGTTATGGCTCCATCGAACAAGGTTTTTTAGAAAACTCTAACGTCAAAGTGGTAGAAGAACTGGTACACATGATAACCGTACAACGGGCTTATGAAATGAACTCGAAAGTTGTTTCATCCGCCGACCAGATGCTGCAGTACTTAGCACAGAATACCTAAAGGTAGGAGGTAAACCATGAAGCAATTTATTGTTTTTATGCTGTGTGCATATTTAGCGTCCATACTGAGTGGCTGTACAGCGGTATCGCCACGGGCCCAACCTAATGACCCAGAGTTTTCACCTGTGCCAGCACAATCGCTTAAGCCACCACCAGTAACGGATGGCTCGCTATATCAAACCAATTATGCGATTTCGTTATACAACGACCAACGCGCGCGACGCATTGGCGATGTCATCACCATTACGTTACAAGAGCGTACTAATGCGAAAAAATCCAATTCCACCAGTACTTCAAAAGACAGTGACTTTACCTTTACACCAACAAACTTATTTGGCGAAACGCCAGATTTTTTAACCGCCACACTGGAATCGGAACGTGCATTTGCGGGTAAAGGCGCAAGCGATCAAAGCAATAGCTTAACTGGCCAAATCACCGTGACGATTTCAGATATTTTGCCAAATGGCATATTAGAAGTACGCGGCGAAAAATGGTTAAGCTTAAATGAAGGCGACGAATTTATACGTGTTCGCGGATTAGTGCGTCCACAAGATATCGGCCCAGACAACACAGTAATGTCACACAAACTGGCCGACGCACGCATCAGCTACGGCGGCACAGGCCCATTGGCCGACAGTAATCGACAAGGCTGGTTGAGTGAAATAGTCAACAGCCCATGGTGGCCGTTCTAGCGTCGTCGTGAAGCTTGAAGCTTGAAGCTTGAAGCGGAGAAACAGTTTAATTCAGCTTAGAGCATGGGGTTCATAAAATGAAAATGATAGAACGTGATTTATCCATGAACGGTTCTAGATTAGCTTCTGGCTTCAAGCTTCTAGCTTCTAGCGCTTTACTTTTAGCATTCTTATTTTCCCTCCCCTCACACGCAGAACGCATCAAAGACATCACCACCGTCGCCGGTGTACGTTCGAACCAGCTAGTAGGTTACGGCTTAGTGGTTGGTTTAGACGGTACAGGCGACAAAGCGCCGTTTACCAATCAAACGTTTAACAACATGATGAATGAATTCGGCATCATGATTCCACCGGGTACCGACCCAAAACTTAAAAACGTGGCGGCGGTTTCGTTGACGGCAAATCTACCTCCGTTTGCAAAACCCGGCCAGTATATTGATGTGACGGTAAGCTCTATTGGTAACGCCAAAAGTTTGCGTGGTGGTACGTTATTGTTTGCGCCATTACGGGGTGCTGACGGTCAAGTGTATGCGGTTGCCCAAGGAAACTTAGTGGTAGGAGGCTTTGGTGCCGAAGGGGCCGATGGTTCCAGTATTACAGTGAATGTACCGAGTGTGGGTCGCATACCTAACGGTGCCACGGTCGAGCGTCCTGTGCCCAATGCGTTTTCCCGTGGTGACAGTTTAATCTTAAATTTAAACAGCCCTGACTTTACCACGGCAAAACGTTTAGCTCAGGTCATTAATGATTTACTCGGGCCAGAAACAGCCTATGCGGCGGATGCCACCTCTGTTCGGGTAACTGCACCACGGGATCCAAACCAACGGGTGTCGTTTTTATCCATGATCGAAAACTTGGATGTCACCCCAGGCGAAGCCACGGCAAAAGTCATTATTAACAGTCGTACTGGCACCATTGTCATTGGCAAGCACGTCAAAATAGATCCAGTGGCGGTCACCCATGGCAGTTTAACGGTGACCATTAAAGAAAACTTAGAGGTCAACCAACCGGGTGCTTTGGCCGGTGGTGAAACGGCGGTTGTGCCCAATACCGACATTAATATCGACCAAGAAAACAATCGAATGTTTGTTTTCTCGCCCGGCGTGTCATTGGATGAAATCGTACAAGCTGTAAACGAAGTGGGCGCTGCACCGGGTGACTTAATGGCCATCTTAGAAGCGTTAAAACAAGCCGGTGCATTAAAAGCCGAGTTAATCGTTATCTAACGGACTACGTAAATACACACATGGAACGAAAGCTCTTGCCGACCAATAAAAACGAAGCATTAACGCTGATTCGGGAAATCAGCGAAGGCTTGTATGCTCAGACCCGATTTGACGACCTAGAACAAATAGACGAAACGGTGGAATACCGTCATCAACTGATTGAGCAATTCTTTTGTGACTTTAGAAAAACCATCAGTGAAGATGATTTGGCGGTGTTTAAACGTCTACAGCAAGATGATCAAGTATTTTTAAAAAACTTAGAAGAAAACAAACTGCATATAGCCGGTCAAATGGCGGGTAACAAAAAGTCCAAAGCCCGCATGCGTTTATACACCAAAATATCCCGTCAATTTTAAGCGGCAACGATTGTTGCTAGTCTGCCGCCCATTGCCGTTTTGGCGGTTTTTAATGGACCGCTGCCTGCAGGCACCTCGTTACCAGCCCAGTAAATAAGCCGTCTATCGCGCGGCAGACCCATTTCACCACACTATTCACTGCACTATGGCCTGAGCTTTGCTCTATACCGGTATCGAGTCCGAATTCCGTATAAAGGCAGGTTTATCATGACGCCCATGGACGCTTCTTATAACTACAACGACTTTGCTGGTCTGCATAACATTACAAAACGTAGTGAAGAAAACGAGGCCGAAGCATTAAAAGAGGTTGCGCGTCAGTTTGAGTCTATGTTCGTCAAAATGATGCTAAAAAGCATGCGTGACGCCAATGCCGAATTCGAAAAAGACAGCTTGTTTAACAGTTACGAAAGTCAGTTCTACCGCCAAATGTTTGATGACCAATTAGCGCTAAGCATGAGCCAAGGCAAAGGTATTGGCTTGGCTGATAGCATTTACCGCCAGTTGTCACAGCAATTTGGAATTCAAGATGACAGTGCATCCAAGCCTGATGAGTGGTTGCCTATTCGTGAGTCGTTTACTCGTCAAGCAGTGCCACCCACTCAAAATCCATTCAGCGCGAACACAACACTTAATGCCGATGCGCAACCTAATACTGCGATGCAAAACAGCCTTGATACTGACACGCAAGCCATTACGCTTGATTTAACATCCAATCAAACTGCAGATTCAAATGTCGCTGTGGCAGCGCTGTTTAGCCAAAAACAAAAGGGCACCGCCCAAGGCGCGCACAAACCGCTTTTGTCCGCCAGCGAGCTTAGCTTTGGCCATCATCCATCGGCCGTTACCGCAGAAGAAAAACAAGCTCTTATGGCGAATCAATCGCCCGTGACCAGTGAGCGCGTGAAATCCCAGCTGGAAGACAATAAACCCAGAATACTGCGTCAAAGTAAGCCCAATATGAAATTGGTGCCGACTCAGCAGTCATCCGAATCCGCATCTACCAGTGGTAACGTTAAGAAAACGTCCGCCTTCGAAACACCTCAGGAATTTATTGAAACCCTTTGGCCCATCGCACAAAAAATCGGGCGCAAAATGGGTGTGGAACCGAAAGCCATTGTGGCGCAAGCCGCACTGGAAACCGGCTGGGGTAAATACATTATTCACGGGGCCAATGGACAAAACTCGTTTAATTTGTTTGGCATTAAAGCCGACCATAGATGGGACGGCGAACAAGTTCGTGTTTCGACTTTGGAATACCGTAACGGTATTGCTAAACGTGAAGTGGCACCGTTTCGTTCTTATGATTCCTACGAAGCCAGCATTCGTGACTACAGCCAATTTATTTTGAAGTCCGACCGCTATCAACAAGCGGTAGAAAAAGGCGAAAGCATTAAACATTACAGCGAAGGCTTACAGCAGGGCGGCTATGCGACCGACCCACACTACGCGAAAAAGATTCAGCGTATTGCTGGTAGTGAATTACTAAACGATGCCATTGCCGCGTTAGAGCTTGAACCCAGTCGAGGTTAATCATGGCCGATATTTTAGACATAGGGATTTCGGGTTTACGGGCGCACCAAGCCGCGTTGACGGTAACTGGCCATAACATAGCTAACGTCGACACCGAAGGTTATAGCCGCCAAGAAGCCAACATCACCAATGCCACGCCTAATTTCCAAGGGGGTATTTGGTTAGGTAATGGTGCCTACGTGGATGACGTTCGCCGTGTGTACGACGAATTTCTAGTACGCCAACTACAAAAAGATACATCTACGTTTAACTACTTTGACACGCTGGCCACCAACGCAGAAACCGTTGACAAATTATTGGCCGACCCGGGTACAGGTATACAGCCCGGTATCGAAAATATGTTTGGCGCATTACAAGCAGCGATTGACGACCCCAGTTCGCTACCGGCGCGTCAAGTGGTGATCAGCGAATCACAAGGCTTGGTGGATCGTTACCAATCTATTTATTCGCGCCTGCAAGATTCCAACGAAATCATGAACGGTCAATTGGCGGTATTAACCACGCAAATAACCACCATTGCAGAAGCCATTGCCGAACTAAACCAACAAATTCAATTTGCCACTGCCAGTGCACAAGGGAATAAACCCAACGATTTATTGGATAAACGGGATTTAGCGTTAAAACAATTGTCCGAACTAGTGGGCACAACCGTGGTGGAACAAGACAATAACGCGGTCAACGTGTTTATTGGTAATGGTCAACCCTTGGTTGTGGGCATTGAATATAACACCTTAACCACAAAGACCGGTCAAGACGATGCGTCACGACATTCTGTGGTGTTTATTCGTAATAACATTGTTCAGGATGTCACCGCCAACGTTACCGGCGGTCAAATTGGCGGTCTATTAGAATACCGAAAAGAAGTACTGGACCCTGTCATCAATCAATTGGGCCGTACGGCCATTGCTTTGTCCGTCAATATGAACGAGCAACATAAGCTTGGTATCGACATTGATGGTTTGCCCGGTGATTTGTATTTCGATGATGTGAATACACCAAAGATAGCGCGCGCGCGAGTAACTGGTCGCGCCGACAACGCATTGCCAGACGATCGCGTAATGGGCGCGTATATAACCGACCCCAACTTACTCACGGACAGTGACTACCGTGTGGAATTTGTTGGCCCAAATGATTTCACTTTTCGTGTTACCCGCGTAAACGATGGAAAAGAAATGCTGACGACCACGCTGAGTACATCGTTTCCTGAAAGTTTTAACATTGATGGTTTTGATCTCACCTTTGAAGGTGGCAGCTTTCAACAAGGGGACAAATTTTATGTTATGCCCACTCGCACTGGGGCAAAAGACATTGAGTTAGATATAGAGCTGCCACAAGAATTAGCGCTCGCCACCGCAGTAATGACAGATTTTGATGTTGGTAACCGTGGCAGTG
>JBFHVZ010000189.1:0-8147 GCA_041589295.1 Pseudomonadales bacterium
CGCGTTTGCAAGACAACAGTGCGGCCAATGGTCTGACCAACATCGACGGCATGGCGCTCAACCTGAGTGACCCCGAGCTGTTTGGACGGCTTACCAAGACCGATATTATCTTGTTGGACCCCCCACGGGCGGGGGCGGCAGAGCTGATCCCTTGGCTGAGCCGACAAAAGGCCCGTATTTTGTATGTGGCCTGCGAGCCCAGTGCCTTAGTGCGTGACGCTAAAGGCCTACTGGAAGCAGGGTATGGAATCACAAAAATAGGCGTAATGGACATGTTCCCACAGACTCGACACGTGGAAACAATGGCGCTGTTTGAACGGAAAAAGTAGTAGTTCCCATGGTTAAAGTACGTGAAGACCAACCAATCAATGCCGATGGTCAGATAGACCTAGACGCTTGGATTGCAGAAATCGAACACAAGGTGAAACTGGATGACGTAGACCAGTTTCGCCGTGCCTGTGCGTTGGCCAAACAGTACGAAGAACAAGACATTGCCAAGAATGAGCAATGGGCAGCAGGGGTTTCCAGTTTACAAATCGGTATGGAAATGACCCAAGTGCTGGTGGAACTGCACATGGACCAGCCCAGTCTCGTGGCGGGCATCATTTATCGTCCCGTGCGTGAAGGCAAACTGACCCTAGCTCAGGTTGAAAAACAATTCGGCGCCGAAGTCGCCAAACTAATAGATGGCGTCTTGCAAATGGCAGCCATCAGTCAGGCGCAGGCGGCGTCTCGTTTGCGGGTATTAGGGCAAAACGAAGCCCAAGTCGAGCATGTGCGCAAAATGCTGGTGGCTATGATCGACGATGTACGTGTGGCGCTTATCAAGCTGGCTGAGCGCACCAGCGCCATTCGTGTGGTGAAAAACGCCCCAGACGAACGACGTTTAAAAGTGGCGCGTGAGGTGTTTGATATCTACGCACCTCTGGCCCACCGTTTGGGTATTGGTCACATCAAGTGGGAACTTGAAGACCTCGCCTTCCGTTATCTGGAACCCGAAGCCTATAAAAAGATTGCCAAGCTGCTGGACGAAAAACGCATGGACCGTCAGCAGTACATCGAAAATGTGGTGACCACCTTGCGCACCGCCCTCGAAGCGGCGGGGATTAAAATCGACATTCAAGGTCGCGCCAAACACATCTACAGCATTTGGCGTAAAATGCGCCGTAAAAATATCGACTTTAGTCAGGTCTACGACATCCGCGCCGTGCGCATACTCGTGCCTGAATTAAAAGACTGCTATGCCGCGCTGGGTATTGTGCATACCTTTTGGCGTAACATCCCCCACGAATTCGACGACTACATCGCCAACCCCAAAGAAAACGGCTACCGCTCGTTGCACACCGCCGTAATTGGGCCAGAAGGCAAAGTACTCGAAGTGCAAATTCGAACCTTCGACATGCACGAAGACGCCGAACTGGGCGTATGTGCTCACTGGCTTTACAAAGGCACAGACGTGGACGCCAAAGACAATGGCTACGAGCAAAAAATCTCTTGGCTGCGTCAAGTGCTCGAATGGCACGAAGAACTGGGTGACCTTAACGAACTCATGGGAAGCCTACGTCAGGACGTGTCGCCCGATCGCATTTATGTGTTTACCCCAGACGGGCACGTGGTCGACCTGCAACCCGGCGCAACCCCTGTGGACTTTGCGTACCGCGTACATACTGAGATCGGTCACCGTTGTCGTGGTGCCAAGGTTAATGGCCGTATTGTGCCTTTAACGTACAAGGTCAAAACCGGCGAACAAATTGAGATCCTCACCAGCCGTGACGCTCGACCCAGTCGAGACTGGCTCAATGGCGAATACGGCTATGTGCGCACCTCCCGCGCCCGTGCCAAAGTGGCAGGCTGGTTCCGCTCGCAAGCCCGCGAACAAAACATCGACGACGGCAAAGCCTTATTGGTGCCAGAACTCAATCGTCTAGGCATGGGCAAAGTGAACCTAGAGCAAATCTGCAAAGAGATGGGCATCAACGACGTTGACGACCTCTACGCAGGCATAGGTGCAGGCACCGTGCGCATGGGCCAAGTGGTGCATCATGCCCAACGCCAAGTAGAACCTGTTGGTAAGCAAGACGATCAACTTAGCCTGCTGCCCACAGGGCAACATCATCACCACGAACATGTCAGCGGCAAAGACGACGTTTACATCAAAGGCGTGGGTAAACTGCTTAGCTCTTTGGCCAACTGCTGTCACCCCGTGCCGGGCGAAGAAATTGTTGGCTTTATTACCCAAGGGCGTGGCGTCAGCATTCACAAAGCCGATTGCACCAACCTAATTAACTTAAAAGAGCATCACCCCAAACGCATTATTGATGTCACGTGGGGCGATGCACCTCAACAGCAGTACCCAGTGGAACTGGCCCTCAAAGCATATGACCGCCGTGGCCTGCTAAAAGACATCACCATGTTGCTCGCCAACGAAGACGCCAACGTCCTCGCCATGAATACCTTGTCCCATCAGCAAGATGGCACAGTGGAAATGATGGTGACCGTGGAGATCGACGATCTTGAGCGCTTGGGGCAGTTGATGAATAAGTTGGATCAGTTGCCCAATATAGTCGAGGTGAAGCGCTATCGAGGCTAGAAACTATCTGCCTCGCTGATACTGCGTTAAAAGGCTTTTCGATATGCTCATGTACAAACCACGTACACTCCGCGATCTCAAAGCCTTTTGCCTTGTTTCAGCTTCGTCGATCACGTTTCTAGTTAAAGCTAGCTGCGTTGCCCATACGGCGTTAGAACCTTCGCTCGAGGTCCTCATTTAGTAAACTAAACTCCGGCCTCTCGCGAAGGTTCTGCCTTGTCTGGCCTGCCTCGCTTACGCTTTAACGTTTCTGGTTTAGAGTCGGACGTTACTTGTAGGAGCGACGCCTCGTCGCGAAATGGGCTGTAAGTCAAACGTCTGGAGTCGGACGTCGGGCGCTAGTTGTAGGAGCGACGCCTCGTCGCGAAATGTGCTTTAAGTCGGACGTCTGGAGTCGAACGTCGGACGCTATTTGTAAGAGCGACGCCTCGTCGCGAAATATGCTTTGAGTGAGCAATCCCTTTCTTTCTATCTCTTGGGTTTTCCTGCTGCAAACGATAAAGTGACCACCGTTTCTTTTATTGTTTGATTCCCCTGTTATGTCCGACGCGTCTTACACCATTAACGATCTGCTCTATCTCATGTCACGCCTGCGTGACCCCGAAACCGGTTGCCCGTGGGATCGTAAACAAACCTTCAGCACAATTTTGCCGTACACGTTGGAAGAAGCTTACGAAGTGGCGGATGCCATTGAACAGCAAGATTACGCACATTTAAAAGAAGAGCTCGGTGACTTACTGTTCCAAGTGATTTTCTACGCACAGATAGGAAAAGAAGCCGCGTACTTCAACTTTAATGACATAGTGCACACGCTGGTAGCTAAACTTGTACGTCGCCACCCCCATGTATTTCCAGATGGCACGCTGCAATCCAACAACAAAGACAACCCCATTAGCGAAGCCGAAATCAAAGGTCGTTGGGAAGCCATTAAGCAACAAGAGCGCGAAGAAAAAGCCGCTGCGTACCCTGAAAAAGCCAACGAACCAGTGAGTATTTTGGCCGATATTCCGCGCGCCTTACCGTCGTTAAATCGAGCGGAAAAAATTCAAAAACGCGCAGCCACTGTGGGCTTTGACTGGCCAGAAGCTGTTCAAGTGCTGGATAAAATCGAAGAAGAAATTCACGAACTGCGTCGCGAAATCGAAAATGGTGAACAGGATAAAATCAAAGACGAAATGGGTGATTTACTATTTGCCTGTGTCAATTTAGCGCGCCATTTAAAAGTACCCAGTGAAGCTGCGCTACGCAGTACCAATGCTAAATTCGAGCGTCGTTTCGGTTACATTGAATCCAAGTTGGCGCTACAAGGTAAGGGTTTTGCTGATGTCACCCTAGACGAAATGGAAGCACTTTGGATTGAAGCCAAAGCACTGGAAAAACCATGATTAAGAAAATCATCGAATATCTAAAAATAGCCTTGTTTGTAATGGGCGTGCTGGTCGGGATACAAGTCCCGGCTTTTGTCGCGCAATACGGACAAAGCTTGGATGCGCGATTGGCCGAATCAGAAAAAACCTTGGCGGAGTTTCAACAAACAGCCAACACGATTTTTGGTGGCAGTTTGCCTCGTCTAATTCACCATTACCTTAACTCAGGTGACGAAGTATTTGTGCAAGGTGGTCGCAGCCTTGTGGCCATTAGTAAACGCAATAGCCAGTTGCAGGCTGCACAGGCCGAATTTAATCGCTCGCTCACAAGTGCTTATTGGCATGTTTTAGTAAACCCAATTTCCGAAGTGAGACAAGATGTCTGGCGTACTTATCAATATGCTGTGGTTTTAAATCAAGCGGCCATTGTGTTTGGTATTGTGATGGGGCTGTTTTTGATGGCGTTGCTGGAACTAATTTTTACAGCGCTTTCAGTTGGTGTTAACCGTATTCGCCAAGGGCGAATGATTAAAACCGAATCGGCCTGATTTACCATGAAAGAGAAGATTCAATTGTTCAGAAGTTTAGCTCTGATTGCTTTTTTATTTTTCACATTGTGTTCGCAGGCTGATGACAGCGTTTGCTTTGGTAGCACAGCAAATGGACGCTTAGAAGGCGGTGAAAAACTAGCCCTTAGTGGCGCCAACTATACTACCTATAGCTATTTAGCCAGTCTAATAGGACGCACTTATGTCCACTCAACGGTAAAAGTCATCGTAGAAAATGCTTATGGTAGTTTGTCGGTTTCAGAGCCCAAAAAGGTCTATAAGTATGCGGAAACAGGTTTTGAGTCGGGTGGTAAATTCAAGCCTCATAAAACCCATCAGAACGGTTTGTCAGTTGACTTTATGACTCCCGTTATAAATGGTGAAGGTAAGTCCGTTCACTTGCCAACCAATCCATTGAATAAATATGGATATAGTATTGATTTTGATGAAAACGGACAGCTTGCTGATTTGACTATTGATTACGATGCGTTAGCGGCTCACATCGTTGCTTTGCATAAAGAGGCTTTGGCTCAAGGCGTTGAGATCTGGCGCGTGATTTTCGACCCAAAACTTCAGCCCAATCTATTTGAAACCAAGTACGCTGATTATCTAAAGCGGCATATTACATTTTCTAAAAAGCGTTCTTGGGTCAGACACGATGATCATTATCACGTAGATTTTACGGTGCCGTGTAAACCGAACTCATAATGATCGTTGGGCCTGTTAATAAACAACTGGCCCAATGACTAAATAAACGTTAAAACGCCAATGCGCCTTCCCGATCCAAGTCGTTAATGACTCGCCAGTGGGCACCGCCTGTCTCAACTTTTTGTTTCCATTTGTTCATGCGCTCCATGTACTCTTTCGGATCGCGGTTATCAGATCGCAGTTTGGTAACGTTTAGCGCAACGACTTCATACTCAGGTAAAGCAAGGGTAAAGTCCCGTTTATAACCCTGTGGTAATTCTTCTTTTAAATCCGAATAGATCAGCACAATTTTTCGTTGTGCGCCTACTTCGTTTAGGTATTCACTGGCTTGCAGTAAACCACCACTGATGTCGGTGTAGGCACTGCTTTCAACAGAATTGACAAAGGTGTTGATGGTTTCGGCAAAAGCACGCTTTTGCTCGTTGGCCCGAGATGGGCGCAAGTCAAACGTGGCTTTGGCAATGATGTCTTTTTCGGAAAAACTACCACTGTCGATGCGGGCTACCGCAAATGAATCCCCGGGGTTTAAGTTACCTAAGTAGTAGTGGATGACTTGCTGCGCTTTTTTTAGCTCTTGTGTATAGGTGCCAGAGGTATCTAAAAGCAGATATACACCTGTGGATGGCTTTTGTTCGCTGCATCCGCTGTTTAAGAGCAGTGCCGTAAGCGTGATGAGTACAGCACTAAAAGAGTGGTTTATTCGTAATAAGTTCACAGTCAGTTCCTTTAGCTGATTACAACTGGCCTTGGCTTTCTTTTTCAAGCCGCTTTTGGGTGACGTCTTCAAATTCTATTTCGTCGAGCGGATCTTTCAGATCGGCCTTAGGGCGTTTGGGTTTGCTTTCGACTAGATGCTCAACCCATAGCGGCGCGAAACACAAAATGTCGTAAACCTTGTGCGTCATCCGTGCACTAGGTTTGCAAGCTCCGCCAACAACTCGCAGCAAAGTTGCAAACATTCTGAGTGTGTAGGCGAGCAAGTCACCCAACACAGTTCGGCCGGTGTGGATGAGCGATTCCAGCGGAATAGCCACAAACATTAAAATTAGTGGCAAGACAAAACCCAGAGTCATTTGCCCATACATGGGAATGTTGCTGTGTTCTGCCTGTGTGCTAGCGCTGGCTGCTTCTTCACCACCGATTAAAAAGCTGGTGAGCAATGCTTTGTCTGCCACCATTTGTTCGCGCATGTAGGCAAGGCCTGCTTCTACACAGCTGAGTGCCAATAAAAAACCTAAACAGATACAGGCCCAAGTGAAGCGTTTTTTATCTTCCATAAACGAAATCACCGGGAATAAATGGGTAATACCAATGGCTTCCATAAAAAATAAGCCGACCACAACCTCCAACATTATGATGACTGCGGCACCTATTTGCGAAACATCCATACCAGCAACTTGGGCTGTGGCGGGCATTAACTCACTCATGGGCAAGGCGATTAGGTTGTAGTTTACAAAAGCGCCGAATGCGGCAATGGCCACCACGAGTAACGAGACAATAAAATAGGTGCTGGTGGATGCTTTGAGTAAGCGCTCGGCTTTTGGCGTGCCGTTCACCAGTTCTTCGTATTGCTCGACGCGGCGGTCGATGCCTTTGGTTTGGTCCACCAGTCGTTGCCAGTCTTTACCCACTTGTTCAACGCGGTGGTTCAGGCGACGCCAAAATGGCATGGCTTGCTTGAGAATATTGTGACGTTTACTCACGTCTTTGCGGTAGTCGGTCATGACTTCCGCTTGTTGTTTATGAAACGCTTCATAGATGGCTTGTAATAGCTTGCCTACCACAGCATCGTTTTTGGTGGTGTCTTTTAATTTACTGATGCTCTCGACGGCATCCGCCCATTCCGGTACTGGCGGCGGCACTTCACTGGTGTCGCGCAGGCGGTCTTCCATGGTGGTAATGTCTTGCTCGATTTTGCGCTGAATATCCGGATAGCGGCTTAAGTCTTTTTCGACCATCTTATATAGGCGTGCAAAATTGCGTTCTAACTCCCGCTCGGCCATGTCTCGGCCGTGCTCGAAGAGCACCTCACGATTGCGCAAAGCGATCAGTTGCGCTGCACGGGCCGCGCTAACCGCTGTAAGGCGCAGCGCGCGATAGAGCGTGTCGAATAACGACGAAATTAACTGATGGGCAGAACCACGAATAAAATACAGCACCAACGTGGCAGCAATCAGTACCAGCAACCAAGCTAGGATGGGTTGTCCAGGCACCAGATTCGATATGAAGCTCATGGTATGTCCTTAAAGTGATGTGGGCGCTGCAAGGGCTGCGCGGTAAACGAGTTCTCACTATGCCTAAGCTTAGATGAATATTATGTGAAAGGGGTCATGGGCATAGGGCGTTGTAGGCCGCATTTGTATGCATTTGTCACGCCGCGTAATGTTTCATTGGCGAATGTTACCCATAGTGGTGGAACAGTTTTGTGTGGATACGCAACAAAGTGTCAGCATATTCCTATAGTCTCGAGCGGTTAGGCTGCTAACATGCTTGGCCTTATTCGTCCTGCATTTTGTTACCCGTCTGTTGGCCTGTGCCATTGGCAACCAAACACTACGAGCTAGCTATGACCCCTCCTGTTGTTGATGTTCTCACCTTTAATGCTTTTTCTTTTAAAGCGCTTTCTTTGAACTCACATTTTGCAAGGTACATTTATTTGAAGCCGTTGTGGGCAAATATAGGGACACGACTATCGGTGCTTTCCCGTCGCTTTTTCAATTCTCTACGCAGTGTTTTGGGAAGCATTTTAGGCTGTGTCTTTGTCAGTGCATTATTAAGCGGGTGTGGATTTAACTCAGATTCAGATGACAACAAAACCAACCTTAGCTGCCTACTCGAGGCAAGGCATTTATCGTTCGAGGACGAAAATAATATTGGTGGCATTATTTCAGGGCGTTTGTGGTTAGGGGTAAGCAATACACAGTGCAATGCATC
>JBFHVZ010000190.1:0-8141 GCA_041589295.1 Pseudomonadales bacterium
AGCTTTAGTATGGCTATCGTCGGTCAGAATTCGAACTTGACTACCTGTGTATGAGCGTGCGGGAATACCACGCTTGTGCAGCGCCATACTCAACAGCGCAATGGTCACCTGCTCACCGGTAGAGACCAACACATCTAACTCACGCGGGTTGGGTTGTTCGGAAATTTCTTTAGCCAAACCCAGTAGGCGATTAGTTTCACCACTCATGGCGGATACCACCACAACTAGGTCATGACCTTCGTCTTTAAACTTTTTCAGTTTGTCTGCGACACCTTCGATACGCTCAATAGTACCGACTGAGGTGCCGCCATATTTATGTACAAATAATGCCATAGGTGCCGTCGTCTCAACCAATCAACTCAGTGCTGGTGCAAAATTGGGCGCTAATTAGACACTAATTAGCGCCATATGGGAACTGTGATAGATCAATTCCATGGTGCCGAGCTAATACCCACAGATGTCTCACCAAGTCCAACCAGCATTTGCGTCGGCCTCGGCGTATCCCTTGTGGAAATCAGACCGACAATTTACAAATTGGCTTGGGCAAATTTTTCAAAAGCAGCCAAAGCATCCTTGATGCCTGCTGGCTTTTGACCACCGGCTTGAGCCATCTCTGGCTTACCGCCACCGCGACCATCTACATAAGGGGCAATTTCTTTCACGATGTCGCCCGCTTTGACCTTACCAATCAAATCTTTGGTTACACCGGCAACCAAGGTCACCTTGTCACCTTCGGCACTGGCAACACAAATTACAGCGCTACCCAGTTTGTCTTTGAGCTGATCCACGGCAGACTTCATCGCCTTAGGGTCTGCCACATCTAATTCGGCAGCCAATACTTTTACGCCGTTTATGTCTTTTGCACCCGCCGCTAAATCGGTACCTGCGCCTGACGCTAGCTTAGCTTTCAACTGCTCAATGTCTTTTTCCATTTGACGTGAACGCTGCGCTAACTGCTCCACTTTATCCTGTACATTTTCACGGGTGCCTTTCACTTGTGCAGCCACAGCAGCCAGTGTGTTTTCCAGCGACAGGACGTAATCCAGTGCATATTGACCCACCACGGCCTCAACTCGACGAACACCTGCCGCGATACCGCTTTCGGAAACGATTTTCAGCAAACCAATATCACCAGTTCGCTTAGCATGCGTACCACCACACAGTTCCACCGAGAAATTATCGGCGCCCATGCTCAGTACGCGCACTTCGTCATCGTACTTTTCACCAAACAATGCCATGGCGCCTTTTTCTTTGGCTGCATCAATGGCCATTAATTCGGTGGTCACAGGTGTGTTCGTGCGTATCTGTTCGTTCACCATGCGCTCAACGGTTTTCAATTCGTCAGCCGTCATGGCTTCGAAATGCGCAAAGTCGAAACGTAAACGGTCGTAGGTACACAAAGAACCTTTTTGCTGCACGTGATCACCCAGTACGGTACGTAATGCTGCGTGCAACAAGTGGGTCGCAGAGTGGTGCAAAGCGGTAGATTGACGTTTGGTTTCGTCAACCAGTGCACTTAATTCATCCCCTACTTTTAGCGAACCAGATTTTACTTCGCCGTGATGCAGATGGTTTTTCTGTTCTTTAGTGGTGTCAGTTACGACGAATTCAGCAGCGGCAGATTTCAAAATACCCGTATCACCCGCTTGACCACCGGACTCACCGTAGAACGGCGTGCTGTCCATAACGATCATGCCGACTTCACCAGCATTTAATGCTTCAACCGCCGCGCCGTCTTTAAACAAGGCAATGATTTTGCCGCTGTCTTGCACGTGGTCGTAACCAGTGAAGTTGGTAGTGCCTTCTAGGTTTAACTGGTCGGTGTAATCCACTTTGAAGTTAGAGGCTGCACGGGCTTTGCTCTTTTGCTCAGCCATGCAGGCATCAAAACCCGCTTCGTCCACGGTCAGATCGCGCTCGCGAGCGATGTCTGCGGTTAAATCCACTGGGAAGCCGTAGGTGTCGTACAGTTTGAAAACGGTTTCGCCAGGAATCACATTGCCTTTCAACTCGGCAATGGCGTCTTCCAAAAGCTTCATGCCGTTGTCTAATGTTTTGGCGAATTGCTCTTCTTCCAACTTCAGGATTTTTTCAACTTGAGCTTGGTTCTTCGCCAATTCTGGGTAGGCTTCGCCCATTTCCATAACCAGTGCACCGACCAATTTATGGAAGAACAAATCCGTGGCACCCAAGATGTGACCATGACGCAGTGCGCGGCGAATAATACGGCGCAGTACATAGCCACGACCTTCGTTAGAAGGCATCACGCCGTCGCTAATCAAGAATGAACAAGAACGAATGTGGTCAGCAATGACAAGCAACGACTTGCTGTCGGTGTCTTTGGTGCCGGTTACGTCTGCCGCAGCCTTGATTAGGTTTTGGAACAGGTCAATCTCATAGTTTGCGTGCACGCCTTGCATGATGGCGGAAATACGTTCCAAACCCATGCCGGTGTCGACAGAAGGTTTAGGCAGCGGCTCCATAGTACCGTCTGCGTGACGGTTAAACTGCATGAATACATTATTCCAAATCTCGATAAAACGGTCGCCGTCTTCTTCTGGCGTCCCCGGTTTACCACCCCAAATGTGCTCACCGTGATCGTAAAAAATTTCGGTACATGGGCCGCAAGGACCGGTGTCACCCATTTGCCAAAAGTTATCAGACGCGTACTTCTCGCCCTTGTTATCGCCAATTCGAATAATTTTGTCTGCTGGAATACCAACTTGTTTATTCCAAATATCAAACGCTTCGTCGTCTTCGGCGTATACAGTGACCAGCAGTTTTTCTTCTGGCAGGTTCAGCCATTGCTCGCTGGTTAGAAACTCCCACGCGTACTTGATGGCATCTTCTTTAAAGTAATCACCAAAGCTGAAGTTACCCAGCATTTCGAAAAAGGTGTGGTGGCGAGCGGTGTAACCCACGTTTTCTAAATCGTTGTGCTTACCACCGGCGCGCACGCAACGTTGACAACTGGTTGCGCGACTGTAGTTGCGTTGGTCTTGACCGAGAAATACATCCTTAAACTGGTTCATGCCCGCATTAGTAAACATCAGGGTTGGATCGTTCCCTGGAATTAACGAGCTGCTGGCAACCACTTCGTGCTGCTTGCTTTTAAAAAAGTCTAAAAAGGCTTGTCTGATCTCTGCCGTTTTCATAGCTATCCGTCGGTAAAAGGCCGTTGTCGCTGTACTCACTTGCACAGAGCGCCAATCGGGCTACACACAAAAAGTCCCGCAGTATACCCGCCTTAGACGCCGGAATCACCTGTAACAAAAAAGCCCTTGAACTTTACATTAGAGACAACTAAATTATTATTTAAATTAGAATTAACTAATATTAATCGAGCGGGTATCCGCTCCAGCAGTCCTCAAATCGAGGTAGGGGTTTCTGATGGCACTTGACCGCTTTATTTTTGCAATAGCAGGCACATTCATATTGATCAGCTTGGGCTTATCCCAAATTCACCATGAATATTGGCTATTTTTTACCGGCTTTGTGGGCTTAAACATGCTGCAAGCGGCGTTCACTGGCTTTTGCCCACTGGCTAAAATCCTGAAGGCCATTGGGGTGAAACCTGGGGCGGCATTTAACTAGGCACCGACTCAACAAGCCTGCTCTGATCTAAAGCCAGAGTAGGCGATGCAATGCCCTGCATCGCCTACTCGCTTTACCTAGTCGATCTAATGACATTCGGTTTACTGACGGGTTTCAAAAAAACACGGTTTACGCCTTGCACGCCGAAACAAGCTGTTCCACCATTAGCACGGCGATTTCGACCCTTGAGTTGAAAAGTCTTTTCCGTTAGCAAAAGTTCGTTATCAAGAATAATTAATGAGCTGGGAGTGCATTGAAGTAGCTTTATGAAAGCAGCGATCGTATTGGGTTTTGTCACCTTGTCTGTAGGCGCCCTTTTGATTTGGCAAAGCAAGCAGGAAGAAAAATACTGCATTGAACAGTGGTTTAACCAAACGTCTGAGTTATTTGAAGGTGCCGCTGAGCTGTTTACCGGATTGTCTCGCCCAGATGAGGTCGATAGCGACGAACTGGAAAGTGCCGCCGACGGCATACATGCGACCGACGAGAAGCTACAAGCATTACTGCCTGTGGAAGACAGCAAGCAGATCGACTGGAGCCTGCATTCTATGGATGCCACCGTAGACGCCCAAGGCAAAAACTCCGATGCTGTGCTGCCCAACCTGTTCGGCAAATCCAACGAAAACAAAGCACGATTCAGTGGCCAGTTGCACCTAGATGAGTCCGACAATATTGTCGGCGCAGAGGTCAACGTGGAAATCCCAACCAATTAATTTGCGTGATCGGCACGGCTCCGTCTGCCACCATCCATCTGCCACTAGTAGATCAAGCCAAGATAGGTATACTTGCCTGCATGATCGTACTTGCCTGTATTTTTCTCGTGTTCAGCGGCCTGCTCCTCATGGTGAGCCAGGGCGTTGGGCCATTTGCTCGGGAGCCTTGGGAAGCCCATTACTTCCGCTTTAAAACCCTGCCCCGTGCGGTACGCATCGTCATGATTACCTGCGCCACCTTAGTGGCCATTGCCAGCACCCTTGTGGTAGTGGGCATCATTCCTGTTGAACCAACCGTATAACCGGATCATGAGCAGTCACTTATTCAGTGTTTTTACCGGACACCTGGCCAGCGGTCGCTGGCGTGTAAAGCAAGAAAATGACATTTATTTTCTTGCTCATCCGCAACCCTTTAGCCGTCGCAAAGAATTTCGTATTGGCCCCGACCAAGTCCAAGCTGTGACCGTTGAAGAAGAAAAAGGCAACGACCTACGCATCAAGGTCGATTTCAGCGACGACCGCTATTGTCGCGGACAAATTAAACGCGACACCCTTCCTCTGCTCGAAGCCATGGTACAAGACACGCGAGCCATCCCACTGGCCGAAAGCCAGCAAACCCGCTGGGTTATCGGCTTGAGTGTGTTTTTTTTAGCCTGTATTCTTTTTGAGCTATTTAAGTAAATCTGGGCTAAATGACCCATTTCGGGGCAAAAATAGACATGCATTGGCATTTCGCTATAATGCGCGCCCCTTTGAAAATAGGGTTATTTGGCCTTCGTTTTATTAGGTGGCGCAAGTTGTTTGCGCCGGTAAACAGATTTTCTAAGCATTTTAACTGGCAGGCTCCGTTGGCCCCGTGCAGTTTGAATCCTTAGAAAATTTGATAGGACTTTAACCGTGAAGAAAATCGTCATCGTCGGCGGCGGCGCCGGAGGATTAGAGCTAGCTACCAAACTTGGAAACAAACTCGGCAAGAAAAAACAAGCCATTGTGAAGCTGGTGGACGCCAATAACACCCACCTGTGGAAACCCCTGTTGCACGAAGTCGCAACGGGTTCATTGGACAGTGGCATTGACGAGTTGAGTTACCGAGCCCACGCCTACAACCACGGCTTTGTGTTTCATTTAGGGCGCATGTGCGGTCTGGACCGTCAGCGCAAAGAAATCATTCTTGCACCTATCTTTGACGAACATCAGGGCGAAGTGCTGCCTGAGCGTCGTCTGCAATATGATCAATTGATCATGGCAGTTGGCAGTCGCACCAACGACTTTGGAACACCGGGTGCCAAAGATCATTGCTCGTTTTTGGATAGCCGCCCAGAAGCCGACAAGTTCCATAAAAAGCTACTGAACACCTATTTAAAAGCCAATAACACCGCCAGCAAAAAAGGCAACTTTAAGCTGAACATTGGTATTGTGGGCGCAGGTGCGACCGGTGTGGAATTGGCCGCGGAACTACACAACACCGCCAGCGAATTGGCCGCCTATGGTTTGGATCAGCTCAAACGCGACCAATTGAAAGTCACCATCATTGAAGCGGGCGAGCGTATTTTGCCCGCGCTGCCACCGCGTATTTCTGGCGCAGCCCATCGTGAACTGAGCAAACTTGGTGTTGATGTAAAAACTCAAACCTTTATCTCAGAAGTCACAAACCAAGGCTTCATCACGAAAGATGGTGAACTTATCGAAGCTGAATTAATGGTGTGGGCTGCAGGGGTTAAAGCGCCTGAATGGATGAATAACCTCGATGGTTTAGAAACCAACCGCGTCAACCAGCTAGTCGTCAAACCCACGCTGCAAACCTCATTGGATGACAACATTTTCGCCATTGGTGACTGTTCGTTCATGATGCAAGAAAACGGCACACCAGTACCGCCGCGTGCTCAAGCCGCACACCAGCAAGCCAGTCATGTTTACATGAACATTATGCGTGAGCGCGAAGCACGTCAGATGAAAGCGTATAAATACATGGACAAAGGCTCACTGGTAAATCTAAGTCGCTACAGTACAGTGGGCAGTTTAATGGGGAATTTATCCGGTGGTTCTATGATGGTCGAAGGCCGCATTGCACGTTTTGTGTATGTGTCGCTTTACCGCCTGCACCAAGTCGCGCTTCATGGATACTGGAAGACTGTCCTCATGACGCTATCTGGACGCATCAACAAAATCATTCGTCCACGTTTGAAACTGCATTAGTTAAAATTTAAAAACTGCTCATGTAGGCAGTTTTTTTCCGCAGTAATGCATATAAAAAAGCCCGGTGACTTCTAAAGCCACCGGGCTTTTTCTTTCGCTTGTAAAATATGCTCACCACTTTGCAATCTTCTTGAATTTCACAAAGCCAGCCGTTAAATTGCGACAAAAATAATCAAAATTGAAACGGACTTCTTATGAACCAAGCATTAAGCTGGCGCACCATTGTCATCGTCCTCATTCCCTTCGCACTCTTGCTTTACGGCTATTTGTGGAGCTTAGAAAAAACCACACAAATAAATCACCCTATTATTTTAAAAGAAACACCTTGGCATACGCTGAGCTTGCCGCTAAAGGAAGGCCAACTATTTGAGTTTAATGCTCAAGGCCAACTCATTCGACAGCTTGATCTTAAAACGTTGGGCATTGAACAAGCCACGGGGGAAGTCGAGTTTATTTCTCAGGATGAAATATTAGTTTACGGCGGCAAATCACCTTTGAGTTTTGGTGAAAACTTAGAATCGTTTGCTCGCATCAAACCTGACGATGAATTTTCCAACCAAGAAGGGTTATTGCGCTGCAATCTTTATTATCGTTCTTGCGAGCCATTTACTCGCGCCTTACCGAACATAAAAGGTGCTTTTCACATGGCGTGGGATTTTGAGCATAAACACTTATATCTCACCAATACTCGTGCTCACGTTTTGTATCGTTTTGATGAGCATGGAACCGTATTAGATCAATCACCTGCCGATGCGCTTAAATTCCCAAACCATATTTACATACAAGATGAAAAGCTGTGGTTAATCGATACCAATCACAAACAAGCCAAAGCTTTTGGTATGGGCGACGCAGGCTTAGAAACACCAGAAGTAAAGTTCGATATTCAACAAGACGAGAACTGTGGAAAACGCAGTAGCATTTTTGATTTATTCCGAGAAAACCCAAAATGCTGGCCCGGCACAATAGCACCATACCAAAGCGAGCAGACTGAAGTTTGGGTATCCGTCATGGAGAACGGGATGGACAATGGCGTTGTTCATAGATACACCCCCTCTGGTTCACTCATTGAAAAATTGAACTTAGCCAATGCAACCCAACACCTAAACTTACCGTTTCCCAATGACCCAACCTCAATGGTGCAAAGTGGCGATACCATGATCATCATGGACTTCAACAACCTCACGCTATTGCAATACAACCCACTTAGCAAAACAGCAACAGCGCTCACTGTGCCAGAATTGGAAGAAGCATTGCAGCCTGGGCGAGACAAAAAGGTATTTTATCGAACAGTAGGAAATAGCTTTATCGGCGGGTTTTTCTTGTTGTTGGTTGTAGGCTTTGCTGTCGCACTCAAGGATCACTTTAAACAGCAAAATCAAAAAATCGATATCCAAGGTTCGTTTGACGATTCAGATGACAACAATCATTCTAGCGTCGATAAAAATAACGCTACCGATTTTAGCGCCCTTGCGTTACCTCAACCGCCAACTAACCCCTTTTGGTTTTCACCTGCAAAAATCGTAAAACAGCTGCGCTTACTGTTTATTATTTGCAGCGTATTAATTGTCGTGAGCATGATACCTATTGTTGTAATGTCCGAAGCAGTTGGTATAGAAACTAGCTTCATAATGTTGACCA
>JBFHVZ010000191.1:0-8137 GCA_041589295.1 Pseudomonadales bacterium
CTGTGTTGCATACCCGCGCTAAATCTCTGCTTAGCAGTCGTACGCCGATGCAATTGGGTGCGGAGCTGTACGGTGAATCAGGCCCAGCGGCAGACGTTGAAATCCTATCTTTGCTGATCGAAAGCCTACAAGCGGCGGGCATGGATAAGATCCACCTAGACCTTGGTCATGTGGGCATTTATAAAGCCCTAGTCGCTGCAGCACAGTTGAGTGCTGACGTTGAAGCTGGTCTGTTTGAAACCCTGAATACCAAGTCCGTGACTGAATACCGTGAGTTGGTGTCCCGTCATGTGACCGATGCCAAATTAAAAGACGCCTTCATAAGCCTAATGGACTTGAACGGCGATCTGTCTGTGTTGGATCAAGCACAGGCGTTGGCCGACGTAGCAGACATAGCTGCGCCTTTGGCTAACCTCAAAACCATCTGCGCAGCCATTCAAGCGCGTTATCCAAGTGTGGATGTGTTTATTGATATTGCCGAATTACGCGGCTTTGATTATCACACAGGGGTGGTATTTGCCGCCTATGTGCAGGGTCACGGTCAAGCCGTTGCCCAAGGTGGTCGTTACGACGAAACCGGCGCGGTCTTTGGTCGCGCTCGCCCAGCCACCGGGTTCAG
This sequence comes from Pseudomonadales bacterium, assembly GCA_041589295.1. Lineage (GTDB taxonomy): Bacteria > Pseudomonadota > Gammaproteobacteria > Pseudomonadales > Oceanobacteraceae > Bermanella. The sequence goes on from JBFHVZ010000191.1 coordinate 620, forward strand.
TGCAGACTTGCGTCAGCTAAGTCGCCTGGCCACTCAAGGCGCTGCTGCGTCTGATTCTATCTTCGCTCCCGCCGATGCCGATTCCAACCTGTGGCAACAGGTTCAGGCTCTGCGTGCTCAGGGCAAGCGCGTGATTTGTGCGCTATCGTCAGAAGATACCGCCGCAGCCCATGGCTGCACTTCCGTGCTGGTCGCCCAAGGTGGCCAGTGGGTTGTTGAACCTGTTTAATCGATTGTTAATTTAAAGAGCGTCAAGCAAATCATGGGTAAGAACGTCGTAGTACTGGGTACTCAATGGGGTGACGAAGGCAAGGGTAAAATCGTTGACCTTCTCACCGAAAAAGCCACCGCAGTAGTTCGCTTCCAAGGCGGCCACAACGCGGGCCACACACTGGTAATCGACGGTGTGAAAACCGCATTACACCTAATTCCATCTGGTATTTTGCGCGCAGGCGTACAATGCATCATCGGTAACGGCGTGGTGGTAGCACCTGACGCCTTGCTAAAAGAAGTTCGCGCATTAGAAGAGCGTGGCGTACCAGTTATGGAACGTCTGCGTTTATCTCACGCTTGTCCGTTGATTCTGCCTTACCACGTTGCACTGGATCAGGCGCGCGAAATCAAACGCGGCAATAACAAAATCGGCACCACTGGTCGTGGTATCGGTCCTGCGTACGAAGACAAAGTAAGCCGTCGCGGTCTGCGTGTTGGCGACATGTACCAGCCTGAATTTGCCGACAAACTAAAAGAAGTGTTGGAATTCCATAACTTCTCTTTGAAAAATTACTACGGCGTTGACGAAGTCAGCTACGAGGAAACCTTGGCTGCGTGTCAGGACTGGGCCAACCAGTTGAAAGACATCGTTGTGGATGCGGTTGACCTAGTGCACACCATTCGCGAACAAGGTGGCGACATCATGTTCGAAGGCGCACAAGGCACCTTGTTGGACATCGACCACGGTACTTACCCGTTCGTAACCTCATCTAACACCACTGCTGGTGGTGTGGCCTGTGGTTCTGGCGTGGGCCCACTGTATCTGGATCAGATCATGGGTATCACCAAGGCGTACACCACCCGTGTAGGCTCTGGCCCATTCCCAACGGAACTGTTCGATGAAGTAGGCGAGCACCTGTCTACCGTGGGTCATGAACGTGGTACCACCACTGGTCGTGCCCGTCGTTGTGGTTGGTTCGATGCGGCACTGGTTAAACACGCCATTCGTGTTAATTCAGTAAACGCCATCTGTTTAACCAAGCTAGACGTTTTAGACGGTCTGAAAACCGTTAAAGTGTGTGTGGGTTATCAAGACGCCAACGGTAACCGTATGAACGTACCTGCAAGTGCAGACCAGTTCGAAAAAATCACGCCGATTTACGAAGAACTACCAGGCTGGACAGAAAGCACTGTGGGCGCACAGAAGCTAGAAGACCTGCCACAAAACGCCCGTGACTATATTGCGTTTGTGGAAAAAGCCATCGGCGCGCCAATCGATATTATTTCCACCGGTCCAGACCGCAAGGAAACCATCGTATTGCGTCACAGCTTTGAGATCTAATCTCAGCTGAATCGCAAACAGCGCAAAACGAAAACGCCGTTGTGAAAACAACGGCGTTTTTTTATGTCTGTATTTTTTGTTGTCGCAGTTCTAACGCTCTCCGTAGAAAATCGTAAATCTAAATGCCAGTAACGCTAAGTGTTAGAAAAACCTCAGACTAAGATATGAAAAAAACAAACGACTTTTTTGTTAGGTTTGCACGGGGCAAAAACATTACTCATACAGCTGGCTGAGCGGGTTTTGTGACGGGTTAGATAAAGTGCGTGGATTGGCGTTAACCGCCTGTTTCTCGTTAGGAAGATGTTGGAGAATTCGACGCCCGAACGCTTAAGAAAAGGATTTCTTATGAATCGTGCAAGCCCTTATTGCTGCGTGTGCTGTGTACTTTTACTTTCAAACTCAGTTTCGGCAAATATGTTGCCCTTATCAGATGAAGAGTTAGCGGCCACCGACGGTCAAGCATTTATTACCATCGACCAATACCAGCAGAATAATTTGGATTACACCCGCGTGAATTTTGGACTAGATGCCAAAGTTCAACTCAATGCCGATGAAGTCGTGTATGGCGAGTATGTGCGCGCGGGTGAAGCTGCCGCAGCAGATATTGCGCTATCAAACTTTTCGCTAGGCCATGTGGAAGACCAAACCTTTGTGCCTTTTGAAATGCGTAACCCTTACCTTGAATTTGCCATAGATAAACAAAACGGCAACCATGATGTAGTCGGCATGCGTTTCGGATTTGACGAAGTGCGCGGCTCCATCTCATTCGACGCCAGCAGTTTCACCGGTAATATTGATTTAGCGTTTTCTGGCGAATACGAATTTCAGGCGCAAAGTACTATTTTTCGTTTGCCGTTACAGTTGCCTTTAACCGTTAGTGGACAAGCAGTGTTAGTGGATGATCAGGGCAATCCTGATCCGATACGGGCTAACACCATAGGGTTGCCCAATGGCACCATTGCCGAGATTTATAATCCTTGGCATGTGATCCCTATCATAGGTGGAGAAGAGTTTTATTACGTGCCTACCAATAATTGCGAGTTGCAAACTGGGGGTGGTAGTCAAGAAAGTGTGTGTTCACCATTATCTCAGTTTAAGAGTTTCTATATCGGCACACCCAACGCATCGCAGCAGTATGATCCGGTAAAAGGGTTTTTCTTATCGTTTCAAAGTCGCAACATGAGCTGGGGTAATGTGGGAGCGGGGGAGTCTGAAGTGCAAACGGTAAAAGGTGCGTTCTTTAATATTCCTTCGGCCAATTACACAGGCGAAACCAGCAACGGGGTGCCTGTGGGGAACCACAGACTGCAAACCGAATTTATTGATCGCGGTGTCGGTCGTTTTTGAGTAAATAAAAAAACCGCCAACGTTGCCGTTGGCGGTTTTGTTAGGCGCGTACTCGAAACCTCGAATACTAAGCTAGGAATTACTGGTTCATCTTCGCAATTTCAGCGGCCAGTTCATCGTGAGCTTTGCCCGCTTGGAACTTCTGCCACAGGGCTTTCTCGTTGTTCATGGACGTTTTCAACGCAGTTTCATGAATCTTAGAAGCTGCTTGGTCGTCTAGACCAACCAGAACGTAAAGGCTGCCATTTGGGCTCTTACGTGTTTTGTAGATGCGAGTGCCTACTAATGTTTCGTTAGTGATTTGCTTGGTTACAGAGCTGTTCACCATGTCTACAGTTTCGCTGTCGCCAACGCCAGTGGTTTCGGCGTATTGCTTAACCATGTTTTGCACTTGTACTTTCATCATTTGTGCTAATTGAACACGAGCTGCAGCAGCGGCTTGTTGCTTCATGAAGTTGATGCCAGCGGCGGATTTGTCAGCTGCACCTACGGCAGATACTGCCAGTCCTTCTACAGGCTCGTCACATACCCAACCTGGAGCAGCCGTTTCTGGTGCGTCTGGGAAGGTACAGTCTGCAACGTCTTTAGAACCGCCACCGAAACAGCCGGTCAGTGCCAAAGCAAGTGCGCCGGTTAGAGCAGCTTTAGGGAATAATTTAGTAAGGGCCATCTTCTTCTCCTTGAAGGAATTTCTGGTTAAAGTGGCCGTAACCTTAACCAATTCCCCGTTTTCTGACTAGAGGCATTCATGCAACGGAATGTGAAAAACGCTACTTTCTTCACGCTCGCGACCGTTTTAACACTGTTTATGACGGCATGTGCATCAAACAGTTCAAGACCCAGTTGGATTCAAGATCCAAATCGAGACCAAGCCGTTGGTCATTGTGGCCCTCATGCCCTAGGCAAATATAAACAAAAAGAATGCGCCATTACCCGCGCCCGCATTGAAATTGCTAGACGCAAAGGGGTGACATTAAGTAACTATTCGGTATTGACCGAAACCGCCGGCAGCAGTGGCAATAGTTCGCAAATGGATCAAAAAACCATTCAAGAAGTTAATACCAAGGTTAAAGCCCGCGTGGTAGAGACTTACTATGATTCTGCTGTGCAGGAAATATGGGTACTGGTAGAAGAAGAATAATAAACACAAAAAAGGCGACCGCTTTTCAGGGGTCGCCTTAATTAATGTTATGCCGGACTTAAAAGCGCAACATGACGCTTAATGCCACGCCAGAACCATCTACTTTAACGCCCGCAAAATCGTATTCAATTTGTGTGTAGCGAATATTGGCATCAATCTTACCTAACCCATAACTAACTTCGACCACTTGGCCATCGGCATCGTTGTAGGTTTTTTCGTACGTGGTTTCTTTATCGAAGCCATTGTCGTCTTCGCTATATTGGATTTCGAGCTTGGGGTTAATGTGGCGAGTATATCCAGCGGCGAAACGCCATTGTTTGTATTCAGTACCGAGTAATACATCGAATGGGTAGCGGATAAAGCTGACATCGGTTTCGCTGGAATGAGCCGCGTCTATCATGATGTTAATGTTTGACTCCACAAACAGTGGCATTGCAGTCAAAGGTAGGGCTGGTGATAGCGCGTAGCGTACACCCGCTCCGAACATGAGGCCGTTACCCGCGGACACTTGGTCTTGGGCGTAGGCGTCGTCCACTTTAGGTCCGATGCTATCGCCGCCGGCACCATAACCAGCACGTAATTGATATTGTAGGCGGGAGTCATCAGCGCGCTTGAACATGCCTTGCATAAAGTCTGCGGCCAAGCTGGGCATGGCTAAGCCCAAGCCTAAAGCGAAAGAAATGGGTTTTAACGCTCTGGAATTAAACATTATCTGACTCCTCTTCGTCTTTTTTGGTGAGGCGACCCATGATTAAACCGACTTCAAACAGCAACCACATGGGCACAGCTAAAATGGTTTGGCTAATCACATCCGGCGGTGTCACCAGCATGCCTATCACAAAGCACCCCACGAAAATATATGGGCGCTTTTCGCTTAGACTTTCCACCGTGGTAATACCGGTTTGAATCATCAGAAAGGTGGCAATGGGTATCTCAAAAGCGATGCCAAAGGCCATGAAAATCTTCAAGATGAAATTCAAAATGTTGTTAATGTCCGGTAAAAAATTCACACCTTCTGGACCCATGCTGGTGAAAAAACCAAACACCAGTGGCAGCACCACAAAATAGGCGAACGCGATACCACAATAAAACAACACAATGCTGCTGACCAACAACGGAATGCCGAAGCGTTTTTCATGTTTGTACAAACCAGGCGCGATAAACGACCAGGCCTGATGCAACACAAACGGCACGGCGATGAAAACGGCGGCAATCAAAGTTAATTTAAACGGCACTAAAAATGGTGACGCAACGCCCGTGGCGATCATGCTGCTGTTTTCTGGAAGCAAACGCTCTAACGGTGCGGAGACAAGTAGATACAGCTCGTTGGAGAAGGCATATAAACAGCCGAACAGCACTAGGATCACCAACATGCTTTTCAGCAGGCGATTGCGTAGCTCTATTAGGTGACTAATGAGTGGCTGCTCTGGCATGGCGTTGTCTTGCGAAGAATTGTGCTCTGACATGATTAGGACTGCTTATCTTGCGTACCGGTTTTGCCGGTCAATTCAGGGCCGTCGTTGTGCGCTTCTGCGTGCAAGGAATCGGTTGATAGTGATTCTGTAGTGGACTGAACATTAGCTTGCGCTTGCGCCTGATCGGCGGCTTGCTGTTGCTGGTTAAGAATGCTGTTTTCAACTTCTTTCACCTCATCGCGAAACGTCGCCATGGGGTCTTTCATTTTTTCGTGCAGCTCTTGTGTGCGTAACTCTTGCTCAATCTCTTGTTGAATGCCACTCATGGTTCGGCGCATTTTTCCAATCACCAAGCCAATGGCACGCGCCGCTTTGGGTAAGCGCTCTGGTCCCAGAATGATTAAGCCGATGACGCCAACCAGCATCAACTCGGAAAAGCCAATATCAAACATATGCGTAGGTCACAAACGGTAAGAGCGCGCACGCTGGTTGGATACGCATTTTGGTATCAGCAACAGCGAGCACGCTCCTACAGGTGAAAGATCAAACCTTATCTTTGTCTTTTTGCTGAGTGGTTTTTTCAGCAAAGGTGGCGTCCTGTTCTTTAGACTCCAGTTTTTCAGGTTCGGCGGGTTTCTCTTCAGAAACGGCTTTCTTAAAGCCTTTTACCGCGCCACCCAAATCGCCACCCAGAGTGCGTAATTTCTTAGTACCGAAAATCAGAATGACGATGCCAAGAATGATTAACAATTGCCAAATACTAATGCCGCCAAACATGAAAGCCTCCGCTTATCGGTGTAAATCGTTCAATTAAAACCCAGGCAGATTTTTGCCCGCCAGAATATGCCAGTGCATATGGAAAACTTCTTGCCCGCCTTGTTCACCATTGTTGGTGATCACGCGGAAGCCTTCGGCACCTTGTTCCTGTGCGATGGGTGTGAGTTTCTTTAGCAGGTGATGGATCACCGGCCAGTCTTCCTCAGCCGCAGTGGTGAGGTTGGTAATATGTCGTTTAGGAATAACCAAAAGGTGAGTATCCGCCTTTGGGGCAATGTCCTTAAACGCCAGAATCTGATCGTCTTCGTAGACCTTGTTGGCGGGAATGTCGCCAGCGATGATTTTACAGAAGATGCAGTCACTCATGGGTCAGCCTACCGTCTATTTGTTGCGGTTTGCTTTCTCTTCCAATCCGGAAAGATTAAAGCGACGTTGAAGTTCGTTAAGGATGGCGTCTGGGCTTTCTCCCAGCTCGGCCAGCATGACCAGTGTGTGGAACCAAAGGTCGGCCGTTTCGTAAATGACGTCTGAATTGTCACCGCTGATTTTCGCGTCTTTCGCGGCGATGATGGTTTCGGTGGCTTCTTCGCCTACCTTTTCCAGAATCTTATTCAGGCCTTTGTGATAAAGGCTAGCAACGTAGGAAGAGTCTGCATCGGCAGACTTACGCGCTTCTAGAATTTGACCCAGTTCGGACAGTACTTCGCTCATAATGACTCGTAACTCAGAGCACCTTGAATAAATCGATACCACAGCGGGTAGGCTTGCCGGATGCTCTCGACAATGCTGCCAAGCATACAGCAATTGCTCGTTTGGCAACACTCGCAAGCGGTAGGGAATAAAGGAGAATGGGTCTCACTTTGAGACAGATCATGTCGGCTGACCTCAGCGGCCAGCCAGCGGGGGCTTAACCGCGCAGCACCAGCCACAGCAGGCCACCCGCGAGGAAGGCGAAGCTCACCTCAGAAGGCCACCATAACGGGGTGTGCAGGCCAACCAAGCCGGCGGCCGCTACAATAATGCCCAACGCCCGTTGCTTGGCACGTTCCGCTTGCACCGCCATTTGCTGTTTTAGGCCCTGAATCTGGCCTTCCACCTTGGCTTGTTCCTCTGGATAGCGAGTGATTTGAGTAAGAGTTTCACGCACTAACTCGGGCATGTGCGGCGCGTGTTGAATCCACGCGGGCGCTTGGCGTTTGAGTTCTTGCCACAGGTATTTAGGACCCATGCGCTGATTCATCCACTCTTCCATAAAGGGTTTGGCGGTGTTCCATAGGTCTAGC
>JBFHVZ010000192.1:0-8131 GCA_041589295.1 Pseudomonadales bacterium
CGCGTCACGGACTGTACAGCACAGACCCAAACCCACGGGTGGGCTGTGTGCTAGTAAAAGACAATCAAATCATCGGCGAAGGGTTTCACATTCGCGCCGGTGAAGGCCACGCCGAGGTCAACGCCTTGGCAGATGCGCAAGCACGCGGCCACGATCCGCGCGGAGCCACCGCCTACGTGACGTTGGAGCCGTGCAGTCATTACGGCCTTACGCCGCCTTGCTCCGAAGGGTTGGTGAAAGCAGGCATCGCCCGCGTGGTCTGCGCCATGGAAGACCCGAATCCACAGGTGGCGGGCAAAGGGTTTGAAATATTGCGCAGCGCTGGCATTGAGGTCGAGTGTGGTGTGCAGGGTGACGAAGCTTGGGCGTTGAATCCCGGCTTTTTCAAACGCATGCAAACCGGCATGCCGTTTGTGCGTTTAAAACTGGCCATGAGTGTGGATGGTCGCACCGCCATGGCCAGCGGCGAAAGCCAATGGATTACGGGACCCAGCGCCCGCGCCGATGTGCAAAAAATGCGCGCTCGCAGCAGTGCCATTGTCACCGGCATTGAATCCATTTTGTTGGATGATTCGTCCCTGACTGTGCGTGAGGGCGAGCTAGGCTTAGAAGAAGCCGCGAGCAAATTGGCCTGCGAAAAACAGCCATTGCGCGTGGTGTTAGACCGACAAGGGCGTATCCCAGCGTCGGCGAAAATATTAAAGCAAGCGGGACAAACACTGGTGGCCACCGGCAAGCAAACGCAACTGGCCCTGCCAGAAGCGCAGTTGCTCAGACTGCCAGAAGCGAATGGTCGTTTAGATTTAACCGCGTTGCTGACTGAGTTGGCCGCGCGCCAGTGCAACGAAGTACTGGTGGAAACTGGTGCCACATTGGCTGGCGCCTTTGTGGCGCAAGGGCTGGTGGATGAGCTGGTGGTTTATATGGCGCCCTGTTTAATGGGCAGCGATGCGCGCCCCTTGCTTGATCTGCCGCTGACACAGATGGCGCAGAAAAAAGAATTGTTACTGAAAGACGTACGGCAAATAGGTCAGGACTTACGTTTGATCTATGGTTTTGAATCGCGCAGTTAAGAAGTAAAAACATGTTCACAGGCATTATCGAAGCAATCGGCACCGTGCGCAGCAAGCAACCCAAGGGCGGTGACTTGTTGGTGGAAATTGAAACCGGCGCATTGGATTTAGCCGACGTAAAACTGGGCGACAGCATCGCGGTCAATGGCGTTTGCCTAACTGTGATTCGCTTAACCGGAGCCGGTTTTTGGGCGGACATCAGCAACGAGACATTGGCCCACACGCGCTGGCATGACATACAAGTGGGCGATCGCGTTAATCTCGAAAAGGCACTGACTCCAACCACGCGCTTAGGCGGTCACTTGGTAAGCGGTCATGTGGATGGTTTGGGTGAAATTGTTAAGCGCGAAGAAGACGCGCGCTCCATTCGTTTTAGCGTCGCCGCCCCTAACGAACTGGCCAAATACATTGCCCATAAAGGTTCCATTACCGTGGATGGCGTAAGCCTCACGGTTAATGCTGTGCACGGTTCGGTGTTTGAACTCAACATCGTGCCGCACACCGCAAAAGAAACCACGCTGTACGGGTTTCAAACAGGACGCAAAATACACTTGGAAGTGGATTTACTGGCACGCTATTTAGAACGCTTAATCAGTGGCCAACAACAGCAAAAAACCGAATCATTAACGGAAGGTTTTTTAGCTGAACACGGTTTTGCCTAACGCACAAGCAGCTCCGTAGGCGCGAGCCATGCTCGCGATAATCGCTGCCGACCCCTTGTAAAAGAGTCGGCACTGGAAGAGAAGAATTATGGCTTTAAATACGATTGAAGAAATTTTAGAAGATTTTCGTCAAGGCAAAATGGTCATCCTAATGGACGACGAAGACCGCGAAAACGAAGGTGATTTAATTGTGGCGGCGGAAAAAGTCACGCCCGAAATCATCAACTTCATGGCCACCAAAGCCCGTGGTTTGATTTGTTTAACGCTGACGCCAGACCGCTGTGATTATTTAGGCCTGCCGTCCATGGTGTCTGGCAACGGTTCTAAATTCAGCACGCCGTTTACTGTCTCCATCGAAGCGGCCGAAGGTGTGACCACAGGTATCAGTGCAGCGGATCGCGCACTGACCGTACAAAAAGCGGTAAGCCCAATGTCCAAACCAGAAGACATTGTGCAGCCGGGTCATATTTTTCCATTGCGCGCGCAACCAGCCGGTGTATTGAGCCGTGCTGGTCATACCGAAGCCGGTTGTGATCTTGCCCGTTTGGCAGGCATGCAGCCCGCGTCTTGCATTGTGGAAATCATGAACGAAGACGGCACCATGGCGCGTCGTCCTGAGCTAGAAGAATTTGCACAGCAACACGGTTTGAAAATCGGCACCATTGCGGACCTGATTAACTACCGCATGAACAACGAACAAACCATCGAAAAAATCAGCACAGATAAGCTGAAAACCGTTTACGGCGATTTCGATTTGCACGTGTATCAGGACACCATTAACCGCGATACTCACTTGGCCATCACCAAGGGCAACATCAAACAAACGGTATTGCCAACCGTGCGCGTACAAGCCGCCGAGATTTTGCGTGACGTGTTAGGTGCGTTGAAAGAAGACAGCACCAGTTGGTCCATGAGCAATGCGCTGAAAACCATCGCCGAAAGCGAAGCCGGTGCCTTGGTTATGCTTAATGCCGGTGAGCGTGAAAACATTGCCACCTCCATCGAAACCTTTTTTGGTCGCCAAAAACCACAGCGCACCACAGACGTGGACAGCTCTGGTGCTTACGTGACCATTGGTACGGGCTCACAAATTTTGCGTGACTTGGGTGTGACTAAGATGCGTTTGCTGAGCAGCCCGATGAAGTTTGCGGGGATTTCGGGCTTTGATTTAGAAGTTGTCGAATATCTCCCGTTCGAAGGTTAAGGGTTAAAAAGCTATCTGCGTTGCTACTCGAAGAGCGGCGAACGCAAATACCGCGTTAAAAACTTTTTTCAGCTCGTTACATAGCGGAGCTATGCGCCTCGCTTAAAAAAGTTTTTGCCTTGTCTTAGCGGCCTCGATGACGCTTTTAGTGAATGAAAGCGTCTTTGATGAATGAGAATTAAGTTAATAAATTTAGTTGGATAAAATCATGAAAAAAATTGCTGGATCTTTCACTGCACTGGAAGCGAAATTTGCCATTGTTGAAACCACTTGGAACGAGTTTGTGGTTGATAAGTTAGTGGACGGTGCGGTGCGCGGTTTGACCCGTCACGGTATTCCAGAAGACAACATTACCTTGGTGAGCTGCCCAGGTGCATTCGAAGTGCCATTAGTGGTTAAGAAGCTGGCTGAGTCTGGTAAGTACGATGCGGTAATCGCTCTGGGTGCGGTTATTCGTGGTTCTACCCCGCACTTTGATTACGTTGCTGGCGAAGCGGCAAAAGGTCTGGGTCAAATTGCATTGAATTCAGGTATTCCTGTTTCTTTCGGTATCCTGACTGTGGACACCATTGAACAAGCCATCGAACGTGCCGGCACCAAAGCGGGTAACAAGGGTGAAGAGTCTGCTTTGTCTGCTTACGAAATGGTAAGCCTGTTGAAGCAGTTGGAGGCCTAATGAGCGACCAAGCGCTTCCCCGTAAAGACAAGAGTGGCCGCCCAAATCCGGCGGCCCGTCGCAAAGCTCGTCACTTTGCGATGCAGGCGTTGTATCAGTGGGACATGGCCGGCGCGAGCTTGGCCACCATTGAAGCTGAATTTATTGCCGACAACGACATGAAGCATGTGGACATGGAATACTTCCGTGACATTTTGCGCGGTGTACCCAAGTTTGTGGGCGATTTAGACGAAAAACTGATGCCTTGTCTAAGTCGTGAGTTAAAAGAAGTGACGCCTGTAGAAAAAGCGATTTTGCGTTTGGCGGCCTTCGAATTGGAACACCGCATTGATGTGCCTTATAAAGTCATCATCAATGAAAGCGTTGAGCTGTCGAAAAAATTTGGTGCCAACGAAAGCCATCGTTTCATTAACGGTGCGCTGGACAAACTGGCTCAGCAAGTACGCGTTGTGGAAATTACTAAGCGTTAATTAACGAGACGTTAAATTAAACGCGCGTAGCACGTCTATAAAAGGTCGGATTCTGGCGATGACAAAAATTGCCGCGAACAAAAATAATATGAACGAATTCGACCTCATTCAAAACTACTTCAATACATCATCACTTAGCTTTTCGCATCCGCAAGTTGATCTCGGCATTGGCGATGATTGCGCCATCGTGTCTGTGCCTGCCGATCAGCAATTGTGTATGTCCATCGACACCTTGGTGGAAGAGGTTCACTTTCCGAAAGGGGCGCGGGCATTTGATATTGCCACCCGTGCATTGTGCGTAACCTTGAGTGACTTGGCCGCCATGGGCGCGAAGCCCATTGGATTTACCTTGGCGATTTCCTTGCCGCAGACGTTAAAGCAAGATGCGAATTGGCTGCGCGAATTCAGCGAAGGCTTAGCCTTAATTGCACAGCGCTACCAATGCCCGTTGATCGGTGGCGATACCACCAAAAGTTCTGTGCTGGTGTTGACCCTGCAAGTGCATGGCACAGTGCCGAAACAAAAAGCGCTTACTAGATCTGGTGCGCAAGTCGGGGATCGCGTGTGTGTGACGGCCAATCAAACCCGTGGCTTGGGCGATGGCGCAGCGGCGCTGCCGTTTGTTTTGTCCGATCCGCAAACCCATCACGCGTTGGCCAGCGCATTTTGGCAGCCGTTACCCCAAATCGAACTGGGTCAAACATTGCGAGATTTAGCGACCAGTTGCTTGGACGTTAGTGACGGCCTAGTGCAAGACCTCAATCATATTTGTCAGGCCAGCCAAGTCAGTATGCAGATCGACCCTGAAAAGCTGCCGCTCTCTCACGCCTTGTTGCAACATTGCGATAGGCCGCAAGCGCAGGCCTATGCTCTGGGCGGTGGTGATGATTATCAACTGGCGTTTACGTTACCAAGCGGCGTTGCCGTACCGGCGGACTGTGTTGAAGTGGGCGTCGTGGTGGCTTCAGCTAACGCCTCGACGAATATCTCAGCGAATGCGTCGACGAACGTCTTGACGAACCTGTTTAAACACCAAGTACATCTGCCTGCTACCTACCAAACCTTGGCGAAGGGTTACCAGCACTTTTAACTGTGCTGTTACAGGCATCTCTCAATAGCCTCTTTCTGCTGCATTTATCCATTGCCTTAAACCCGTTAGAATGCCGCCACATTTCAATGGGCGTGTGCGTGTTATGAATCAGCATTTGATGACGCTTTTAGCGGACGGGCAATTTCATTCGGGCGAGGCACTTGGCCAAGCGCTCGGCATTAGCCGCGCCGCCGTTTGGAAACAATTGCAAAAACTCGAAGACATGAACGTCCCGCTGCATTCGGTCAAAGGTAAAGGCTATCGCTTACCCGAAGCGGTGGAGCTGTTAGACCGCGAAGCGTTGGCGCAAGCTGGGTTTCCGTTTGCGGCTTTTGATGCGGTGGATCTGTTTTTAAGTTTGGATTCCACCAATGATGAGCTCATGCGCCGAGCGGGCTTATTGGAGGGCCGACCCAGTAAACAAATTTGCTTCGCCGAAATGCAAACGTCTGGCCGTGGTCGACGGGGACGTCAGTGGGTGAGCCCCTTTGCCCGCAATTTGTATTTTTCGATTTTGTGGCCGTTTGATGGTATCGCCAAATTGCAGGGTTTAAGTCTTGCTGTGGGCTTAGCAGTTCAGCGCGCATTAGTCGAATTGAAGGTGGAAGGTGTAGGCTTAAAATGGCCTAACGATGTGCTGATTCAGGGTGAACACAAGCTTGGCGGCATTCTTATAGAGCTCACGGGTGTTGTAACCGATGCTTGTCAGGTGGTGATTGGTATGGGCTTGAACCTCGACTGGCGCGTGCAGGATCAGGCACGAATCGACCAAAATGCCATTGGCTTGGCTCAGGCCTTAGGCAAGAAAACCGTGGTGGGTATGCGTAATACGGTGACCGCCAAGGTCATTGAACACATTACCCAAATGCTCGAGCGTTTTACGCTAGACGGCTTTGCACCGTTAAAAGACGAATGGAATAGCGTCAACGCGTTTGATGGCAAAACCGTGAGTTTAATTCTGCCTTCATCTTCTGTGCGGGGCATTTGTCGCGGCGTCAACGAAATCGGAGAGCTGGCGTTGGAGACAGAGGAAGGCATGCAATATTTTAATGCCGGCGAAGTGAGTCTGCGTGAAGTAAAAGACGATGGAGCAACAGTCTAATGCGTCTTGAGTTGGATGCGGGTAACACGCGAATCAAGTGGCGACTCATTGCGGATGAGCAGGTGGTAAAACGCGGTGCAGATTTGCAGGGCCAAGTCGCCGAGATGAATGGCTGGCTGGCGGCGCAAAAGCAAGCCATTGAAACCTGCTGGGTCAGCTCAGTTCATCAGGAACAAAACCAATGGATTCGCTCTCAGTTTCCTCAGTCGCAGTTTGCACAATCACAGCAAGACCAAGCCGGATTGAAGAACAGTTATGCGGATGTCACACGCATGGGGGTTGATCGTTGGCTCGCTATGTTGGCGGCATATAGCACCGCTCCTGACGAAGCGCATATTGTGATCGACGCGGGCACGGCAATTACACTTGATGTCATCCAAGATCATCGACACATAGGCGGCTATATTTGCCCTGGATTACATCTGATGAAAAGCAGCCTGTTAGGCAATACTCAGCAAGTAAAGGCCGAAACAGATTGGCTCATTGGGCGCACACCGGGTCAAACAACTCAAGCCTGTTTGGATCACGGGATATTGGATATGGTGTGCTGTTGGCTTGAACAGCAAGCGCAAGTACATCCAAAAGCCCGAATTTGGCTAACCGGTGGTGATGCGCAACGGCTTGAGCCATTGTTGAACCGGTCGCTAGTCTTGGAACCGGATTTAGTGCTTAATGGTCTGACGGTTTACTTCTCATCCGAATTATAACAATACGAATAACGGCATTATTGCGGCACGATTACGGTACTAAATCGACATGCGCTGGGTATTTATTTCTTTACTACTGATGAACTTGGCTTACTTGGGGTATGAGCTATCCAAAGTGGATGCGCCCGTTCAACCACAACAAGCAGTTACGTTGAATTCCCCTAAGTCAGCGACACAGTTGGTTTTATTAAGCGAGATGGCTGCCCCTGCCAGCAAAAAACCGACTGCTGTTAAAAGTCCAACCCAGCAAACCTGCTGGGCGGTTGGTAGCTTTGCAACCGAATTGGACGCAAAGCATGTTTATGCCCGCATGCTGGCGCTGGATATCAAAGCGCAAGTGCAAGGGCGAGAAAAGCTGCTCAAGAAAGAGTTTTGGGTTTATCTGCCGCCGCTACCAAATAAAAAACAGGCATTGCGTAAGCTTAAAGAGTTACAGCGTCGCAATATCGACAGCTACATCATTACCGAAGGCGACTTGGAAAATGGCATTTCGCTGGGCTTGTTTTCTCAGCAAGAATCAGTCGACAGGTTAGTGGCCAGTCTTAAGAAAAAACAAATCGAACCCGAAATTAAAACCTTGGATCGCACCCGAACCGAATACTGGGTGATTGCTCCATTGGACAGTGGCGTAGATATGACAGAGTCCATGCAAGCCAAATTAAGTGGCGGTCAAGAAGATTTAGGTTGGCAGCAGATTCGCTGCCCTTAAGTACATCAGTTTATTTCTTCGCAATTAATTCCATTTCCCTTCATTAGACCGTTGCCAGCCAATCACAACTTCGCTATAGTTCGCGCCCGCTTGAACGCGCCATTGGTCGTACAAGCGAGCGCAAGTCTCACGTAAGTCCGTAATTTCTAAAGAAAATTACTTGACACTCAAAAGCGGTGACGGCAGAATGCGCGGCACAATTTGGTGGGGTTCCCGAGTGGCCAAAGGGATCAGACTGTAAATCTGACGCGAAAGCTTCGCTGGTTCGAATCCAGCCCCCACCACCAGAATTTCAGGCAAATCTTAAAGCAGTATCTCAAGTTAGGTTGGCCTTTAAGGTTTTGCGGGTATGGTACAATGGTAGAACCTCAGCCTTCCAAGCTGATGATGCGGGTTCGATTCCCGCTACCCGCTCCAGTAGTGCGCTGATATAGCTCA
>JBFHVZ010000193.1:0-8124 GCA_041589295.1 Pseudomonadales bacterium
ATGCGCGCTTCGAGCTGTTGCAGCTCGTACACCAACTCAGTATGGGACTGCTCAAAATCGGCGCTGTTGTCGAGCTGCTGCGTACGTTCGATTAACTGATGAATGGTTTTTAGTTGGTGGTTAAACGCCGCATTCGCCTTATGTGCGTTGCGCTCAACAATCATAGCTTGTTTGTACAATGCGTTGATATGTTGCGGCGAAACCTGACCACCGAACCCTTCGGCTACATCATCGCCCTGCTTTTCTTGCTGCTTCTGTTGCCATGCCTGAAATCCATAGACAAACAAAAACACGACAAGGTAGGTCAACACAGTTGGCACCCATTGTACGGTGTCGCCTTGCATGAATTCGGTCCACTGATTAATGACCATTAACAGTGTGCCCAGCAGTAAGGTAATTTTGATGGATAGAGAAATCACAATCTTCTTATTCTGTTTTGATTCTGATGCGTTAGACATGATGCAGCCTCCATTGCCGTTATAGTTTAGCTGCTCCATGGTTTAAATCAGTGAAGATATGCACAATCAATCTAATTCATTAGCCAATTTTTACAATTCGTGCCGCACCCCTGTTAAGGCTTTTTTGAGCAATTCAGCTAAGGTGGTCTGCTCGTCTTGGGTTAAGCCAGCCAGTAATGTTTGTTGAGTCTCCAAGTGCAAGGGCACAAGGTTATCAATTAAGGCCTCGCCTTTTTCGGTCAGGCTCACACGCACACTGCGGCGGTCTTCGCTGCTGTGCTCGCGCTGTACCAGTCCCGCTTGCTCAAGTTTGTCCAACCGATTGGTCATGGCCCCAGACGACAACATAGAGCTGGCCATCAGCTCGGTAGGCGTCAACGGTGTTCGATTTCGTTTAAGCGTAGCGATGACATCGAACTCTCCAAAGTTAATGCCGTGCTCGCGATAAAGCTGGTTTAAGCCTTTATCAACCAAAAACTGATAACGGTATAAACGTGCTATGACCCCCATGGTTTGGGTGTCTAGCTCAGGCCGAACCTCAGCCCACTGGTCCCGTGCTTTGTCCACGTGGTCTTTCTTGGAAGTCATCTGGCAAGTGCCTTGCTTTTATCTTTACGTAAAGATACTTGATCTTAAGCGATAATCAACCTAAAGTATCTCGACATAAAGATACTTCACCTTAAGATAAGGATTCATCATGTGGTATTTAATTACCCTGATCGCCCCAATTTTATGGGGCACCTCCTATGTGTTCATGGAAAGCGGTTTAGATAATGGCTTGCCTCTGTGGAATGCATTTTTCCGTGCCCTGCCTGCGGGAATCTTGCTGCTGCTTGTTCGCCCCATTAAGTGGGAGTGGTACAACATCCGCTATGGCGCAGCCATGGGGGCGCTCAATATTGGGGTGTTTTTTGTGTGTATGTTCATCGCCACTTATCGCTTGCCAGGCAGCTTGGTGGCCACGTTGGGGGCAACATTGCCTATTCAAGTGATGCTTTTACGCTGGGTTCTGTTTCATGAGCGTCCTCAGTTTTGGCAGGTATTGGCGGGCGGTTTGGGATTATACGGCGTGTACATATTATTAAGCGGCGCTCCGGCAACCTTGGATACAGTGGGCATTGTCATTGCGTTCACGGGTATTTTTTCGATGTCACTGGCCACAGTGCTGATGCAGCATCACGGCATGACAAACAATGTAGTTGGCTTTATGGGCACACAGCTCATCGCAGGAGCACTGTGCATTTTACCGTTTGCCTTATTCATGGAAGGGGCGCTGCCGCGCTATGAAACGTCCGAGGTCCTGACACTCGGCTGGCTAAGCATTGTAAACACGGCGCTTGGTTACTTAATTTGGCTGTATGGCATCCGTAAGATTGGCGTGTTCAACGCGTCACTATTGACGTTGGTAAACCCAGTGGTGGCTGTAATATTGGGGGTTTTATATATGCAGGACCAAATCAGCGCAGTTCAGTACTTAGCCATTGTGTTGATTTTGTTCAGCGTCGCACTGCCAAATCTCTCACAGTGCATTAAGCGTTGTTTTGGTCGCTGGCTAAAACGGGAACAGCCTTCGCTAAACGCCTAAGGCACCGTTGCTTTTGACCCACAAAGGCCAACACTACCTTGAAAAAAAACGCAGTTTGCCTCAGCCTATCGGCTTTATGTTAGATCAGCTGTGGTGACCTGTGCCTTGGATTAAAAACATCGGCTTTGCTTTTTACAGTGTGTGCGGATTAATCGCTGCTTTTTTACTTGCGTGGATATTATTAGCCCAAGTGAACTTTGGTTATAGCGCGCTGTACGAAGTCATGAACATCGAGCAGCATGTGCAAAAATTTGGTCCGCAAAATCGCTTCCGCAGAGCCTTCCATTACACCGAAAAAGACGAACACATTAGGTTGTTCGCTGCCATAAACCAAGCGATTCATCAACAAGGTGAAGGGCTTGCCGAGTTAACCTACCACACACCACAAGGGCAAAAGATTGATACTTTATTGCGTCAACCCGAAGTCATTCACTTAATCGACGTTGCAAACTTAGTGGATGCTTTTTTCGTTGTGGGCGGTCTTGCGACCATCGTATGGTTGGCAATGACGGTTTTCTGTTTAATGCGAAAAATTACCCTGCCCAGTGTGCGTATTCAAAGCCTATCCATTGCTGCCGTTATGGCGTTAGGCGCACTCGTTACGTTAATCATTGGGCCAGTTAAAGTATTTTATGCATTTCATATATGGCTGTTCCCCGATAACCACCAATGGTTTTTCTATTATCAAGAATCGCTGATGACGATTTTAATGAAAGCACCATTCCTGTTTGGTTATATCGCTGTATTACTGGCAGTACTGGCATTGCTGCTTTTTGTGTTGATTAATGCGCTACTTGGGCGAATGGCGCGCTCATGACAGCACTGGCCAACGCAGAGTAATGTCACCGTTTTCATACAAGAGCAAATCGCCAAACTGCAATAACACCGACTCACTTTGAGTCGGTCGCCAAAAAATCCAGTCATCCTGCTGTAATTGGACGTTCGCCGAACCGTTGAGCATTTCTTGGTTGCTCGAACGTCCATAAACCGGATTCAACACCAAGCCCTTTGGTGATTCCGGTTTAGCCTTCCAATATCCACCATAAACGAAAAACGCTTGCTCCCAATTTGGGTTCCACCAAGACATCACACCACCCAAGCCACTTCCTAAAACCCCGCCGGGAATCTGAGTTTGCTTAAGCACTTTTAATACAGGCGTGGCAATGTATGCCGCTGCGCTGTGGTCCTGCAACGACGGCAAGTCAAAATCAAGCGGCTTAACCAAGCACGAACCGGCACTCAGTTCATTCATCGGAAACGCGCCCTCATTGTAATATTGGTAAGTAGGGCTACCTGCCGCATTTAACGTTAGATTTTGAATAGAGCGCTTTAAGTGCGTCTCTGCCGATGTGACATAAGCCTGATAGAGGTTCATTGCTTGGTCACGCTGTTTAATTGGGTTGCCCGGCACCTTACCAATGTGAGGCTCGTATCCCATCA
Source organism: Pseudomonadales bacterium (assembly GCA_041589295.1). Taxonomy (GTDB): domain Bacteria; phylum Pseudomonadota; class Gammaproteobacteria; order Pseudomonadales; family Oceanobacteraceae; genus Bermanella. The sequence continues at coordinate 3,484 of JBFHVZ010000193.1, forward strand.
AACCGGCAAAGCGTAAATAAGGCGAAGCCTCAATAACATCCAGCATGGCCAGAAAATCTGCTTGATTGTTCACACCACCACGGTGCAAGCCCACATCAAGTTCGATATTAATATTCAAACGTCGCTCGATACTTTCTGCAAGTTGCCTGTACTGTAGTAAACGCCTAGGGGAGTCGATTAACCATTGTAATTGTGTTTCATCGTCAAAGGCTTTGCGTCTCGAATTTTGAGCATCGGCCAACCCTAAATAAAATTGCTGCGCCGCAGCCACTGGCAAGGGCTTACCCATAAGCACATCGGCATCCGGTAAGTTTTGCGCAACTTGAGTTAAAAACGGCTGATGAAACACCATGAGTTTTTTTGTTTCTGCCTTCGCCATTACATAGGCTAGTAATGGAATCGACGGTAACGACTTAGCCACAATTCGAAAATCAAAGCGGTCTTGTGTATGCTCCACCAAGGTTTTTATATTCGCGTCCAACTGATGCTTATCAATCACCAGCGAAGGGGTAGCCACCCCAGCCCGATCCAACCCTTGGCTAAGCTCACTGAAAAATCCATCGTGAAAGTCTGCACTGTTTTGTTTGGGCTTTAATGCCATAGCCGATCCGGCCACCAATACAGCACCGCCTAGTAAAAGCTTTCTGCGCGATAACTTTAGCTGTTTCATGCCATGATCCTGTTATTCATAAATCAACCCACGAACAGATTTTCTAAATATGGGTTTAAAAATTTGCCTTGCGGATCATACTGCTGACGCACATCGTTAAAGGCATCCCAATGGGCGTAATGTGGTTTAAGGTCTTGCGTTGTTAAAGTGTTTAATTTTCCCCAATGTGGGCGGCCGTGATATTTACGCAAGATGGGCTCCACAGCGCTAAACATAGGTTTGTAGTCTTCTTTATAAAATCGGTGGACCGCAATAGAACAGGTTTCGCGCCCATAGAAAGGACTCAACCAAATGTCATCGCTCTTTATGTAACGCACTTCGAACGGAAAGAACACTTCGGGAAATTTCGACTCAACCAGCTCGCGAATTTCGCGAAAAGCTTTTGCCATATTTTCGCGCGGCAAGTGGTATTCCATTTCATTAAATCGCACGTTGCGCTCGCTAGCGTAGTTTTGCCAAGAATTCGCCACCACCACTTCTTTATCTATGGTTTTCGCATACGTACTTAAAATGAGTTCACGCAGTTTTGGCGACCAACTCAACCAGTCGCGTAGATCTTTTAAGGTTTGCGCGCCATCGTTTTGGTCTAAACGCTCAGTGGAAGAAACAGGTTCGTCTGTAATGTTTTGCACGTCTGCAAAACCGTAACCAGAAAACGGGATGTAATAAAATTCAAAGTTGCGGTTGTTATCTGCTAGTTGATCAGCCTGTTGCAAAATATCTTCAATGGGCAACCATTCCATTTCACGTTTTAAACGATACAAAGGCGCATTTTGCATACGTACTTGCGTGACAATCCCCAATGCCCCCAAATTTACGCGAGCGGCATTAAATAAATCGGCATTATGGTTTCGATCGCATTCGACAACGTCACCATTAGCTAAAACAATTTGCATACCCTCAACAAACGCAGGCAAACAACCGATGCCCGCTCCCGTGCCATGGGTAGCCGTACCCAATGCACCAGCAAGAGTTTGTTCGTCAATGTCTGGCATGTTTATCAATGCCTGCCCTGCTTCTGCCAGTGGCGCGCCAATATCACCCAAGCGCGTACCTGCCCATAAGGTGGCTTGATGGGTTGCCGCGTCATGATTAATCACGCCAGACAATCGACTCACCGAGATAATGGTGTCATCCGTCGGTACCAACGAAGTAAACGAATGGCCAGATCCAACCGGCCTAATGCGACCTTGTGCTTCGCGCACTAACGTTTGCAACGCCTCAACCGTTGCTGGTGCATGTCGCGCCTGCGGATAACAAATTTGCGAACCCGACCAGTTTTTCCATGGGATTTTTTTACGGGCTAATGCATCAATCGAATTTGCATCAATGGTTTTTGCATCAGTCATGTCAACAGCACTGGATGCATTTGCCACTGTCATAGAAGGCGCGATGGCTGTACCGGCCGCCACAGTAACAAGCTGAGAAAGCAAAGAACGTCGTGAAATCATGGGCAATGTCTTTTTTGTTTTTGTAATTTTGATGGCTAGCGCCGAATGGTTGCTATCGCTTATGTCGGGCTTATCGCACCGCCATAAAACGCACAAGTAGTTGAAACTGTTCGGGCGTACACTCCATACACAAACCGAACGGCGGCATTCCGCCAAAGCCTTCGATCACACTGTTGAGCAAATGGGCTTCGCCTTTTTGGTAACGCACAGACCAAGCGTGCTGGTCACCTGTGAGTGGCGCACCTGTCGCCTCAAGGGTATGGCACGACTGACAACTGCGTTGATAAATTTCGGCTAACGCGGGGTCATCAGGTTGCAGCGACTGAGCGCGGGCAAGCCGCTCTTGCAGGCTGGGGCCAGACTCGCAGCCTGCTAAAAACAGCACAGGTAAAATAAACAAAGTGGGGAAATAACGATGGGTCATGGGTCTTCCAGCACGAGACTAATTTGTTATTTTTATGACGTGCGCCGATGGTGCGGTGTTAACCCAATAGGTTCAATTGGCAACTCGGTCACCTGGCCAGAATTCACATCTTTGCTAAGTGTTCTAAGCAAAAATCCATAAACACGCGACTTTTTAATGGCTGAAAGCCCCGACTGGGTTGCAGCAACCACGCCGCACTGTCGAAGCTATTAGCGCTCTTTTGATACTGCGGCAGCAGCGCCACCAAGCGCCCTTGCGCCACATCATCCGCCACCAACCAACTGGGCAGCAATGCAATGCCCATGCCCGCCAACGCACATTGCCGCACGGTGTCAGAATTATTAAAACGAAACCGGCCAGTGACCGAAACATCGGCCACGGCACCGGCATCATCTCGAAAACGCCACGCGCTAGGGCCACCTTCGCGCAAAAAAATAAGACAGTCATGATCAACCAAATCTTGCGGAGTGTCTGGTTGGCCATGCTCAAGGAGATACTCAGGGGCCGCGCATAACACAAAGCGCATGGCATGTAGCTTGGTGGCCACATAGCCGGAGTCGGACAGCGCACCGTGCCTGATGGCCACGTCGATGCGCTCTGCCAAAAGATCGACAAATCGATCCAGCTGAATCAACTCCACTTCGACCTGCGGAAACTGAGCACTGAATCGAGCTAACAACGGCACCAAATGCATTTGCGCATACACCACAGGCGCACTGACGCGCAGCACACCTTTTGGCTCGCCCACGGCATCGCGCACCGCCGATCTGGCCTCGTCGAAACCACTCACCAAGGGCGCCACCTTTTGAAAAAACACCTCTGCTGCCTCGGTCGGTGTGATTTGCCTTGGGTTGCGCTGAAACAGCTTCACACCCAGCTCGGCTTCTAACGCGGCAATGGCCCTAGACACAGAAGACGGCGCCACCACCCGCCGATTAGCGACCTCGGTAAAGCTCAAGCTCCCCATGACTTCGACAAACAGTTCAACATTGTGCCAATTCATAATTGCGCATCCTGCATTTTTAAAATGCACTTTACCGCATTCATTGCGCATGTGGCATTCATTATCGTGGGCCTGTCAATCAAAACCCTCAATCAAAACCCTAAAAGGAAACGACCATGCCCACCTTTCTCATGATTCAAGCCAGCGCCCGTTCACAGGGTTCACACAGCCGCGAAGTAGCCGACCACCTAATCACCCGCTGGAAAACGGCCCACCCCAACGGCACCGTCATCGAGCGTGACCTCGCCAAGCAGCCTATCCCGCATATTAGCGAAGACACCATTACCGGATTCTTCACCCCAGAGGACGCCCTCACCGACACACTCAAAGCCGCCAACGCACTGTCTGACCAACTGATTGCCGAAATCGACGCCGCCGACACCGTGGTCATCAGCACCCCTATGTACAACTTCAATGTCCCGTCGGCCCTCAAAGCTTGGATCGACCAAGTTTCGCGCGTGAACAAAACCTTCAGCTACGACCCAGAACAAGGTTTTGCCGGCTTGGTACAAGGCAAAAAGGTGTACGTGATCGCCGCCACTGGCGCTGTGTTTTCCGACCCGGCACTGGCCGACATGGATTTTTTACACGGCTACCTCAACGCCATGCTGGGCTTCTTGGGTATGCCCATAGATGAGTACTGGCTGGTCGAAGGCGCGTCTGCCGACCCGGACACCCTCATCAACAGCAAGCAAGCCGCCGTTAATCACATTAACCAACTGTGGGGGTAACCATGCAAAGCATTAGCGTTTTAGGGCTTGGGGCCATGGGCAGCCGCATGGCCGAACGGCTCATAAAAGCCGGATATGACGTACACGTCTGGAACCGATCCCCCAACCCCATGGCCGCGCTGCGAACATTGGGGGCGACAACACATGCCACACCCAAAGCAGCAGCCCATGCCGGTGACGTGGTGATCGCCATGGTCACCGACGACGACGCATCCCGCGACCTTTGGTTACAACCAGATTCCGGCGCGCTGTACGGGCTAAAGCCAAACACGCTGGCTATCGAAAGCAGCACCCTAAGCCCAAGCTGGGTAACTCAACTAGCCGACAAGGTGAACAAAGTCGCCGCGTTTTTAGAAGCCCCC
>JBFHVZ010000194.1:0-8040 GCA_041589295.1 Pseudomonadales bacterium
GGCCCTATCGCATACAACGGCCCATCAATTATCACAGCAGTATTTAAATGCATTGAATTTATTTGATGAATGCATCGTCTCTACACAACCGTTAGCCGATTGGGTGCACAAGGTTTCCACTGTTGCGAAAGTGCATGTTGTGCCGAATCAATTGCCGAGGCGTTGGTTTTTTCAACAATCGGCTGTACCGATTCCAACGCGTTTCGAACAGAAGGTCTTGCGTTATTTACCGGGAACCAGTCATCACGATGCGGACTTTGCGTTGCTCAAGCCTGCGTTAATTGAATTTTTAAATCGTCATGCCGATGTGACGCTAGAGGTAATAGGGCCGCTGCGTTTCGAACTGCCTGAGGTTAATGCGACTCAAGTTCGGCATGTGCCTCCAGTACCTTTTGATCTGTTAGCGTCGCACATGGCGGATACCTGGGTGTGTGTCGCGCCTTTGGTGCCAACGGCATTCAACGCTTGCAAAAGTGGTTTGAAATTTTGGGAGGCAGGGCTTTATGGTGTGCCGTTAGTCGCTTCGCCGTTGGCCGATTTTGCAGGGTATTCCAATGCGGGCTTACAACAAGTGACGACGGAAGCACGATGGTTGGACGCCCTTGAACACCTACTAGATGAAGACGCGTACACGGCGGCCTCTGAGTCTGCGGCTCACACGGCCCGTCGCGTGTTACATGGTGAGGCTGAGAACCCTTATCTATCGATCTTAGGTTTGGACTTATGCGGTGATAGAGCGGACGAAACCGTTCAGCCAATTAAAGTCGGCCTCACCGAGGACGTGCGCAATATTTCCGAAGCGGAGTTTTATCGCATCCAACAGCAATTTTTTGCTGCTTGGTTTGGTCCGGGTTGGATGGCGTACTTGTTAAAACCAGAATCTGTATTGAACGAATCCATTATGCCCGGTGAAGTTGTGGATAAAGCCACTCAATTAACTTTGTTGAAGGCAATAAGAAGCCAGCAGCATTGGGCCTGTTCGTTGTTGGGTATATATAGCGCGGAGAAACCGCTTGATCTAACCTTGAGTCAGTTACCCGAGTTGCCTGACGCGTATCAATCGTATATCGCGAAGCAATATAGCAATTGGGCCGAATGGGTGGCAGACGTTAGTGCTGCAAACGCCGTGCTTTGGATGCAACAGCGCCAACCAGTGGGTAGCCCGTTTATGCGAAAATGGCGTAAATTCCGACGCTCGCCTAAGCTTTTCTTTGAAGATGCTAAATCGCCTTGGTTAAAAGGACTGGCTCGGCTTTTTTGAAATTAAAGCCATGCCTCACAGTTTGCTTTGATCCCCGTGACTCCGCGACCGTTATTAGGCTATAGTCCCGCCTCTCTTTTTTAACTTTTTTCGACCCACGAACACTAAGGCCCGACCATGATCCAACAGGTTAATGTTCAAAATATTGAAGTAAACAACAAAAAACCATTCGTATTGTTCGGTGACATGAACGTTCTGGAAAGCCGCGATTTGGCTATGGCGATCTGTGAGCACTATGTCAAAGTGACCGAAAAACTGGGTATTCCATACGTGTTCAAGGCGTCTTTTGATAAGGCGAACCGTTCTTCCATTAATTCTTACCGTGGTCCAGGTATGGAAGAGGGCATCAAGATTTTTGAAGAGATCAAAAAGACGTTTAATGTGCCTGTAATCACTGACGTTCACGAGCCGTTCCAAGCCGCTCCTGTGGCCGAAGTGGTAGATGTGATTCAGTTGCCAGCGTTCTTGGCGCGTCAGACTGACTTGGTTGTGGCCATGGCGAAAACCGGTGCTGCGATCAATGTGAAAAAGCCACAGTTTTTAGCTCCCCACGAAATGCGTCACATCATTACTAAGTTCCACGAAGCGGGCAACGACAAGGTAATGTTGTGCGAGCGTGGCTCATCATTCGGTTACAACAACCTAGTGGTTGATATGCTGGGCATGGACGACATGAAGAAGCAAGCACCCGTGATTTTTGATGCGACCCATGCTTTGCAACGTCCGGGCGGTCGCGCAGATTCTGCCGATGGTCGTCGTGCACAGGCATTCGAATTGGCACGTTCTGGTATGGCGTTGGGTATTGCAGGTCTGTTCTTAGAAGCGCATCCGAACCCAGCCGAAGCGAAATGCGATGGCCCATGCGCGTTGCCATTGGATAAGCTAGAGCCTTACCTCGTGCAAATGAAAGCTGTGGATGATTTAGTGAAGTCTTTCGAGCCGGTGATTATTGAATAAGGTTTGTTGCGTCACTTCCTCGCTGATAAAAAACGCGGAGCTTGCTCCGCGTTTTTTATTCTTCTTCTGGGCCGGTATCCTCTTTGCGTACAAACAAATTCAGCTCTTGCGGATTCGCTGCAAGGTAGGCGGTGAGCTTGCCAATTAAGGCTTGGTTTAATTCGCTGCCCTTGGCCAGCAGAAAAATCCCCTCGTTAGATACCACATCTCGGCTGACGATCATGCCATCTTGTAACTCGTTGGGCAGCACTAATTTATCCTGAGCGTCAGGGTGGAAGCTGGCCAGTTTTTTAATTAACGCGACATAGAGTTTCGTCAAAGCTGCATCGTAGCGCTTGCCCGCATATTTTAATAAATATTCACAAGCGTCATCTGCGCTCAGGGCATCTTTCACGAGTAGCCCTGTACTTAGCTGCTGAAAGTCCACGGTTAATCGTAAAATCCGCGACCCTAAGGGAATGGTTTTACCTTTGAGTTTTAGAGGGCCGCTACCGTCTACGTTTTCATTTAGATGACGCAGTAAGTGAGCCGGAAAATCCAAACCAGAAATCGGCATCAGAATATCCGCACCAAGCATCCCGTAGCGGTCGTAGGTTTTGCGTTGATCGGCCGAAAGGGAGTAGGGTTTGCTGCTGCGCAGTTCTTCATCCAGCATGAGTTTGCCTAACTGGAATAATAACGCGGCGGTGCGCAGTTCGTTGATGACGCGTTTTTCCAGTTTTAATAATTTACCCATGGCCATGCTGTGACTGATCACTTTGGCGGTAAAGCCTTGCGGTGTAGGGCAGAGCTGATTGGCTAAACCACTGATTACCTTAATCGTGGTGTTCGCTTGCTTCAGCAGCTCTTCTTTAGCGAGACCAGCGTAGCTGCTCATTTGTGCTAACTCTGCCTCAACATCCGCCACTTGGCTTTTTAGCTGCTGATATTCCTCATTGGGGCTGCTGCCTTGCTCCTGCTTGAGTACGGCTTCTGAAACTATGATGTCTCTAAGGTTTTGGTTGTCCCAAGGCTTGGCCAAGTACTGGTGAACCTGCCCTTCATTGATGGCCCGTATGGTGCTCTCTTGATCGGAATACCCCGTGAGTAGAATGCGCCGCGCATCGGGCTGAATTTTCATGCTTTCCGCAAGAAAGGTCGCGCCGTCCATTTCAGGCATACGCATATCAGACAGCAAAATGTCGAACGGTTGTTCAGCCAGCTTAGTTAATGCCTCAGCCCCAGAAGATGCCGTAACGAGTTCAAAGTCGGCACCGCGAAACACCCGTTGTAGGGCGCTTAACACCTGTGCTTCGTCGTCTACAGCCAATATGCGTGTGACGGTTGCTGCTTGTTGCTTTAGCTCGCTCATGGCTTTACTCCACTCACCTCAGCTGTGACCTGACTATATTTTAACCTGTCATACCTGTCTAAGATTAAAAAAGTCTAATTACTGACTATTATTTATACAACCTAGGGCGTAAGGTAAAACCGTTGTAGGCAAAAGGCGTCAGTCCAGAGGCAGTCAGTGGGCGGGTCGGTTAAGCAGGGCGATAGGGTTTACACCACTGGTGATGTAGCCAAGTTAGTCGGGGTGAATTTTCGTACCGTCATTCGCTGGATTCAACGTGGTGAACTGGCGGGATATCAGCTCCCTGGCCGTGGTGATCATCGCGTAACGGAGCAAGCGCTTTTGGCGTTTATGCAAAAGCACCAGATGCCGGTACCGGATGCCATGTCGGCTGTGAGCGAGCTTGAACCGTCACACCAAGCAAACCGAGCGCCGCCAAAAAACACGTCTGATAAAACAGTATTGATAGTGGAAGATGAGCCCGCCATGCGACGGGCCATTGAACGGGTGTTTGCTCGGGCTGGCTGGCAAGTATTCAGTGCTGAGGACGGCTTTCAGGCCGGCGCGATGCTGATGGCCCATAACCCCAGTTTGATGACCCTAGACCTAAAAATGCCTGGTATGGATGGTTTTGACGTACTGACATTTACGCGAAACCAGTTGGCGCACCTACCGCTGCAAATCATGGTGATATCAGCGCAACCGCAATCGGATTTAGACCGAGCCATTGCGTTAGGAGCCAATGCCGCACTCGCAAAACCCTTTGAAAACGCTGCGCTACTGGCGCAGGCCCAGCAATTACTGAGTACTGCTAAACGCTAACAGGAGATCCCCATGCAAGGCATTATCTTTAACGCATTAGCTGAGTTTGTAGAAGAAACCGCAGGCTTAGAAGCTTGGAATGACATATTGGAAGACAGCCAAGTCGCCAGCGGCGGAGCCTACACGTCTGGCGGTACCTATCCAGACGAGGAGATTGTTGCACTGGCTGTAGCCATTTGCGACAAACTAGGGCTTGAGTTGAATGATGGTCTACGCGCGTTTGGGCAGTATCTGTTTGGTTTTTTGTTAGAGCGGGGACCGGTACAAATTAAATCTTACGCCGACACGCAAACCATGTTGTCCGAACTGGACTCCGTGGTTCATACCGAGGTGAAACGCGTACATCCTGATGCCTATACACCCTTTTTCGAATATCAACCGTCTGATACCACCTCCGGCGAATTAGTTTATCGCTCGAAACGAAAACTGTGTGCCGTGGCTGAAGGCCTGCTGGCGGGTGCCGCCGCACATTATGGCCAAAGCGTTGCCATGAAACACACCCACTGCGTCCACAAAGGCGAAGAAGATTGCCGTTGGCATTTAACCTTTAGCTAACCTTCACTCATCAAAGTACGTGAGGTGACCATGAGCGAAGATGTTTATAAAAAAGCATATGAGCGTGAAAAAGCCGCACGGTTAGCCGCGGAAAAACTTCTCGACGAAAAAACGCGGGAAGTTCAATCCAGTTTGAGTACGATTCAATACCAATTTGATGAATTGAAAAAAACTCAAAGCCAATTGGTGCAGTCAGAAAAAATGGCCTCGCTTGGTCAGCTGGCTGCCGGTGTGGCCCACGAAATCAACAACCCGATCGGGTTTGTGATCAGTAATGTCTCCACGCTGGCGGAATATAATGAAGCGCTGCACGAATTTGCAGAACACACTATAAATTATTTGAATGCGCCCAATGACAATGTGAAACAAAAAATCTTGGACATTGCTAAGAAAGAGGACATTTTATTTATCGTTGACGACATCAGTACCATTGTTAATGACGCACAAGAAGGGCTTGGTCGTGTTAAAGACATCGTTGCGAACCTTAAACAGTTTGCCCGTACAGACGAAGAGCAGAGTGAGGCATTTGACTTAAACGAAAACATCGAAAACACCATTAAAGTGGCGTGGAACGAATTAAAGTACAAAGTGAATCTAGTAAAAGATTTTAAAGCAGATCTGCCTTTGGTGTTTGGTCATCCCGGCAAAATCAATCAAGTTATATTGAATATGTTAGTGAACGCCGCACAAGCAATTGAAGGCGAAGGTGAAATAAAACTGCGTACTCAAGCGGTCGATAAATATGTACGCTTAGACATCGAAGACAATGGTTGTGGTATGAGCGACGAGGTGAAAGCAAAAATCTTTGACCCCTTCTTTACCACTAAACCAGTGAATGTGGGCACTGGCTTAGGTTTGTCGATCTCTTACGGCATCATCGAAGAGCAAGGTGGTCGTATCGAAGTGGTGTCGGAAATTGGTGAAGGTACTTGCTTTAAAATATATTTGCCGGTTGCGAACTAAGCAAGACGGTATCAGGTACGATGTGTCATGCAAAAAAAAGGCGTGAAACGATAAGAACTCAGCTGGGTCATTGGCTGGACGAAGTACTCGTACAGGCAAGGTCAATGGCCAGCTTTAGTTCCTCAACCTGTCGTAAGCGTTTAACCTGTTCAAAAAATCCTTCCGCTTCGGGGTAGGTTAATTTCAAAAAAGCCAACCACTGTTTCACCCGTGGCACGCTGTAATGGGCTTCATTGTTGTTCGCCATTAAATCTAGCATGCGGTGCAAATTAGGCAGCATGTGTTGCCAAGTTTGCGGGGTGTGCTCAAAACCTTGTTCGTACTGTTTAATCCATCTCGCTAAATCCGGTCGCGCAACCGCACCGCGCCCGATCATGATTTGGTCACAGCCGCTGGCCGTTTTGCAGGCTAGATAGTCCTCTAAATTCCATACTTCACCATTGGCCACGATGGGAATGGATACTTGCTCTTTTATGCGTGCAATCCAATGCCAGTGCGCGGGTGGTTTATAACCTTCAACTTTAGTGCGTGCGTGAATGCACAGCTCGCTGATGCCGGACGCAGCAACCGCTTGTGCGTTTTCGATGGCCAGCGACTTATCATCAAAACCTAAACGCATCTTAGCCGTGAGTGGCACTTCTTCAGGTAATGCTCTGCGAATGGCGGACAGAATGCGACAAATGCGTTCAGGCTCGCGCAGCAAAATAGCACCGCCCATATTTTTATTTACGGTTTTTGAAGGACAACCAAAGTTAATATCAATAACGGGCGCGCCCAGTTCGGCACCACGACAGGCGTTTTCGGCCATGGCGACTGGGTCGCTGCCAAGAAGTTGCAAATGAACAGGTGTACCGCTTGGTGTTTGCCAGCCGGTCAGCGACTCTGGGCAAAGTCGGTGAAACACCCGCTCGGGTAATAGCCGATCTACCACGCGCAAAAATTCTGTCACGCAATGATCAAACGCTCCATCAGCGGTGAGCAGTGTGCGCATTTATTGATCAACAAGGCCTTCCATCGGCGCCAGAATAAGTTTCATGTTTGGCGGAATTTACAGCTGGAATAGAAAAGGGCGCGCATTATAGAGAACCCATGCCGAAACCGCATCTGCGTCGCGTTTTTTGTTCATTAAATTTAAGAAAAACCCGAAGAAAACTCGGGTTTTATTGACCTTAACGGTGGCGTTTTGAATTTGCTTAAGCCCTTGATTTCCAGTAAATTACGGCGAGTTTTTGTCTGCCCTGTTTAGATTTTAGGCAGATAACAAGAGTTTTGATTAATTATTGATCAAAAACCACTGTTTAGTGTGCGTGCCATTGCACCTAAACGGATACCGTTAGTAAGGAGTGGATTATGTCCCAATTGATGGCTGACGGCCTTGGCTTGATGGGGTTCGGCATGGGCACGGTTTTCGTGTTCTTAATCATTTTGATTTTTGCCACCTCGTTCATGTCTACCCTGGTTGCTAAGTTCTTGCCAGATCCGCCACCGGCGCCTGTCAAACCTACCAATGCACCAGCCCAAGGTGTCGATCCGCAGTTGCTGAAAGTGCTGTCTGCGGCAGTAAAAGAGTATCGCGCTCGCCAAAAGTAAGCGTGTATTCGGACTCAACGAACAACATTTATAAAGGCCATTACAAATGACCGTTAAAAAACCATTAGGCATTACGGACGTCGTTTTACGCGACGCTCACCAATCACTTTTCGCCACTCGCATGCGTATTGACGACATGCTGCCCATCGCTGAGAAACTGGACCAAGTAGGATACTGGTCTTTGGAATCTTGGGGTGGTGCGACTTTCGATTCCTGCATCCGTTTCTTGGGTGAAGATCCATGGGATCGTATCCGTGAATTCAAAAAGGCCATGCCAAACACCAAGCATCAAATGCTGCTGCGTGGCCAAAACCTATTGGGCTACCGTCACTATGCTGACGATGTAGTTGAAAAGTTCGTTGAGCGCGCTGCGACCAACGGCGTGGACGTATTCCGCGTATTCGACGCGATGAATGATCCACGTAACCTGCAAACTGCCATCAAAGCAGTTAAGGCTAACGGCAAGCACGCGCAAGGTACTCTGTCTTACACCACGTCTCCTGTTCACAACATGGAAGCTTGGTTGGGTCTGGCGAAGCAGATCGAAGATCTGGGCGCAGAC
>JBFHVZ010000195.1:0-7895 GCA_041589295.1 Pseudomonadales bacterium
CTACTTGGGCAGTAATCCACTTGTCGCGCTCGCTCAACGGTTGTGTGACACCTCGACCACCTGCGGCTAAGTTGCCACGGGTTTCGCCGTCAGCAGGAATGCGGGCCAATGCGTGAGAGACAGGTTCGCCGTCGATCATCAAAATGCGCTTATCGCCCTGCTTAATAGCCGGAATGTATTTTTGCGCCATGATGCTTTCTACACCATGGTTCGTCAGGGTCTCGATTATGACGCTGACGTTGGGGTCGTCTTGCTTCAAGCGGAAAATGGAAGAGCCGCCCATGCCATCAAGTGGTTTGAAAATTACATCGCCGTGTTCGGCGTGAAAGTCTCGCAAGTATTGGGCGTTGTTGCTGACGATGACCGGTGGGCAACATTGTGGAAAGGCCGTGGCGAAGACCTTCTCGTTACAGTCCCGCAGACTTTGCGGCTTGTTGACGATTAGTGAGCCTTCCTGCTCAGCGCGTTCCAAAATGTAAGTGCTGTAAATGTATTGGTTGTCGAATGGGGGGTCTTTGCGTTGCAGAATGACATTCAGTTCGGAAAGCGGACGCCATTCATAATCACCACGTTCAAACCATTTGTCTGGATTCATATGGACTTTGATGGGGGCCATGCGTCCCATGGCTCGCCCTTGGTTAAGGGCTAGGTCGCCCATTTCCATGTAGTAGAGTTCCCAGCCTCGGCGCTGTGCTGCGTCCAGTAATGCCAGCGAAGTGTCCTTCTTAAACGCGATGCCCTCGATGGGGTCCATGACAATGCCCAGCTTAATCGTCATTTTATGTTCTTGCTCTGTATTAAATGAAATTGCCGCACATTGTAGCCCGAAGTGGGTTAATTGGCAGCGAGACAGCTTGTTTGTACAGATGGTCTAATCGTAAGGAATTGTTTCGTTATGTAAGCCATTTGTAAGCGCGTTGCTCTGTAAGACCTATGGTTACTGGCTTGTATATAAAACAAACAGAGCGACTGGGTCCCAAAGTCAGGAATTGTGTATAGAACGCCTACGCCTTGTATGTTAAAAAGGGCGGCCGTAGATCGGTGAGCGTCACTGACAATAATAAATAGTATTGGATCTGCAATAGGTGAGTTATGGCGGATAATTTCGAAAGCCTGAAGGTAATGGTTATAGATGACAGTAAAACCATTCGCCGCACCGCTGAGACATTGTTAAAAAAAGTAGGCTGCAACGTAATCACAGCCACAGATGGTTTCGACGCTTTGGCTAAGATTGCGGACAACCACCCAAGTATTATCTTCGTAGACATCATGATGCCCCGTTTGGATGGCTATCAGACCTGTGCCCTCATAAAAAATAATTCTAATTTCAAAGACACTCCGGTTATCATGCTGTCTAGTAAAGATGGCTTATTTGATAAGGCAAAAGGGCGAATAGTCGGGTCTGACCAGTACCTAACCAAACCCTTTAGCAAAGACGAGCTGTTAGGCGCAATTCGCCAGCACGTAAAATAATAACAACGCTGTACGCTAGATTGGGCTGCTCTATATTCCCGAATTTTTAAGTATGAGGTTCTTATGCCACGCGTGCTAATCGTAGACGATTCCCCAACCGAAACATTCACCTTGAAAACCATGCTAGAAGAAGGCGGGTTTGAGGTGCTGGAGGCCGACAATGGGGCCGACGGTGTGGCGTTGGCGCGTGATCAGTTACCTGATGTGGTGCTGATGGATATCGTTATGCCGGGCTTGAACGGCTTTCAGGCAACACGACAGCTGACAAAAGATGCCTCTACAGCGCATATTCCAGTGATCATCGTTACCACCAAAGATCAGGAAACTGACAAGGTGTGGGGTGAGCGCCAAGGCGCCAGCGGGTACCTTGTGAAGCCTGTTAGCAAAGAAGTGTTGATCCAAACCATCAACGAGGCTATTGCCTAAGTAGTTAATTATGACGCCATTCGCACTACTCCAAGACATCGCGAACCGTTGCAAATCTCACGCAGCTGACTTGCCGTCGCGCATCGAAGCCGTGAATTACTGGCGTGGGGTTGGATTTGTATTGGGTGGCAAGCGTTACGTGGCGTCCATGGCTGACGTCAGCGAGATTTTGACACCGCCCAAGTTGACCCAAGTTCCCGGTGTGAAGCATTGGGTTCAAGGTGTGGCGAATGTTCGAGGCCGCCTCGTTCCAATTATGGATTTGGCGGCTTTTTTAGGGGAGCGCACCACTGGTCAGCGCAATAAGCGCGTGTTGGTAATTGAACAGGGAGACCTGATCAATGGCCTACTGGTGGACGCAGTGCTGGGTATGCAGCACTTCCCAGAAGACAGTATGCAACCGATTGCGCAGGATGAGGCAGATGAGCGCCTTGGTCCTTACGTGATTGGGCAATATCGGCGAGGTGACGAAAACTGGCCAGTTTTCAGCATTGAAGCCTTGTTAGAGAACGAACACTATATGGATATTGCTGTATAGTAGGCACTTACTCATTAACCTATGAGTGGACGTCAAATAATAGAATAAATACACACAGAGCTTTTGTAGTGGGGAATAAGTAGATGAAGGTGAACTCGGGCAGTGCAATTCTGTCAGCCTTGGTTGGTAACAGTGCCCGATTGGGCTTTATCGCGGGCTTCTTAGTTTTTTTCTTGGCGTTCTTGGCTGTTACGGGTTACGTAAACTACAAGGCCGGACAAGACAAGCAATACATCAGTCACTCCGGTGAGTTACGCGTACTGTCTCAGCAGATCGCGAAAAACGCCACCGAAGCCGCGGCCGGTAAGCGCGACGCATTTACCGCACTGCGTAAAGCACGTACCAATTTTGAAACCCGTTGGGGTTACATTCTCAGCGGTGATGCAGGTGCGGGTTTGCCACCCTCTCCGGTTGAAGGTATTTCTGAGCTGGACACCCTATGGCAGGACGTTCGTGGCTCTGCTGACCGAATTTTAGAAACTCAAGACACCGTATTATCCCTACACGAAGTTGCCGCAACACTTGCAGAAACCATCCCCCAACTGCAGGTGGAGTACGACGAAGTTGTAGATATTCTCGTTGAAAATGGCGCGTCCCCTGATCAGGTGGTAGTTGCACAGCGTCAGTCATGGTTAGCAGAACGTATCGTACGCTCGGTCAACAAAGTATTGTCCGGTGGTGACGATGCGGTTATGGCGGCAGATAGCTTTGGTCGTGACGCCAACTTGTTCGGTCGTGTACTGAACGGCATGATCGAAGGTAACGTCGCGATGGACATTAAAGCGGTTACCGACGAAGAAGCCATCGACTCGCTGGCTGAAATCTCAGAACTTTTCGAATTCGTTGCCGGTTCGGTGGACGAAATCCTAGAAACCTCACCAGAACTGTTCCAAGTACGTGAGGCCGCAAACAACATCTTCGAACAATCCCAAGAGATGCTGACGCAAACTTCGACACTGACCGAACGTCACGAAGAGCGTGCCGGTAACTGGTCTATGTACCAGCTAATTGGTTACGGCTTGGCATTGATCTCCTTGATCCTATTGGGTCTAGCAGCTTGGTCCTCTTACCAAGACACGCAGAAAACCGCGAAAGAAGAACAAACTAAAAACGAACAAAACCAGATGGCGATCCTGCGACTGCTGGACGAACTGGCTGACCTTGCAGACGGTGACTTGACTACTCAGGCCACGGTAACCGAAGACTTTACCGGTGCGATTGCCGACTCCATTAACTTCGCGATCGACCAAATGCGTAGCCTGGTAACAGCGATTAACCAGACTGCGGTACAGGTTGCATCCGCTGCACAAGAAACTCAGTCCACGGCGATTCACTTAGCCGAGGCTGCTGAGCACCAGGCACAAGAAATTGCAGGTGCGTCTGCTGCAATTAACGAGATGGCGGTGTCCATCGACCAAGTATCTTCCAACGCATCCGAGTCTACCTCGGTGGCGGAGCGATCGGTTGCGATCGCGAACAAGGGTGCCGAAGTGGTACAGGCGACGATTAACGGCATGGATAACATCCGTGAGCAGATTCAAGAAACCTCTAAGCGTATTAAACGTCTGGGTGAATCTTCACAGGAAATCGGTGACATCATCTCTCTGATCAACGACATCGCCGACCAGACCAACATTCTATCTCTTAACGCTGCAATTCAGGCCTCCATGGCCGGTGATGCAGGTCGAGGCTTCGCGGTGGTTGCGGACGAGGTTCAGCGCCTCGCAGAACGTTCCGCAGCGGCAACTAAACAGATCGAAGCACTGGTTAAGGCGATCCAGAACGATACCAACGAAGCGGTAATCTCCATGGAACACACCACGGCCGAGGTGGTACGCGGTGCTCGTTTGGCACAAGACGCGGGTGTGGCACTGGAAGAAATCGAAACGGTATCGAAAAACTTAGCCGACTTGATTCAAAACATCTCCAACGCGGCGCGTCAGCAAGCGTCGTCCGCAGGTCACATTTCCAATACGATGAACGTTATTCAGGAAATTACCTCGCAAACGTCACAAGGTACCACAGCGACAGCTAAGTCCATCGGAAACCTTGCCGAAATGGCGACCAAGCTGCGTGAGTCCGTTGCGGGCTTCAAGCTGCCTGAGTCTGATATCTAATCGGTGTGACGGCTGTGACGGCACCTGGCTGGACACTCAAGCCCCTTCCGGACATGGACGAACGACAGTTCTCGCAATGGCGAGAACTGTTGGAAGATCGCACGGGCATCTATGTAACGGATCAGCGAAAGTCGTTTTTGCAGTCCAGCCTCATGCAGCGTATGCGTGAGGTGGAGTGTGATGACTACCAAAAATATTACGAGCAAATAATCAGTGGTCCCATCGGCAAAATCGAATGGGCTACCTTGGTGGATCGCTTAACGGTTCAAGAAACCCGATTCTTCCGAGACCCCGCGGCGTTTGAATACGTTGAAAATTACATCGAAAAACACCGCAGTTTTTATGACAAAAAAACACCTTTGGATATTTGGTCTGTTGGCTGTTCCAGTGGTGAAGAAGTTTATAGTTTAGCCATGCTGGCAGATGACCTGCTAAGCGATCACGGTGTTGCCGATGCGTTTACCGTAACGGGAACCGACATCAGTGTACCCGTGTTAAATCGCGCGCGTCGTGGGTGTTTTAGTGACCGCAAAGTCAGCTTGGTGCCAGAGTATTACCGCGAACGTTACTTTGAACGTGTCTCGGAACGTGAGTGGCAAGTCAGGGCGCAAGTGCGCAATAAAACCTGCTTTGCCCAAATTAATGTATTGGAATTAGATCGTGTGGCCAGCCATCAGCGCCACATTATTTATTGCCAGAATTTACTGATTTATTTCCGTCGTTGGCGTCGCCAAGAAATTCTCAATCGTTTGGTTGAGCGCTTGGCTCCCGGTGGCTTGCTGGTGATCGGCATGGGCGAAGTAGTGGATTGGGTTCATCCACTGTTAGAACCCGTAGCCAAAGAGCAAGTGGCCGCGTTTAAGAAACGCACGGATTAAACCAAATAAGCATAGGTCGGAGCCGGTATGGGCGATCGCCACGATTACGTTGCCCTTGATTGGGTTAAAGGCGAAATTGAAGAAGTCTTAAAGCAAGCGCAGTACGAACTGGAGGCTTATGTTGAGTCACCGGAAGACACTGCGCGTATGCGCTTTTGTTTGACTTACTTGCATCAGGTCCGTGGCACCCTACAAATGGTAGAGTTCTACGGCGCCGCCTTGCTGGCCGAAGAAATGGAAGCCGTTGCACAAGCCATTCTTGATGGCCGTGTACACCACCCGGTGGAAGCCCGTGAGATTCTCATGCAGGCCATTCTGCAACTGCCTAATTATTTGGATCACGTAAAACTGGGTCGCCGTGATTTACCCGTGGTGTTGCTACCGGTTTTAAACGACTTGCGCAGTGCCCGAGGCGAAAGTCTGTTATCCGAAACCTCTTTGTTCCAACCGTCCATTGAAGCCTCTGCACCTTTAACCCCAGTGCAAAAAGTTCTTTTTGAAGACGCTAAATTTGTGGATTTGGCGAAAAAACTTCGTCAGATGTATCAAGTTGCATTGCTGGGTTTGTTGAAAGGCAAAGAAGTCGAAAGCAATCTGGCCTACTTGCAAAAAGTGACTAACCGTTTGCACAAGCTGTTGCTGAGCACACCTCTGGAAAATTTATGGGGTGCTGCCGCCGCTGTACTTGAAGGTGTTGTTAACAAACAGATTGATGCCAACAGTGCGGTTAAAGAGCTACTGAAAAAGCTCGAGCCCGAATTAAAACGTTTGGTGCAAAACGGTACCGACGCATTTAATTCCGTACCGGAAGATTTGTTAAAAAACCTGCTGTTCTATATTGCTAAAAGCGAAGGCGCTGGGCCACGCATTCAAGCAGCGAAAAAAGCCTTCCGTCTCGATCAAGCACTGCCATCTTCCGAAGAAGTCAACAAAGAGCGTCAAGCGCTGCAAGGCCCAGACAAGTCCACCATGGGTAGTGTCGCCGTTGCATTGATCGAAGAAATCACTTTGTTGAAAGACAAGCTTGATGTGCTGGTCAGTAACAAGCAGGCAAGCAGCCAGCAGCTTTCGGATTTAGTCCCAGGCTTAAAACAAGTGTCCGACACCATGGCCATGTTGGGCTTGGGTACGCCGCGTAAAGTTATTCAAGATCAATACGATTTGATCAAGACCTACATCGCAAACGATCAGCAAGTGAATAATGCCGAGCTGATGGATATTGCAGGTGCGCTCTTGTATGTCGAAGCCTCACTTATCGGTTTAAGTGAACGTTATGGACATGACAAACATACTGCGCCTGAGCAAGCACAGTTGGGCGAAGCGCAACACGTGGTGCTGCGTGAATCCAAACAACTGATCGAACAAATCAAAGAAAGCATTGTTGAATTTATTGGCAGCGCCAACGATTTCGCGTTGCTTGAACAAGCGCGTCAACATTTAGAAAGTCTACGCGGCACCTTAACCATGATTCCGCAAGCGCAAGCGGCGGCTGTGGCAAAAGACTGTGCTTCGTTGCTGGGCAATCAAATTGAATTACAAGAACGCCCGACTAACCCACAGCTAGAAGCACTCGCCGAAGCATTGAGTGGCGTTGAATATTATTTACAACGATTGGACGATGACGATCAGGATAACCACGGCATCTTCCTTGAAAAATCCCTCAGCGCGCTCAGTCGTTTTATGACGCCCACAGTAGTGGAAGTGGTTGCCAACGATTCACAAATAGCCGATGAATCAGCGTCACAGGCTGAAACTGAGTTGTCACAACCAGCGGCAGAAGCTCCGCTTACGCTTGAGACAGAATCAGAACCACTGCAACTTGACCCAGTCGAAGATTCTGCATTCGAACCGCTAGGTAGTGAAGAATTACAGCTTAGCGTTGCTGACGAAGACAGCATCGAGCTAACACTTGACGCGCCCGCAGCAGATCAAGGCGAACCGGATTTACTCAGCCTAGAAGCCATTGAATTTGGTTTTGAAGAAGACGCCAACGACAGCACACCTGAACTAGAAATTAGTCTAAGTGACGAAGAAGATCTGACTCTGGAGCTACCGCAGGCGGAGCCAGTGGTGCAAGGGGCTGCAATTGATAGCAAAATTGAAAACGAAGCCGACACGAGCGCAACGTCTTTACAAGACGATGATGACGATCTTATTGACGATGAAATCATCGAAATCTTCTTAGAAGAAGCCGAAGAAGTTCGCGAAACCCTAACCGAATACTGGCCGCAGTTTAAAGCTAATAGTGCAGACGAAGACGCATTAACCACCAGTCGTCGCGCGTTCCACACCCTAAAAGGCAGTGGCCGCATGGTGAATGCAGAGCAAATTGGCGAAACCGCGTGGGCCATCGAAAACATGTTTAACCGTCTTATCGACGGGACCATTCAGCTCTCCGAACCCTTCCTGCAAAATGTCGATATCAACCTAGACCAATTGCCTGAATTGATCAGCGCCTTTGAA
>JBFHVZ010000196.1:0-7884 GCA_041589295.1 Pseudomonadales bacterium
ACGCAGAGGCCTGCTGCATTATTCAGAGGTGCTTTAATTTAAGTCCAGTGTATATACACCAAATCCATCGTCATTTTTGTCAACGTAGTTAACGGCAGGTAAGTGATTGGCGGCATAGTCTTTTGCTGTGTCCGACGGTGAACCCACAAACGTTACCTGCGTATTGGGTAACGATGCGAAGCGCCAATTGCCATCTGCACTAGGGTCAAAACCGGTTGTTGGATTTTGCTCTGTTTTAGCAATCAGATAATCAGCTACCACTTGACGGTTTTCGTTGGGCGCATCAATCACAATCTTGTCAGCTGTGATATTGGGGAAGTTGCCGCCACCGCCAGCGCGATAGTTGTTCGATACCACTAAGAACTGAGCGGTTGGATCGATGGCCTCACCTTGGAACATCAGTTGTTTGATGCGCCCGTGCTCAGCGTTAATGAGTTCCCCTTTACTGGAATATTTAGCCGGTTGGCTGACGTCAATTTGATAGCTTACGCCGTCAATGACATCAAAGTTGTAACTAGGAAAATCACCGTTAATTAATTCTTCCCCACTTGAACCCAAGGTAATTTGATTAAATTGACCCGCTGACATTTCTAACCATTCTTTTACTTCGGCACCGCTCAGTTTGAGCACTTTTAATGTATTGGGATAAATATACAAATCCGCGACGTTGCCGTAGGCCACATCACCCGCAGCTAAGTTTGTATAGTTATCTGGGCCTTGGCGACCGCCCGCGCGAAACGGTGCACCCACAGACAAGATCGGCAAGCCGTCCAGCTCTGTTCCCTTGATAATGGATTCTGTGTACCAACGCTGCGCATCGGTCACCACTTGAATGGAGGGATCGTCTTGGGTTAATGCAAAGAAGCTATTAATCGGCGCGGAAATTTTAGCAAAGGGCTCGCTTACCCAATCCACCACGGCTTGATGATCATGGCCGATGGCTTCGGCCACGCCCGCGTGGCTTTCAATTAATGATGTGTAGCTGCGGTCTTCATTGCGTTGCGCGATGGGTTTTAAAACCGATTGGGTTTTCGTCACCGTCCATTTGTTATCGGCATCCACACTGAGTGTCATGTCGATGTACCCCAAGTTATTGCCCCAGAAACCGGGCATGACCGCAGCAACACCGTTAATGGTGCCGGTTTCGACATTCACGTTGGGCAAGGCGGCATATGCATCGCTCGGAAAGGTTTGATGGGCATGACCAAACAGCAAGGCGTCAATGCCTTCCACTTGCGACAGATAATAAGTGGCGTTTTCCGCATTGGTTTGGCGAGGGTCTGTATTCAAGCCTGAATGCGGAATAGCAATAATAATATCCGCACCTTCGGCTTTCATTTTCGGCACATAGTGTTTGGCCATGTCGACCATATCTTTGGCTTTTACCTTGCCCTGCAAGTGCGCTTGGTCCCAGTTCATTATTTGTGGAGGGACAAAACCGATATAACCAATACGCAATGTGTGGGCATTACCCTGTGCATCTAGCACATTTTTTTCTTGTATCAGGTACGGGGTGAAATAGCTGATGTCATTGCTATCGTCGTCATCGTGGTCGTCGAAAAAAACGTTGGCACTGACATAAGGAAAGTTAGCGTCGTCGATGGCTTCTTTTAAAAATGGTAAGCCGTAGTTAAATTCGTGGTTACCAATGTTGGCGACATCGTAGTCCAACAGGTTCATGGCTTTATAAATTGGATGTACTTGGTTATTGCTTAACCCAGCAATTTTAGCCACATAGTCACCCAACGGACTGCCTTGAATTAAATCGCCGTTATCCACAAGCACGCTGTTCTTTACTTCGTCCCGTGCAGCTTTGATTAAGCTGGCGGTTTTTACAAATCCCACACTGTCGTCTTGATTGCCGGTGAAGTAGTTATGATTCATCAGGTAGGCATGCAAGTCCGTGGTTTCCATGATGCGCAGTTCGACGGTATTTGTCGGTGATTGAATTGTGGGGGGCGGCTCGATGCCATTGCGGTCGCTGCTGCTGTTGTCGTTGCCACCGCAAGCGGTTAATCCCAGCACGACCGCGCTGAGCAGACTAATATTTAAAGGCGAGCGTTTCATGAAAAATCCTGTTTCATCGTTTATGTCAGGTTACGGACCATTGCCGCCGCACACGCTAGGGCATTGCCATGACAATTGCTTGTCGGTTACATGGGGGGATGACGACAAATTGGAACTAATGACGCGCAAAGCGGACGAATCAGGACTACAAAGTTGTGTAAAAACGGTTTCGCTTTGATCCAACGTTTCCCATAATTCGTATAATTCTCGCCTAATCATGATGACGAATAGACAGTGCGTATCTTAATTTATGGTGGTTTGCTGCTTACGCTGAGTGCGTGTTCGGTGGACCCTATTCAACCTGAGCTTCCAGAGCTCGATTCTCCCTATGTGCAGTCACAAGGTTTTGCCCCTGAGCAAAACTGGTGGCTGCAATTTGATGATGCCGAATTAACCAAGCTGGTGACGCTTGGGTTAGAGCGGAACCTAGATTATCAAGCAGCGTTTTATCGTCTGCAGCAAAGCCAAGCCAGTTGGGATGCAAATGGCAGTGGTCAATATCCAAGCTTAAACGCTACTTTGTCGCGCAGCAGCAGTCGCTCTGGTAGTAGCGGTGGGGCGACGACATCTTCCGAAAGCTGGAGCGCGGGATTAAGTGCCAGTTATGAAGTTGATTTTTGGGGCAGTATCGCGGCGCAAAAACAGCAGGGTGAATTTCAGTATTTGTCTACCGAAGCCCAGTTGCGCACCATGAGCAATACGGTTGCGGGAGAGATTACCAGAGCTTGGTTTGGCTGGAATATTGAGCAACAAAAGCTGGCGTTGTTTGAACGCCAAGTAGAACGGGTCGATGCAAGTTTGAATGCCATTCGCGGGCGTTATGCGCGCGGTAAAGTAAATGTCAGTGACGTGTGGCAACAGGAACAAACCCTTGCGCAATTGCAAGGCAATATGGCCCAAGCCCGTGCACGCCTCGCGGTTTATCAGCAAACCCTTGCGTTATGGTTGGCGCTTTCGCCGCGCGAGCTGACATTAATTCCGCGACCGGTTCCGCTCACTTTGACCGACATTTCTGCTGTGAGCAGCGAAGCCCTGCAACAGCGCCCCGATGTGTTAAGTGCGTATTTTGCTTTGCAATCTGCCCATGCTGGTGTTGCGGTGGCGCAGGCTAATCGTTATCCCAGATTCACGTTAAGCGCTTCTTACTCAGGTGCGGATGACAATATCGCAAATGTGTTTGATAACTGGGCCAGCAATTTAGCCGCTGGGTTAGTTTTGCCCTTGATCGACGGTGGTGCTCGTCGTGCCGAGGTACGCCGCAGCGAAGCTGTGGTGCAAGAGCGTATTGCCTCCTACAAACAAACCTTGCTGGCGGCTGCGCAAGAAGTCGAACAACTACTGGTAAATCAACAGCAGCAACAGGTTTTATTAGAAAGCCTAAACACGCAGCTTGCACTAGCGCGTAAAACCCAAGCGTTTCAAGAACGTCGTTACGGCAAAGGGGTGGGGGACTTTATCGAAATGGCGTCGGCACAACAGAGCGTGTTGCAATTGGAGCGGCAAGTACTCGATGCCCGCTGGCAGTTAATTCAATATCGTATTCAACTTTATCGTGCGCTTGCTCAAGGCGTCACAACCCAACCTAGCCTGAATAAAACCAATAACAGCGAACAAACCGAGCAAGCCGAGGTGACATCATGAGCGCAAATAACCGACTGAAACACCCTGCGGTGATTGGCTTTGCCATCGTTTTGCTAGGCGCGATGATTACTTACTTGATTATCGCATCCGCACCGCGTCCCGAAAAAAAGGGATATGAAGAGCGTGTCCAAGTAGTGGAAGTGCGTGAGCTGGCTGCCGTGAGCAAGCGTCCGTTTTGGCGGTCGGGCAGCGAAGTACAAGCTGCTCAACAAGCGACTGTGACTGCACAGGTCAGTGGTGTGGTAACAGAAGTATCACCCACTGCTTTACCTGGGGCATGGTTGCCTCAAGGCACCGAACTAGCGCGTATTGATCCGCAAGATTATCAATTTCAGTTGCAGCAAAAGCTCGCCAACTTAATTAAAGCCCGTGCCGATCTCTCCATCGAAAAAGGCCAAGCAGCGCTGGCAAAAGAAGAATTGGCTCTCAGCGGTACCAAGTTGTCCAAGCAGGATAAAGCCTTGGTTCTGCGCCAACCGCAAATTTCTGCGGCCACCGCGGCCGTTAAGCAAGCCAAAGCCGAAGTGGATTTGGCCGAACTGAATTTACAGCGTGCCCATGTCACCATGCCGTTTGATGGGCAAATTTTGCAGCGCTTGGCCAGCACAGGCAGTTACGTGAACAGCAGCACACCTGTGTTCGAAGTACTGGATACACGTGAGTTCTGGTTAGAAGTCAAAGTGCCGCAGGCGTTTATGCAGTGGATTGACCCACAGCACCCAGTGGAAATTGAAAAGCCGGGTGTATGGAAGGGCGATGCACGCCAAGGCCGAATCCTGAATATTTTACCCAGTGTGGATGCCAATGACCGCCAAGTGAAAGTGGTCATTGCTGTCAGTGACCCGTTAGGTCAGCAGCAGGCTACTGACCATCCCATTTTGCTGAACGACTTTGTGGAGGTCACAGTGTGGGGTAAGGCGTTGTCGAATATTCACGTTATCGAAAGTGAATATCTGGATGACCAACAACAAGTCTGGGTGGTTGACGACGCACTGACATTGCAAAAGCGTCAGGCTACCGTGGTGTATCGTGGTCGCAAACAAGTTTGGACTCATTTACAGGCAGAGCCGGGTGATCGCTTGCTGACTACGCGCGTGGCGGTGGCTACACCGGGTTTAAAGGTGCGCTTGCAATCCCGTCCTGAGCCGACTGATCAAAGCGCAGCGTTAAATGACGATTCGGTCATGCAAGGTGATGGTGCGTTATGAGCAAGCAAACCCCCTCTTCATCTGCGAAACCGTTTCCTGCCGAAGCCGCCCGCGGCCCCATTGCATGGATGGCCCGTCACGGCGTTGCGCCTAACCTGTTGATGGCTTTGCTGTTGATTGGTGGTTTTATGGTGGCGCTGACCATTAAAAAAGAATTTTTACCACCCTTCACTGCGGATGTTGTTGAAGTGCGTTTGGTGTATCCCGGCGCGACCCCTGCCGAAATGGAGCAAGCCGTGGTGTTGCCGGTGGAGAATGGCTTAAGCAGCTTAAATGGCATTGCTGCGGTGAATGTTAGTGTATTGGAAGGCTACGCCAGCTTCGGCATCGAAGTGGAAGGCGGCGAGGACGTACAGCAGGTGTATCAAAACATTCTGCAAGAAGTGAATCGCATCAGCACCTTTCCTGCCGAAGTAGAGCAACCCATCGTCGCCATTGCCGCGCGTCAGCACGACATTTTGGACTTCTCGTTACACGGCGATTTAGATTTATTCGCCATGAAGCGATTAGCCGAACGCATCAAAGACAAGGTGCTCGAAACACCTCATGTGACACAGGTTGAAATCAAAGGCGTGCCCGACGAAGAAGTGCACGTAGAAATCAGCAAGCTCACCTTAGAAAAGTATGGGCTAACACTGCAACAGGTGGCTGATGTCATCGCTCGCAACGCTGTGGAAAAAAGCGCGGGCTCCATGCGTACTGAAAACGGCGATGTGTTGGTGACCTTAAATGATCGCCGCTATTGGGCAGAGGAATACGCCAGTATCCCGTTAATTACCGACGCTAAGGGAGTGCAATTAACCTTAGGCGAAGTGGCCAGTGTGCGCGAAGGGTTTGAAGACACTAACAAGGTGACCACCTTAGACGGTGAAAACAGTGTCGCCTTTAGCGTGTACCGAGCAGGTGATCAGACCCCCACCGATGTGGTCGATGCCATCTATGAAATTTGGCCGCAACTGGAAGCTATGTTGCCACCAGGGGTGTATCTCACCGTTATTGATGACGACGCACAAGCCTATCGCGAACGCTTAGGCTTGATGCTGAAAAACGCCTTCATCGGTTTAATGCTGGTGTACATACTGCTGAGTATTTTCTTGGAATACCGTTTAGCGTTTTGGGTGACCATGGGTATTCCTACATCGTTTTTAGGGGCCATGTTATTTCTGCCGGTGGCCGACGTGTCCATCAACATGATCTCCATGTTCGCGTTTATTATCTCGCTGGGCATTGTGGTGGACGACGCTATTATTGCGGGCGAAAACATTTATCAACGTTTGGCCGAAGGTTATTCTCGAACCGAAGCGGCTATTTTAGGTGCGCGCGATGTGGCGGTGCCGCTGAGCTTCGCCATTCTCACCAATATTGTGGCGTTTATTCCGCTGCTGTCGATTCCCGGTGGTATCGGCCAAGCCATGATGGTGATTCCCACCGTGGTGATCAGTTGTTTCATCATTAGTTGGGTTGAAGCGCTCTACATATTGCCCGCACACATAGCGCATATGAAAAGCCGTCCTGCTTCCCGTCTAGGGCAAAAACTGGATCGTATACAAGCACGGGTCGACCGCAGTCTGAACGCATTTATTCACAACCTGTATCGACCATTTTTAGGACGCACCCTGCGTCAGCCCGGCCTAGTGCTGTTAGGCGCGACCACGGTATTGGTGATGGTCATGTCCTACCCCATGGCGGGCCACATGGGCTTTTCCATGTTCCCCAAGTTAGAAGGCGAATATGCCATTGCCGAAGCCGAGCTACCGGAAAACGCCAGCTTAGAAGCAGCCGTGCAAGTGCGCGACGCCATGGAGGCCGCGTTGACCCGTGTGGTGAAACCGCTGGAGGCTAAAGATGGCAAGTTGGTGGTGAGCGTGGAGTCCGAAATTGACGGCAGTTCTATTTCCATCAAAGCACGCTTAGTGGATGGTGAAGATCGACCTTACACCACCAACGAAGTTGTCATTATGTGGCGCGACGAGCTGGGGGATTTATCTGGCGTGCGCAGCATGACGTTTGATGCCGAGCGCGGTGCTGGCCCAGTGAGTGGTAAAGCCTTTACCCTTGAGTTGCGTTCTTCCGAAACCCAAGTATTGCGCGATGCCAGTGCCGATCTTGAAAACATTTTGAACAGTCTGAGTGGCGTCACCGACGTCGCCAATAGTTTTACCAGTGGTAAACGCCAATGGGACGTGGAGCTAAATGAAAACGGACGCAGTCTAGGTTTGAACGCTTTGGATGTGGCCAGTCAGGTGCGCGCCTCTTTGTACGGCACCACGGCCTTAAAACAACAGCGCGGCAAGAACGAAGTATCCGTGTTGGTTCGTTTACCAAAAGAAGAGCGCTTATACGAAGCGGATTTGGCCCGCGTGATGATCGTCACGCCCACAGGTGGTCGAGTGCCCTTGGTGGAAGTGGCAAACTTGGTTGAAGGTAAGGCGCCAGCCAAAATCATCCGACGTGACGGCCGCCGTGTGGTCACCATAGGTGCCGAGGTTGAACCGCGCTCGCTGATTCCGGGTTTGAAGTCTGTGCTCGACGATGAATACCTGCCGCAGCTGCGTCAGAAATATCCGGGCTTAGGCTTGGAATACCGCGGCCGTCAGGCAGATGAACAAGAAAGCATGTCCAGTCTGATGGTGGGGCTGGCCTTCACCCTCATGGGCATCTACATTTTGTTGGCGATTCCATTTAAAAGTTATACCCAGCCCGTACTGGTCATGGCGGTTATCCCATTTGGTATTGCAGGCGCCATGATTGGCCTAATCTTCTTTAGTGACGGCTTATCCATCATTGCCATTATGGGGATGTTGGCCTTGTGCGGCGTGGTGGTGAACGACAGCTTGATTCTGGTGGTGTACGCCAACGAACGTCGTGCGCAAGGGGCGAGCATAGTGCAGGCAATTATGGATGCCGGTGAACGCCGTTTTCGCCCTATCTTGCTGACCACCATTACCACCTTTGGGGGGTTAGCGCC
>JBFHVZ010000197.1:0-7852 GCA_041589295.1 Pseudomonadales bacterium
CATACCGTTTCATGGTCTATGCTTAAATCAGGGGAGTGCGAGTGGTTGGCAGTTGTTTAATTGGCACAAAGGTTTAGGAAAAACGTATGGGGTTATCAGTCGGTGTTAAAGTTGGAGGTGGCTTTTTTCTTGTCACGCTGATGCTGATTATTGCTGGTATCTCTGGTTTTTCTGGAGCGGCCAAATTAGGTGACACCATTGACTATATCGCCGACAGTGCATGGCCTGCTGCCGAAGGTGGCAAGCTTATGGCGGTGTCGATACAAAAGCAAACCGCCACAACCAATGAAGTCAGTGCGGGCTTGAGTCCGTTAACTGTGGATCAAAAAAATAATATGGCTAAGGTAAAAGAGTCAGCAGCCAATGGCATTAAAAGCATTGAAGACTCTAATCTACTCTCCACGAAAGAAGTTGACGAACTAAAGCGCCTGTACAAAACCTATAACGATGACCAAACCTTGCTGTTACTGACACATGAACAATTTGTAAAATCCCGCGCCAATGCCTTTAAGGGCTATGTTCAGTTCGAAGACTTTATGAAAGTACTTAACTTTTATAATGCGCAAATTTTCAGCCTGCCCAATGTCGATTCAGATGACAAACTGGAATTGACCAATAGTTTCTTTTTGTCGAAGAACGCATTGCAAACCCGTTTTTATTATTTACAGCGTTTACTGGGCGGCGAAGACGCTGTATCCATGTTGGATTTTTTAGAAGGCGCTAAAGAAGACCTGCAAGACGAAGTTGAGTACTTATCCGAAATGGAATTGGTCGACAACGAGGTGCGCAGTGGCGAATTCGAAGGCCAAGGTACCTACCCAGATGTATTGAATAAACTGGTCGACATACACATAAGTCAATTCGAACTGCTTATATCCAATTTCGAAAAGTTCCAAGCCGCCAAACTTGCTTACAATAAAAGTGAAGAACAGTTACTGCGTAACAGCCAAGTCATCACCGAAAAAATCAAGCAGTTGGTTGAAACCAAAACCGCATCCACCAGTGATACCAAGTCCAACGTTTATAGCACCATTATTTTTGTCAGCATCATAGGCGTGTTGTTTGCCATATTCGCCACCGTGTTTGTCATTTATAGCGTTGTTACCCCGATTATCGAAGCGGGTAAATGCATGCGGGATATTGCCATTGGTGAAGGAGATCTAACCGCAAGGTTGCCGGTAAAAGGGCGAGATGAAATTGCCTACATGGGCAAACACTTCAATACCTTTGTGGCAAAAATTCACGATGTCATTGCACTGATTATTCAGGTGTCGGACAAACTATCGGTTTCGGCTACCGGCCTTACCTCAGTGTCAAAAGCGACCAGTATCGCTACGGGCAAACAGCAAGAAGGCAGTGCGCAGATCGCCACCGCCTTGTCTGAAATGAGCAACACCGCGCAAGACGTTGCTAAAAACACGGCCCTAGCCGAAGAGGCTTCTAAGCGTGCGAACCAATGTGTCTCGCAAAGTCAGGTGGCTGTTAAAGACAACAAAAAAGCCATCGGCGTTTTAGCAAGCGACATTGAGCAAGCCGGTAACGTTATTCAGCAATTAGCAAACGAAAGCGAAGCCGTTGGCAATATTTTAAATGTCATACGTGGCATTGCCGAACAAACCAATTTACTGGCACTGAATGCGGCCATTGAAGCGGCAAGGGCAGGAGAACAGGGGCGTGGCTTTGCGGTTGTTGCCGATGAAGTGCGAACCTTAGCGCAACGTACACAAGAGTCCACCACAGAAATTCAAGGCGTGATCGAAGGCCTTCAAAACAAATCTAAGAATGCCATTAAAGTCATGGACGGTAGTCGAGAACGGGTCGACAACAGTGTTTTGACGGCCGACAAAGTGAATGAATTACTGGCGGAAGTCACCAAAGCGGTGACATCCGTTTTAGACATGAACATGCAAATTGCCACCGCCGCAGAAGAACAGGTGGCGGTCACAGATGAAATAAACCGCAACGTAGACGACATCAATAATATGTCGCAAGAAACCGCCGCCAAAACCAAAACCGAAGCCGACAATGTCACCGCGCTGGTGGAAAAAATGCACGAGCTTACCGGCCAGTTTAAGGTGTAATAGGCGTTTAGCGTCCCTCCCTCTTATAACCAAATAAAATACCGCCTTTCTATCCCGTGGCAATCATCTTGCACTGACCCTGTTTAGGTGTCATTGCTGCGTCGGTTGTTCTCGGCCAGCCATGACCGCAAGCGTGTTTTTAATCAGTGCGTAAGGGTTATGGCTGTCGGTAAATTTCAATTCGATCGCAATCATGTGAGCCGCTGGTGGGAAGTCGTCAAAGTCTTCACAGAAGGCAATTTGGCGATCCCTATCATGCTTATGATTCTATTGGGCATGATGACGCTGCCCATGCCCACCCTGATGTTGGACACCTTTTTTACCTTCAACATCGCGTTAGCAATTGTTGTATTAATGGTGGCGGTTTATGCACTGCGACCGTTAGATTTTGCTATTTTCCCCAGTATTTTATTAGTCGCGACGTTATTACGCTTGGCGCTAAACGTGGCGTCCACCCGCATTGTGTTAATGGAAGGCCACGAGGGTGGCGACGCGGCGGGTAAGGTTATTCAGGCGTTTGGTGAAGTGTTAGTCGGCGGTAATTATGCCGTGGGCTTGGTGGTGTTTCTAATCTTGATGATTATTAACTTCGCCGTAATCACCAAGGGTGCAGGTCGGGTATCTGAGGTGAGTGCACGGTTTACCTTGGATGCCATGCCCGGTAAACAAATGGCCATCGACGCTGACTTAAACGCAGGGTTAATCGACGCCGACGAAGCCAAAACCCGTCGTAATGACGTGGCCCGTGAAGCCGATTTTTACGGCTCCATGGACGGTGCCAGTAAATTTGTAAAAGGCGATGCCATCGCCGGTATTCTTATTTTAATCATCAATATTTTAGGCGGGCTGGCCATCGGCATGATGCAGCACGACCTAGATTTTAATCGCGCCATCGAAGTGTATGCCTTACTCACCATTGGTGATGGCTTGGTTGCGCAAATTCCCAGCCTATTACTGTCCACTGCCACGGCCATTATTGTTACCCGCAATAACAGCGACGAGGACGTTGGCAAACAGGTGATTGGGCAAATGTTCGGTAATAGCCGCGCATTGGCCATTGCGTCTGGCATTTTGATTGTGATGGGTTTGATCCCCGGAATGCCGCACTTAGCATTTTTAGGGTTAGGTGCGTTGGCTGCGGGCGGCGCATACTGGATTTACCGCCGCAAACATCAACCCGAAGTAGTGGAGGAAGGTGTTGCCCGTGGCAGCGCGCGTCAAAGCGCCGCGGGCAAAAGTGCAGGCGGTGCTGGCGCACAAGCACCTGCTGTGGGTGGCGGTTCTACCAAGGCGCTACCTGAGCCTACCGAGTCTAAAGAAGTGGATTGGGACGACGTGGAACAGGTGGACATCATTGGTTTAGAAGTGGGCTATCGTCTGATTCCCTTAGTGGACAAAAACCAAGGCGGACCTTTGCTTAGCCGCATAAAAGGCGTTCGTCGTAAACTCTCGCAAGAACTGGGGTTTTTAGTACCCAGTGTGCACATTCGCGATAATTTGGATTTACTGCCCAACGCCTATCGCATTTTGTTGATGGGCGTGGCGGTGTCAGATGCCGAAATCGAGCCCGACAAAGAGCTGGCCATAAATCCCGGCCAAGTTTTTGGAGACCTTGAAGGTATACCAACCAAAGACCCTGCATTTGGTTTAGACGCCACTTGGATCGACGCCGGTAAAAAAGATCAAGCGCAAACCCTTGGTTATACCGTGGTAGATGCCAGCACAGTGGTGGCCACCCATTTAAATCAACTGTTAAACAAACACGCGGCCGAATTAATTGGTCACGAAGAAGTTCAAAAAATGCTGGATCGTCTGGCGAAAGCATCGCCCAAGCTGGCCGAAGAACTGGTACCCAATACCATGAACCTGACGCAGCTTTTGGGCATCTTGCAGAACTTATTGGCCGAAGGCGTACCTGTAAAAGACATGCGCAGTATTGCCGAAGCCTTGGCGAATACGCATACCGACAGTCAAGATCTCGCCGCTTTAACTGCGCAAGTGCGTCGTAGTTTAAAACGCCTCATCGTCCACAGTATCTACGGCAACGCCCACGACTTACCTGTGATTACGCTTGAACCTTCACTGGAACAGTTATTGCTCAAAACCGTTCAGCAGACCCAACAACAAACGGGCTCTAGCGATAACTTGATTTTGGAACCCAGCATGGCCGAAAAATTACAAAAGTCGTTAATCGAAGCGGCGCAAAATCAAGAAATGGCAGGACATCCAGCGGTGCTGTTAGTCAGCGGAATGTTGCGTCCTGTCTTAGCCAGCTTCTTTGGCAACGTGGTGGACACTTTACACGTACTGTCTTACCAAGAAATTCCAGAAAACAAACAAATTACCATTTCAGCCACCATTGGCGGTCAATAGTGACAGGCGCTCATTCATGACAGGCTCATTCTTGACAGTTAACTGTGGTGGCCCATCAACAACCAAAATAACATCACGCAGGGGGGCGCTATGAAAGCACGACGCTTTACCGCCGCTACCATGCAAAAGGCTTTAAAAATTGTTCGCGAACAAATGGGGCCTGATGCGGTTATTCTGTCCAACCACCGTGTTAAAGGCGGTGTTGAAATTATCGTTGCCGAAAACTATGAACCGCGCAGTGCTAACACAGTGGCGCCGGTTTATAACGAAGATCACGAAGACGGTTTACCCAGCCCGACGTTTTCTAACGCGTCACGACCTGCGCAGCAAGCTGCAAAAACCGATAAAAGTCCTTGGCCATTTTTAAGCGCCGAAGAACAAAAAGACGTTGCTGATCAGCTTAAGCTGCAAGAGCAACTCGAAGCCCTTAAAAAGCAACGGGACGCAGAAAACCAAAAGCAATCCAGCACAGTGCAGCAAAATCCTAAAACCAATAGCACACGACGTGCGCCAGAACCCACCGCCAACCACGACGAAGATAACTACCGTGGTAATGTAAAACAAAGTCGCTTTCCCGGCTTAGGGTTTACCGACACACCGCAACCCCTGCCCACCTCGTTTGATGACCTGCAATCGCCAGTGGCAAATATAAACAGCAAAGAAGCCCTGCGCGATGCGTTAAACAGCATCAAAGAGTCCCGCGAAAGCGGCGCGCCCATGCCAAGGCCATTATTTGGATTAGAAGGCGGTGGCGCAGAACCAGCCAATAGTGCGTCACAACGGGAAGACAGTTTCGAAGCACGCGCGCGTAAACAAACCGAAGAACAACTGCGCAAAAGTGAAGAAGAAAAAGCTTACAGTCGCCAGCTAATTGATGACGTACGCGGCGAACTGCAAAGCCTAAAGGATTTATTAAAAAGCGGGCAGGGCAACCAAACCGATCAACTGGCTGCGCGGTTTGTTTGGAAAAAGTATTCACCCAATAATTCATTGCAAGTCAAACTTTGGCAGCGCCTAGAGCAAATGGGCTTTAGTGATTGGCTCATTCACCAACTGGTTCACGACGTTAAGTCCGACGAAGACGACGCCAAAACATGGCAAAGCGTATTGCGTGACGTGACCCATCACCTACCGGTAGCGCCGTCCGATAAATTAAAACGCGGCGGTATTTATGCGTTAGTGGGGCCAACCGGCGCAGGTAAAACCACCACCTTGGCAAAAATGGCCGTACGCTATGTGATCGAACACGAAGGCCACCAAGTGGGTTTGATTACCCTGGATAATTACCGGCTAGCCGCCCACGACCAGCTTAAAACCCTTGGGCAAATATTAGGTGTGCCGGTGCAAGTGGCCGATGATGAGCACCCCATTCGTCAATGCATCGAAAACTTGTCCGAGTGCGACTTAATCCTCATCGACACAGCAGGATTAACGCCAGAACACCCCATGTTGAAGTATCAACTAGATCAAATAAAACAGTTGGGCCCAACCGTTAATACTCTATTGACATTACCCGCAACCAGCCACAGCAGAGTGCTGCGCAAGGTCTATCATAATTATAAAGCCGCTGGTCTCACCGGCTGCGTATTGACCAAGCTGGATGAAGCCAGCTGTTTGGGGGATGCCATCAGCGTATTGCTAGAGAACGATCTGGCGCTGTCGTACTGCACCGACGGACAACGCATTCCCGACGATTTTCATGTGGCCGACGCCAAAGCCTTGGTTAAACGCAGTGTGCAAATAGCACAAGCCGAACAACAGTTAGCCAAAGAAACCTATGGCATGGCACAACATGGATAACCGCTTTTAGCAGGGACGAACAGACAGGCAGCGCGAGAAGGAAATAGTTTAATGAGTATGCATCCAGTACAAGTCATCGCCGTCACCGGCGGCAAAGGTGGCGTCGGTAAAAGCAATGTCTCGGTCAACCTGAGCATGGCGCTGGCTGAACTGGGACGCAGGGTGGTATTACTGGATGCCGACTTGGGTCTTGCCAACATAGACGTGTTGTTGGGCATCAGTGCTAAACAAAACATCAGTAATGTATTGGCCGGTGATTGCTCGCTGCGTGATGTACTCGTCAACGGGCCGGGAGGTATTCGTATTATTCCGGCGGCGTCAGGCACCCAAGCCATGACCCATTTAACCCCCCGCGAGCATGCAGGGTTAATTCAAGCCTTTTCCACTTTAGCTGACCAACTGGACGTGCTCGTCATCGACACGGCGGCAGGCATTGCCGACAACGTGGTGAGCTTTGTTAAAGCCGCGCAAGAGGCTGTGATTGTGGTGACAGATGAACCCACCTCCATCACCGACGCCTATGCCTTAATCAAATTACTTAATCGCGAGCACGGCATGTTCCGTTTTCGAGTGTTGGCCAACATGGTGAAAACCAGCCAAGAAGGCCACAACCTGTTTGCTAAACTCACCAAAGTGACGGATCGGTTTTTAGATGTCGCGTTGCAGTTTATGGGCTCGGTACCGTTTGATGATTGCGTCAAACGATCTGTGCAACGTCAGCGTGCCGTGATCGAAGCCTATCCAAGATCCAAGGCGGCTTTGGCCTATAAAGCCTTAGCCAAAAAAGTAGACTCTTGGCCCTTGCCTAGCAGCCCCAGAGGCAATCTGGAATTTTTCGTGGAAAATTTAGTACTGACGGCGGCTCGTGGGTAAACAAATGCCAACTAACAGTGGTTTTGCGATGTACAGCGAAGTGCAAAATCAAAGCTATAACCAGTTGGTGCTGGACTATGCCTCACTGGTTAAGCGGATTGCACACCATTTAAAAGGTAAGCTTCCTGCGTCGGTTCAATTGGACGACCTCATTCAAGCGGGCATGATCGGCTTGATTGAAGCGGCAAAAAAATACGAACCGTCAAAAGGTGCGAGCTTCGAAACCTACGCGGGCATTCGCATTCGCGGTGCCATGCTGGATGAAATTCGCAAAGGCGACTGGGTGCCCCGCAGTGTGCACCGCAACAGCCGTCGCATTGCCGATGCCATTCGTTACGTCGAAAGCCAAACCGGTCGTGACGCGCAAGATCACGAAGTGGCCGAAGCCATGGACCTCACGCTGGATGAATATCATCAACAACTTCAGGACAGCATCGGCTCGCGTCTGTTCAGCTTTGATGACTTACTGAGCCAACAGGGTGAACGCGAAAACGAAACCATCAGCGAAGAAGAATTCAGCCCCCTCGACGAGCTGCAAATGGACAGCTTTCGGCAACACCTTGCCAAAGCCATTGCCACCTTGCCCGAGCGCGAGCAATTAGTGCTGGCGCTGTACTACGACGAAGAACTCAACCTGCGTGAGATTGGTGAGATCCTCGGTGTCAGTGAGTCGCGAGTATGCCAGATTCATGGCCAGGCACTGATTCGCTTGCGTGCACGTATGG
>JBFHVZ010000198.1:0-7727 GCA_041589295.1 Pseudomonadales bacterium
ATGGGCAGCCAAGCGCATGCACGAATTCAAAGGAGACATTAGCCAATTTAAAGTCGTCAAACTTTTCCCAAGCATCATTGACCAAATTGCCGTAGCCAAAACCGAACCCGGCGACGAGAACAACCAAGATATTTCAACCTTGGTGGGTAAAGTCGATATTCGTAAACTTGAAGAATACAGCCAAGACGATCCAGATGCGTATAGCTTCTCTGGTGCCTTGTGTCGCGCCAACCAAGGTATGATGGAATTCGTCGAAATGTTTAAAGCACCCATCAAAGTGCTGCACCCATTATTGACGGCCACCCAAGAAGGCAACTACAACGGTACAGAAGGCATGGGGGCCATTCCATACGATGGTTTCATCATGGCGCACTCCAATGAGTCAGAGTGGCAAACCTTTAAAAACAATAAAACCAACGAAGCCTTTATCGACCGTGTCTATATTGTCAAAGTGCCATACTGCCTACGTGTGAGCGAAGAAATTCACATTTACGAAAAACTACTCACAAAGAGTTCACTGTCACAAGCGCCTTGCGCACCTGACACCTTGCGTATGATGGCGCAGTTCTCAGTACTGTCTCGTATTAAAGACCCTGATAACTCCAGCATTTACAGCAAGATGCGCATCTACGATGGTGAGAACTTAAAAGATACCGATCCAAAAGCGAAATCCATTCAGGAATATCATGACGGTGCTGGTGTCAACGAAGGTATGGCCGGTCTCTCCACCCGTTTTGCATTCAAAATTCTTTCCCGCGTGTTTAACTTCGACGCCAGCGAAGTAGCGGCCAACCCAGTACATCTCATGTACGTACTGGAAAAACAAATTGAGCAAGAGCAGTTCCCACAAGAAACAGCAGACCGCTACCTCAACTACATTAAAGAATACTTAGCGCCTAAATATGTCGAATTTATCGGCAAAGAAATTCAAACCGCGTACCTCGAAAGCTACAGCGAATACGGCCAAAATATATTTGATCGTTACGTCACCTACGCTGACTTCTGGATTCAAGATCAAGAATACCGCGATCCAGAAACAGGTGAGATTCTAGACCGCGCGGCGATCAACGAAGAACTAGAGAAAATCGAAAAACCAGCTGGCATCAGCAATCCAAAAGACTTCCGAAACGAAGTGGTTAACTTTGTGTTGCGCGCTCGCGCCAACAACCATGGTAAAAACCCAAGTTGGCAGTCTTACGAGAAAATGCGCACGGTCATCGAGAAAAAAATGTTCGCCAATACCGAAGACTTGCTACCGGTTATTTCGTTCAACGCCAAAGGTTCTACCGAAGAGAAGAAAAAACACGACAACTTCGTGGCTCGCATGGTGGAACGTGGTTACACAGAGAAACAAGTACGCTTGCTGTCAGAATGGTACTTACGCGTGCGTAAGTCTCAATAGTAGCTGCCCTAGCCAGCCTCGAACATTGTGTTTAACACCTTAATCGAGGCAGGCAGTACGAGGCGAAATCGAAACCTGTGTTTGCGGCCAAGCCACAAACACA
Source organism: Pseudomonadales bacterium (assembly GCA_041589295.1). Lineage (GTDB taxonomy): Bacteria > Pseudomonadota > Gammaproteobacteria > Pseudomonadales > Oceanobacteraceae > Bermanella. Next base: position 1,506 of record JBFHVZ010000198.1, read on the forward strand.
TAGGTCAAGATTTCAACGAAGTAATGGCAACACAGGTAGCTTCAGATGAGTTATATAATTGATCGACGACTTAATAGCAAAAACAAAAGCATGGTGAACCGCCAACGCTTTTTACGACGCTACCGTGGTCATATTAAGAAAGCCGTTTCCGAAGCGGTGAACAAGCGCTCTATTACCGATATGGAGCGCGGCGAAAAGGTTTCCATTCCCACTCGCGATACCAATGAACCCGTTTTTGGTCACGGCCAAGGCGGTGTTCGTCATCGTATCTTTCCCGGTAATAAAGAGTTCGCCTCAGGCGACAAAATTCCACGCCCTAAAGGCGGTGGCGGTAGCGGTTCGGGTGAAGGCAGTGCCAGCAATCAAGGTGAAGGGGTTGAAGACTTCTCGTTTTTTATCAGCAAGGACGAGTTTTTAGATTACGTTTTTGAAGACCTTGCGCTACCAAATATGGTGAAAAAAACCCTGAATGCCGCCGACGACATGGAATATCGTCGCGCAGGCTATACCAATGTAGGTACCCCCAATAACCTAGCCGTCGTGAAATCCATGCGTGCCGCACAAGCCCGCCGCATTGCATTGTCTGCCAGTTCCCGTCGTAAGCTCAAAGCAAAACTAAAAGAACTGGAAGAAGAAGAGCAAAAAGACACGGCGCTACAAGACCCGCGCAAGATAGAAGCATTAAAAGAAACCATTGCCCGCCTGCAAGAAAAAATCAAAAAGATACCCTTTATAGATACCTTCGATATTAAATATCGCAACATCGTCAAAGAACCCATCCCCAGTACTAAAGCAGTAATGTTTTGTGTGATGGACGTTTCCGGCTCCATGACGCAACAGATTAAAGATATGGCAAAACGCTTTTATATTTTGCTGTATTTATTTTTGCAGCGGAATTATGAGAAAACCGAAGTAGTGTTTATTCGTCACCACACCAGCGCCAAAGAAGTCGATGAAGAAGAGTTTTTCTACAGCCGTGAAACCGGCGGCACCATAGTATCGAGCGCGTTGGAACTTATGGCCGAAATAATTCGCGAGCGCTATCCCACAAGCCAATGGAATATTTACGGCGCGCAAGCATCCGACGGCGACAATTGGGATGACGATAGTCCACGCTGCGCCACATTGCTTAGCGAAAAAATAATGCCGCTGGTGCAGTATTTTTCGTACATCGAAATTACGCCCAACGCACACCAAGCGTTATGGCGTGCATACGAAGGTTTAACCCAAAGTTTTGCGCACCGCTTCGCCATGCAACAAATTACATCGGCCGAAGAAATCTACCCCGTGTTCCGCGAACTATTTTCGCGTAAACAATTTAAGGAGGCGTCATGACAATAACAACAGACAACGCCGCTGACCAAGGCCAAAATAAACCAAAAGCGAAAAAACGTCGCAAGCCCATTTCCACCGGCAGCGAATGGACCTTTGAGCTACTTGAGAAATATGATCACGAGATCGCACGTATTGCCAAAGACTTCAGACTAGACACCTATCCAAACCAAATCGAAGTCATTACCGCCGAACAAATGATGGATGCCTACGCCTCGGTAGGCATGCCTATTTCGTATCACCACTGGTCCTACGGCAAACATTTTTTGCACACACAAGGCAGTTACAAGCGTGGGCACATGGGTCTAGCATACGAGATTGTTATAAACTCTGACCCTTGTATTGCCTATCTCATGGAAGAAAACACCATGTGCATGCAAGCCTTGGTGATAGCTCATGCCTGCTATGGTCACAACTCGTTTTTTAAAGGTAATTATTTATTCCGCACTTGGACCGACGCCAGTGCCATCATCGACTACCTAGTATTCGCTCGAAAATACATTAAAGATTGTGAAGAATTACACGGCATAGACTCAGTAGAGCGCATATTAGACGCCGCCCATGCGTTAATGAACTATGGCGTTGACCGCTATAAACGACCTCGCCCTATTTCGGCAGAGCAAGAAAAACAGCGCATTCAAGAACGCGAACGTATCTTACAAGAACAGGTTAATGACCTGTGGCGAACCATCCCAACCTCGCAAAAACGCGCATCGAAAGAAAAGATTCGTTTTCCCGCTGAGCCACAAGAAAACCTACTCTACTTTTTAGAGAAACACGCCCCGTTGCTTAAACCTTGGCAACGAGAAGTTCTGCGAATTGTGCGTAAGCTGGCCCAATATTTTTATCCACAGCGTCAAACCCAAGTGATGAATGAAGGCTGGGCCACGTTCTGGCACTACACCATCATGAATACGCTTTACGATGAAGGTCTCATCACCGAAGGCTTCATGATGGAGTTTTTAAACAGCCACACTAACGTGGTATTTCAACCCTCCTTCGACAGTCCCTACTTTAGCGGCATAAACCCCTATACCCTTGGGTTTAGCATGATGTGCGATATTCGCCGTATTTGTGAAAATCCAACCGAAGAAGACCGCCAATGGTTTCCAGAAATTGCCGGTAGCGACTGGCTCGATACCATCCACTTTGCAATGCAAAACTTTAAAGATGAAAGCTTTATTCTGCAGTACCTGTCACCTAAGGTGATTCGCGATCTTAAACTGTTTTCCATTTTGGACGACGAGCAAAAAATGCATTTGAATGTCGAGGCCATTCATGACGAAAACGGCTATCACGCCATTCGGAAAAACCTCGCCGCGCAATATGACCTGTCATACCGTGAGCCCAACATTCAGGTCTACAGTGTGGACATTGAAGGGGACCGCTCGTTGACCTTGCACCACTACCGTCAGGACAACACGCCACTCAACGAAGATGCCACCGAAGTGCTCAAGCACCTGCGGGAGCTTTGGGGTTTCGATGTTTACCTGCATTCACTGGATAGCGACAACAAGGTGGCCAAGTCGTACGCCTGCGCCTCGGATCGCAAGCCCTCTGACGACGAAACCCAGTACGAGCAACTTAGTTTTAATTAAGCACAGTCAGGCATCCGGAGTCGGGCGTCAACCACTAAGTACAGTCAGGCGTCCGGGGTCGGACGTCTGACGCTAAAGCCACCTCCACGCCCCTTCCTTAGCACATACCCTCACCTTTCTCCGCGCGACCACATGGCCTACCAAGAGTCACGCCCTAGTTGACAGCCACAAACTATACATTGTATACATTAGCAACTTTACACTGTATAGATACCCCAACCTGAGAGGTTCCTATGAGAGACTACGATGCCATTGTTATTGGCGCGGGTAACGGTGGCCTAACCGCTGCCACGGCCTTACAACGGGGCGGCGCGCGTACGCTGCTGCTAGAACGCCACAATATTCCCGGTGGATGCGCCACCTCATTTGTACGTGGGGAATTCGAATTTGAGGTGGCTTTACACCAGTTAAGCGGCCTAGGCACAGAAGACAAACCCTTCATCATGCGCAAAATATTTGCGGACCTAGGTGTGATGGATAAGGTGGAGTTTGTTCAAGAAGGCGAGCTCTATCGCTTTGTGAAACCAGGCGTAATCGACATCACATTACCGGCCAGTTGGCGAGGACTTAACACCACATTGTCCGAAGCCTTTCCCGCACAAGCAGACAACATCGCAGCGTTTTTGAAAGTCTGCGAGACCATCAGTATGGAAAACTTCCTTGCATTACCCAATGCCCGCCGCAGTAACGACGAAACACTGCTAAAAAAAACCTGCCCCACCTACATTCAATACGGCCAACGGGATTCTAAAACCGTACTTAACGAATTTTTCGACGACGAGCTATTAAAAACCGTTATCGCAGCTTACTGGTGCTACATAGGCTTACCACCGAAAGACATTCCATTTGTGGATTTAGCCATCATGATTTACGCCTACGCCGCTTTTAAACCATGGCACATCAAGGGAGGTTCACAAGCCCTTTCGAGCGCGTTATTAGAGTCATTTTTAGAGGCTGGTGGTGAAGTACGATTTAACTGTGCCGCGGAGAAAATTCTGACCTCGCCACCAGATTCGGAGCAAGGCAAACCCATTGTGCGCGGTGTGCGTACCGAGTTTGGCGACGAGCTAAGTTGTCACTTTGTCATGTCCAACGCCAGTTCACCTGTAACTTACTATGATTTGCTAGACACAGACAAAAACCAAGAAGTCATTAAACAGGATTTTAAATCACGTCGTTTAGGAACATCGGCTTTTGTGATTTACCTCGGCTTAGACTGCACACCTGAGTCACTGGGCATTAATTCAGCCTCCACCTTTATCATCGACGAACTTGACGAAGAAAAAATTCATGACTGTATGGAAACCATGAATCCACCTGTGGCTAGTATGATGACCTGCTATAACTTTGACGACCCAACGTTTGCGCCAGCCGGTAAGAGCCAAGTGGTTTTGGTGTGCTTACAATATGGCGACGCATGGGAGCAAGTGCCCGCCGAAGACTACGCCGAAACCAAATACGCCTACGCAGATGAACTGATTAACTATACAGAACGTGCATTCCCTAATATTCGCGAACACATTCAAGAAATAGAAGTCGCTACACCGCTCACCATGATGCGCTATCTAAACACCCCCGGCGGCGCCATTTACGGTTTCAAGCAAACACAACAAGACGGCGAACTTTATCGGGACCGACTGGCAAGTGTAAAAGGGCTTTTTCAAGCGGGTTCTTGGGAAAGCATGGGCGGTTTCCAGCCCACCTATATGGCCGGTAATTCAACGGCACGCGCCATCCTTAAAAAATTAGCGGCATTAAACGCCAACCCATCGTCTTCGACTCAAACTCATCAGGAGGTATCCCATGCCTGATCAAACTGTAAACGTATTAAATGCGGTGACAGGCTATCAAGAAGCCGTCAAAGTAAAACAAACCTTGGCCGAAAATGGGTCTGATTTAACACACCTTAAAGGGCACGTTGCACAAACCATCGCGCGCTTGCATCCAAAACGCTTGCATTTAGTCGTTGAGCAAGTCATCGAAGAAACGGTCAGCACAAAAACCCTGCGTTTAAAAAACGAAAAAGGTGATGCCTTGCCACCCTTTCAAGCTGGCCAATACATAAATTTGTTTTGCTCAATTGACGACGTCTACACTGCCCGCCCTTATGCTATTTCGTCGAGTCCACTACAACGTGACTACTACGACCTCACCATAAAGCGCGTGCAAGACGGGTTTGTTTCGCATTATTTACTAGACCAAGTCAACGTAGGTGACCGGTTTGAAGCAACCAGCCCAATGGGCACCTTCTATCACAACCCAGTACACCACGGTGATGACTTGGTATTTCTCGCCGGTGGTTCTGGTGTAGCCCCTGCCATGAGCATGCTGAAAAATATATTAGAGAAAAATCAGCAACGCCACTTTCACATGATCTATGTGAACAGCTTTGTGGATGACGTTATTTTCATTGATGAACTACGTGCATTAGCGAACAACCACAAACAGTTTAAGTTGAGTGAAGTTATCTCTCGACCACCTGCTGGCTACACAGGTTTAAGTGGCCGTTTAACACAAGATTTGCTGATTCAATTAGTGGATAAAATCGAAACAAAAACTTTTTATGTGTGTGGGCCAACACCCTTTAACGACGCATGCATTGCACTATTAAAACAGCTGAACGTCGCGGACAAACGCATTCGATTAGAAGCGAACGGTGCACCTAAACATCCAGATACGTTACCAGACTGGCCATCGGCTATTCACCTTGATGATGAAGTGACGGTAAGTGTACAAGGGAAAGGCCAGTTCAAAGCCAAAGTAGGTGAACCACTGATGAATAGTTTGGAACGCAACGGCTACTTTGTGGAAAATGCATGCCGTTCGGGCGAGTGCAGTCTGTGTCGAGTGAAAGTGCTTTCCGGCAGCGTATTTAATCCACCGGAAGCCCACTTGCGCAGTTCAGACAAATCCTTTGGTTGGATACATTCATGTGTGGCCTTCCCGTTAGAAGACCTAGAAATCATGTATTAATTCTTGCCTTTTAATCCGCTCTTGTTGGCCCTCGCTAATTAGTTCTTCTATTAGCTTGGGCCTGTCATACTGCGGTCTTGCACCGCAGCCATGGCCAAATAGGTTTTGGTATCCATACCGTCCGGGATACGGATATGACCGTCGATAATCAACAAAGACAAGCCGTGCACCATGGCCCATGCGCCTTGTGCATTGATCCTCACTTGCTGCTTGTTTTGATCCACCGTAGAGCGCAGAAAACCATCGCGCAAAAGGACATAAGGCTGCTTCGAGGCATCGGCTAAATCTAACTCGCCATCATCTTTAGCAGCGCTTTCAA
>JBFHVZ010000199.1:0-7677 GCA_041589295.1 Pseudomonadales bacterium
AAGCACATCCCTGTGGGCTTTACGAGCGCATACCCAAAGCGCTTCGCGGGGCAGGCTCTCCATGCGCTCGAAATCCTGAAAAACACACATCAAAACAAAAGTTCGAGTACCGCAAACGCAGTGATTATGCAGCTTTTAGCTTTTTAAATGTGTCCTCGCCATGGATGGCGAGGTCAAGGCCCCATGGATGGGTTTACGCCGTCATTTTAAAAGCTAAAAGGTGGATAAATCACGGAAATGACTTTGTCAGCAGCCTGAAAGCCGCACATGCGGCTTTTTTTAGTGGAAAGACTGGCGCTCAATTTCGGCCAGTTGTTCGCTCATCAGTTCTTCTTCACTAGGATTGCCGGGTATCGCATGGCTTTCGCTGGCCCACTCGCCTAAGTCGATTAGGCGACAGCGTTTGGAACAAAACGGGCGCTCCGGAAAGTCATCATTCCATTCCACGTCTTTCTGACAGGTGGGGCAGTTTACTTTCATGGGCTAGACCTAGTTTCTTGCAGAATTGGTTAAAACCCAATTTTAAAGGGGCTAAAGCCGAATTGCACGAGGCTAATTATGGTTGTTGGCTATGACTTACTTGGAGTGTGTCTGGGTTTGTTTGGCAAGCGATAGGTAAAGCGAGTGTAAGCGTTGTACCTCTGCGTCCAAATGCTCAAAGCCCAAGTGATTTTCGATGATGTCATCCGCTTTAGCCAGTCGCTCTTGACGGTTTAATTGGGCTGCCATGATGGCTTTTACCTGGTCTTCGGAATTTTGGTCGCGTTGACAAGTGCGTTCCAGCTGAACGGATTCAGGTACGTCTATCACCAGAATACGTTGCACCAAATGAAACTGCCCAGACTCAATCAGTAACGGCGATACTAAGATAACGTAGGGCGAAGTGGCCGAGCGCAAGCCGTGAAGGATTTCCTCTCGGATCAGGGGGTGTGTGAGTGATTCTAGCCATTGCCGTTGGCTGGGATCGTCGAACACGATTTTGCGTAGTGCGGCGCGATCTAGTTCTCCGTTTGACAGCAATATGCCTTGACCAAATCTTTCCACGATGGCTTTTAATGCGGGTTTGCCGGCCTGCACCACCGTTCGGGCTGCGATGTCGGCATCCACGACGACGATGCCCTGTTGTTCGAAACGGGAGGTCACGGCACTTTTGCCGCTGCCAATGCCTCCAGTGACGCCGAGCACAAACATCAGCTTATACCTGCAAATCGGAAGTAAGCTTGTACGATTTGCTCACCCCAAAGCGCTGCAATCCAACCGGCAATGGCCAAATAGGGACCAAATGGAATGGGTATGTTTTTATCACGACCCAAAATAGCAATCATAGCGATGCCTATCACCGCGCCAACAGCAGAGCTAAGTAACACCACTAGTGGTAACGCTTCCCAGCCCAAAAACGCTCCAATGGCCGCAAGCAGTTTAAAGTCTCCAAACCCCATACCCTCTTTACCGGTAAGCAGCTTGAACAACCAGTACACGGACCACAAAGACAAATATCCGGCAATGGCACCATAGACAGCATTTTCAAGTGAGGTAAAAACACCAAAACTGTTGAATAACAGCCCAATCCAAATTAGTGGCAGGGTTAATTTGTCAGGCAGTAAGTACTCGTCTAAGTCAATCAGTGTGAGTGCAATCAAAAACCAACTAAAGATCAACATGCCGACCGTTTGCATGGTAGCACCAAACATTAACACCACAGCCAAACTCACTAGACCTGTTGCGAATTCGACAATTGGATAGCGTTTAGAAATGGGCGCTGCACAGTTCGCACACTTGCCTTTTAGCAGCAACCAGCTGATCACAGGAATGTTTTGCCAAGCTTTAATCTTATGCTGGCAGTGGGGACAAGCAGAGGCTGGCACAGCAAGGTTAAAAGCTGGCTTAGAATCAGGCTCGAATTCGGTGTCAGATAGCTCTGCCTGCAATGCCGCGTAGTCTTCCTCTATTTCGCGGCGCATCATTATGGGAATGCGATACGCGACCACATTTAAAAAACTACCGACCAGTAGGCCTAAAATAAAAACGCTGGCTGCTAAAGCCAGCGGGTTTTCCAAAATAATTTGAAACATAAAATACGTCTTTACTACGAAACTAGATGGCGTCACCCATGGAGAACAACGGCAAATACATGGCGATCAATAAGCCACCGACAACCACACCAAGGAAAGCCATCATGGCAGGCTCTATCATGGAGGTTAAGCCATCCACTGCTGAGTCCACTTCATCTTCGTAGTAGCTTGCGACCTTGTCCAACATGGCATCCAGAGCACCAGACTCTTCACCAATGGCGACCATTTGAGCAACCATGTTGGGGAATACCCCAGTGGCGCGAATGGAGGCATTCATCTGTACACCTGTAGAAACGTCATCGCGAATTTGTAAAATAGCATCGCGATAAACGACATTTCCCGATGCTTCTGCGACGCTCTCTAGCGCATCTACTAAAGGGACACCTGCACTGAACGTAGTGGACAGCACCCTCGCGAAGCGAGCAATTGCCCCTTTCTGAAGGATATTGCCAATCACTGGCACTTTTAATACTTGCGTATCAACTTGGGCTTGTAATGCCGGTGAGCGTTTTAGAGCTTGTTTAATAAGAATAAAGGCTGCCACGATAGAACCAATCAATAAAACATAGTTGGCTTGCAACCACTCTGATATGTTTACGACGAACTGTGTGGGTGCAGGCAGATCGCCCCCAAAGCTCGAAAACATATCTTGAAACGTTGGAACTACTTTAACTAGCAAAATTATAGTTACCACAGAGGCTATTACTAATGTAATAGCTGGGTATTTCATTGCTTTAGATATTTTGTTTTTAAGCTGTTCTGATTTTTCTTTATAAATAGCAACTCGGTCCAGCATTTGCTCTAAAGCACCGGATTGCTCACCTGATTCGATCAATGAGCAGGTAAGCGTATCAAATTGATCAGGGTACTTTTTTAAGGTCGAAGCAAAGTCATTACCAGCTGCAACCTCGTCTTTAATGCCAAGCACTACTTTTTGCATCGATTTGTTTTCTAGGCCGTCGGCGACAATTTCTAGTGCTTGGACAAGTGCTACGCCTGCCTTGCTCATGGTCGCCAGTTGTCGCAGGAAAATCGTGATATCTTGGGTGCCAATTTTCTTGCCACCTTTTTCACCGCCTAGCTTAATTCCAAATAATGCATCTTGTTTGCGTTTAAGCTTTTTGGGGACAACGCCCTGCTTTCGTAGTTGGGCTTTAACTATGGCGCTATTTTCACCCAGCATCTCGCCCGTTACTTTTTGACCGCGTTTGTTTAAGCCTTCCCATTCGAAAGTAGCGGTTTTTGCTGCTGATTTTGCTTTTGCCATTGGAGCTGATCCTACACCGCTAGTCTGATGTCACTCGGTTTGCTTCTTCCAAGCTGGTTACACCCTGTGCAACTTTTTTCAGTGCTGATGTGCGTAAATTACTAAAACCTTCTTGCTTGGCAACGTCAGCAATCTGGATGGCGTTGCCGCCCTCCATGATAATACGAGACATAGCATCGGTTATTTTAACTACTTCATAAATACCCACACGGCCCTTATAACCATTTGTACATGCGTCACAACCCACAGGTTGGAAAATGGTGGCTTCTTCAAGCATATTGGTTGTAAAACCCGCTTGCTTCAAGGTTTCTTCGGGAAGGTCAGCCGGTTTCTTGCATTTGGGGCACAATCGGCGTCCTAAGCGCTGAGCAATGATCAAGCTTACCGAGGTAGCAATGTTAAATGGGGGAACCCCCATATTGGCTAAACGAGTTAGCGTTTCTGGTGCGCTATTGGTGTGAAGGGTCGATAATACTAAATGGCCCGTCTGCGCCGCCTTAATCGCAATACTGGCAGTATCTAGGTCACGAATCTCACCCACCATGACGATATCAGGGTCTTGCCGTAAGAAGGAGCGTAAAGCTTCAGCAAAGTCTAAACCGACTTTCGCATTAACGTTTACTTGGTTTATACCCTCTAAGTTGATCTCCACGGGGTCTTCCGCAGTTGATATATTCGTTCCTTCGGTGTTTAGGATGTTAAGGCCTGTGTATAGCGAAACGGTCTTACCCGACCCTGTGGGGCCGGTGACTAGGATCATACCTTGAGGTTGCGCCAAGGCGTCTAAATAGAGTTTCTTTTGCTCAGGCTCATAGCCCAGTGCATCAATACCCATCTGAGCGCTGGAGGGGTCCAAAATCCGTAAAACGATTTTCTCACCCCAAAGGGTTGGCAGTGTGTTCACTCGGAAGTCAATGGCTTTGGACTTGGACAGCTTCATTTTGATCCGGCCATCCTGCGGTACTCGACGCTCAGATATATCCATTTGCGACATAACTTTTAATCGAGCTGCGATTTTCCCTGCAAGATTGATCGGCGGTGAAGACACCTCATGCAATACGCCATCTGTGCGGAAGCGAACGCGATAGCGTTTTTCGTAAGGTTCGAAGTGAATGTCTGATGAGCCTGACCGAATGGCATCCAGTAGAATCTTGTTTACAAATCGAACTATAGGGGCATCGTCGGCTTTGTCAGCTTCTGGGTCCTCTTCGGCTTTTTTGGGGCTATCATCCTCTAAGTCAAACTCTTCGTTTAGGTCGTCTAATGCACTGCTGCCAGCTGAAATTTTCTCTAAAATTGCTTGAAGTTTATCGGTTTCTACCACTACAGCATCGACAGTCATGCCGGTAGCAAACTTTATCTCATCTATAGCTGCTATGTCTGACGGATTGGCTTGGGCCACATGTAAGCGGTTCCCTCTTTTAAAAAGTGGAAGCACTTGAAGTTTGTCAATTAGGTCGGCGTTCACTAGGTCGACGGGAAAATGCTCCGCATCGAAAGCACCTAAATCTAGAAAAGGTAGTCCAAACTCGCCAGAAACAAAAAGTGCAATATCTTTAGGTTTACAAAACCCCGAGCTAGCGACTAGCTGGATGAACGATTTATGATCTGGGTTTTTCTGCTCTAGGATATCCAGAGCCTGTTGTTCTGATAGTAGCGAGTGGTCAACAAACCGCTTAGCTAAACCTGTAAGGTTTTTCATATGTCTTTGTTGTAATAATAAGTCAGCAAGTGTTTTAGCATAAAGCCACTAATAAACCAACGCGGTGTTATTAAGTACTTCTTAGTTGGTATTGAACCGAGTGAGGGTTAATAGGCATGAAAAACAAAAAAACCCGCCGAAGCGGGTTTTAAATTAAGCAGCTAGCTTAGATTTTTGGGTAGTATTTGAAAGCTAAAGTGCCGCCCGTGGCTTCCCACTGTGAGTTGCCAGCTGAGTCAATGGTAACGGTAATTTCAAGGTTCTTGCCTTTAATTAAATCGTTTTCGTGAGTGGCGGCAAATGCAATTGTAATTTTGCTGCCATCCCAGTTAACAGAGTCATAGCCCTCACCTTTAAAATCGGTTGAGGTGAAGCTAGTAGTTTTGTTCTTACCAAAGTTTACACCGTCACGTAGATCGTCCCAGCCACTAGGTAGCTTGTTGTAGCTGGCAATGTATTCAGAAACCGCGTTATGCACATTTCGAGTGCCCGTTGCAGTAATGGATGTTACCTCAGTACGAGTAATATAGTCTTGGTATTGGGGAATCGCAACAGATGCCAAAATACCGATAATTGCAACAACAATCATCAATTCAATAAGAGTAAAACCCTTTTGACCTTTCATAGTAGACCGCTCCACTTTTAATTTTGTTTGTCTTTTTTTTTGGGGCTAAATTCAGCCTGTCCTTTTAATACAGCAGGACTTATGCCAAGCCGTATAGTAGATCAGTATTCCTCATTTTTTTTTCAAAATAAAGTCAATTGGCGGGAGGTTTATCGCAAAAATAGTAAATTATTATTCAGTGGTCGATCTTTGATCGGGCGGCGGGGGCCTAAAAGTGCAACCAGTGACATTAATTGTCACTAGTTGCCACTGATTGGGTTTTGCTGCAGAGTGATAGCGTATCTCTGTTCGTTTTGCCGAAAGCGTCACAGAATTTTAATAGTAGCTTCGAGCGGTCGTCATCTTGGCTTTCGAACTTATCGTAAGGTACCGCCGAGAAATGACCTGCATTGTAATTCACGAATAGGATTGAGGGTTTACTAGTACTTGTGTCAGGGTGTACCAAAAAAAATAGTCCTTGACGTAGATTTCTAACACCCAATTGCTTGCGAGATAACATTTGCTTGCTCGAACTGCTATCAACTCTCAGATATCCGTCCTCTGTGATATCAAAATACCTAAGTCCAGCTTTGGCAACAGCTTTATTGTCTGGGTTTTTGGTATTAGCTTCCGCTAACACAATGCCGGATTCGAAGTAAATAACCCTGTCAGCATGATTGTGGTTTAACAGGGATACTCCGTCACTATTTGCCGGTGGCCTTACTGAAGGGATTAGGTCAAATAGGGTCGGAGCAATATCTACTAAACTTTTTAATGTAGTATCTGCGGAAGGTTTAATACTTTGGTGTTTTATCGCCAAAAGGACTTTGTGGCTATCCTCGCTTAAAATATTCATTCCATGCCCAAAGTCCGTAATATCCAACTCTACTTGGTTATCATCCTTTAAACCGGTGGAAACCATACCCCAGCTTTCTCCGTGATCGGATAAAAAAATGATTATGCTGTTGCTTAAACGGCCGGCTAATTCCAAGTCATGAAACAGTCTCTGAATCTGTTTGTCGGTGGCCCTTAAATTTTGGGGGTAGTGCAGCTTAGGGGGGTAATTATCTTTACTGACATGGTTTGCATAAAGGTAAGGCCAATGAGGTAGGCAAAAATGTGTGGCTAAGAAAACCGGTCTTTCGTCCCATTTGTATACTTCTGAAGTTAACAGGCTAGAAAAATGCTCGGGATAGTATAATTTGTGGACAGCACGATTGCCGTACAACTCGGGAAATAAATATCTAGAAAAGGGTAGTTTTAGCATTAAATTGCTTGTTGGAAAATCTGCAATAGAGCCTAATATAAAGTCTCTCGCACCGGTTCGTGGACCTACTACTTTCTCAAAGCCATGGGCTTTTCCTAAATTACTAAAGCGGCGCTCATCTGCCGCATAAATTGTATTATATCCATGTTGTTTTAGTATTTCCGGGAGATATTGATTGTCATTGGTAAGTCGACTTTCACTTTCTAAATTAAAGCGGGCTCCATGATTGTGTGGAAATCGTCCGGTAAGAATGCTTACCCAAGCCGGATAAGTTCTGGCGAAAGGTGTATAGCTGTTAGGGAATATTTTAGCGGTTGCTAATTGTTTGTTTAAAAATGGCATGTACTCTGGGATTAGTTCGGGCCGTAAGGAATCGATACCAATAATAAAAATGTTGGGTTTTTGTGGGGTTGCGGCAGTGTCTTCAGGTAAAAGGTTTTTTGCTATATAAAATGCAGAGAAGCAGCACAGAAAAAGCAGTGCTATTTTCCTAACTACCCTGGGCAGCTTGCTAAGTTTGTTGGCAGTCCAAAGGCCAACCGGAATGACGATAATCATTGTTAACAGTGTAATGATTAGAGGAGGGGTATCAGTAAACGCGGTATCAATAATGGTGTTTAGGTCTGTATTTGCAAACCTAGAGTGAGGAAAAAAAATGGTATTGAGAGTCAATACGGAAAACCAAAGTATAAGGCCCCACAATAATTGCGCGAAGAATATTTGACGCACATGCTTCGCTGTTTTAAGAACCTTTGTTGCTACATA
>JBFHVZ010000200.1:0-7652 GCA_041589295.1 Pseudomonadales bacterium
CGACTGTATCGAAGCTATCAACGCTGGTGCTGACCTGCTGTGGATCGAAACTGCAGTACCTACAGTACACGAAATCAAAGGCATGATGGACGAAGTACGTAAAGTACACCCAGATGCGAAACTGGTTTACAACAACTCTCCTTCTTTCAACTGGACTCTGAACTTCCGTCAGCAAACTTACGATGCGTGGGTTGCTGAAGGTAAAGACGTTTCTGCATACGACCGTGATAACCTAATGTCTGCAGAATACGACGATTCAGAACTGTCTGCTGCAGCTGACGCTCGCATCAAGACTTTCCAAGCGGATACCGCTCGCGAAGCGAACGTATTCCACCACTTGATCACTCTGCCTACTTACCACACGACTGCACTGTCTGTTGATAACCTGGCTAAAGAGTACTTCGGTGAGAAAGCTATGCTTGGTTACGTTGAAGGCGTTCAGCGTAAAGAAATCCGTCAAGGTATTGCGTGTGTTAAACACCAAAACATGGCTGGTTCTGACATGGGCGACGACCACAAAGAATACTTTGCTGGCGAAAACGCTCTTAAAGCTGGCGGCGCGAAAAACACTTCTAACCAGTTCTCCTAATTTGAACTTGTTAAAAGCTGTTTAAGAAAAAGGCGACCTTCGGGTCGCCTTTTTTGTATCCGAAAACTTCATTCAGAAAACCATTCAAATGCCCGACAATAAGTATTACAACGAAAGCATAGGCTTTTATATAGAAAAGCCGGACAACTGGGACTTTCTACCCACCCCTTGGGTAGCAAACATTAAGAACAAAGCAGCACTCTCTAACGAGGAAGTTAGCCACCTGATGCAACAAGCTAATATTCCATTCGTTTACATACAAAAACCTTCAACTCGAACCGACATAGCTTATCCGACCGTACAAGCAACTTGTCGCCATTTGGCAAGCCCCACTGCAGCTCAACGAGCTCAAATGGAGCGCCTTCAAATTCAATTACTGCAAAATAGCTTTAAAGATTTTGATTTACTTCTCTCATCAAACAGTGAAAGCATTTCAGGCCATCCAGCCAACTATTACAAGGCCGCATTTTCCGTACAAAATGAACACGGCACCACGTTCAATTGCATATCAGAGGCTTGGACGGTATTTTCGGACAACATTACCTACAGCATCGGCCTTTCAGGTTCAGCTGAGAATCGCACCGACTATGAAAATGATATAAACCTAATTTTTAAATCAATAAAAATTGTGTAGATAGCAGCAGCGAGCAAACCGAATGAACACAATCTCTTGGCTAGAACTCAGCTGGTGTGCAATTCCCGTATTAATGGTGAGCGGCATCTATTTCTACTGGAACGGTAAAGTGAGTGAAGTACTTTATGCCTCCTCCCGAATGCTGGTACAGCTGCTCGCCATGGGTTACGCACTGGTGGCCATTTTCGCTAATCCAGCGCCTACGATCAGTTTAGTCATCGTTAGCATCATGCTTGCGATAGCGGCATGGATCGCCATTCGGCCAGTTAAACATCACAACGGCATATTTGCACCAGCGGCTTTTGCCCTAGGCGGCGCGGTTCTATTGCATCTTTTTTTATCACTTGTTTTGGTTTTAAACGTGGAGACTTGGTATTCACCAGAAGTACTGATTCCACTGGCTGGTATGTATTTGGCCAATAGCATGAATGCAATTAGCCTCTCAACTGAGCGCTACTTCGCTGAATTAAGCCACAACACAAAACCAAAGGAAGCCAAGACACTGGCATTTAAAGCAGCCATGATCCCTCAAATTAACGGATTGCTTGCTGTGGGCCTGGTCGCCCTACCCGGCATGATGACAGGCCAAATTCTTTCTGGAGTTTCACCATTAGTGGCTGTCCGCTATCAAATTATGATTATGACCATGGTCTTAGGAACAACAGGTTTAGCAAGCGCGCTCATGCTGACACTAATCACCAAGCGGAGTCACAAGGCACAAAATTAACTCAGGCCTGCCTGCGCACCTCGCCCTTCCCTCTTGCTTATAGCCCACTAGCCTACGAGCCCACTAGCTTTGGTCACCTACTTAGGCCACAAGAGCCCATGCGATTTATATGACCAAGGCAGTACTACCACCGAATTGACGGCTTATTGCCGCAAAGAACGTCAAATCAGAAGCACCTAAAGCAACACAATTAAATTGCTAACAATTCATATAGATCATTAATCACTCTTTTATAATCCTAAAGAATTAATATTTAGCGGGTTTTCCCTAACTCATGACAACTTCACAGGAATAAAGCTAAAAGCTTTCTAGATAACGGTATAAATATAGCAATCCACCAAGCCAGACCATCAAGGACCTAACCGTGCAGTTATGACATCTAGTGCTAGCCTTATTGGATAAAGGACCAATTAGATCCAAAGGATCAGGCAGGATGTTTATGTTTGGCAATCTCAAGATATTCCATAAACTTTTACTCGGCATCACGGTAGCTTTAGTTCTGTCGATTGCGCTATCTACTGCACTTTCAAACAGCCTTTTAAAAGACATGCTGGACAAGCGCCTAAATGAGCGCGAATTACCAACCGTACTGCGTGAAATCCGCAATGACATCGGCCTGATTTTATCCGTGCCCTTTATTAGTTCTAAAAACCTGTCTGAGAACACCATGATCAAGGACTGGATGACACGTAATGAGCCCGCCGAGGAGCAAGCCCAAGTCACCACCCTTCTAAAGAGCCTTAAAGAGAACAATAACGCTGCGATTGCTTTTTTAGTTTCGAGCATCTCGGGCAATTACTACAACCAAGACGGCATACTCAAAACCCTAAGCCCCAATGCCGAACGGGACCAATGGTTTTATGACTCTTTGCGCTCCAGCGATAAATTCACGGTTGGCCTAGATGTATCCGAATCCACCGGCAAAGCCACTGTATTCATTAACTACCTTATGAAAGTAAACGGCAAAACTGTCGCCATCGCAGGTTTAGGCAAAGAGCTAGACGAACTCACTAAAACCATTAGCCAGTATCGTATCGGCCAAAACGGCATAGTGGCATTAGTGGAAAACACCGGACGCATTCAATTGCACCCAGACAAAAGCTTCTCCGGCAAACCCATTGAAGCACTGGCGGGCACAGAGCGCATTAGAAGCCTGCTAAGTAGCGATGGCTACACCTCTATGAGACTAACCATTAACGGAACGGATTACCTGACCGCAAGCCTTCCCTTAACCAACTTAAAAAGTCGAGTGATCGCCTTAGTGCCCGTGGCCGAGCTTTATTCAGAACTTCACGCCGTCACAACGCAAACCAGTATTTTTGCACTTATCATTGCCCTGTTGTTTATTGTCGGCTCTTACTTTCTGTTCAAGGCTCTGGTCAGACCCATCATTATTGTCTCTAACGCCCTTGAGGATATTGGCAAACACGGCGGTGATTTAACACGGCGTTTAAGCGTTAAAGGCAAAGACGAACTGGCCGCACTATCGAGTGGATTTAATAGCTTCGTCGGCACATTGCACAACATCACCAAGGACGTTATTCAAGTTACGCAGCAACTTAAAAACTCCAACCAAGAAGTCATGAAAGTTGTATCCGAGACCGTACGCTACTCAAATGAACAGCAAACCAAAACCGACATGGTTGCCACTGCCATTAACGAAATGGGCAGCACAGTGAGCGAAATAGCGCAAAATGCCAGCAACGCGGCTGACGCAGCAAAAGATGCCAAATCCGAAAGCGACACAGGTCGCAAAGTTCTTACCGACGCGGTAAGCAGCATCAATCAAATGGCCGAATCCATTTCGGATTCAACACAAGCAGTTAACACATTGGCCGAAGACATCACCAGCATTAACAGCGTGCTTGATGTCATCAAAGGCATTTCTGAACAAACCAATCTACTTGCGTTAAATGCAGCCATAGAAGCCGCCCGCGCAGGCGAGCAAGGTCGCGGCTTTGCAGTGGTTGCAGACGAGGTTCGCACTCTAGCCCAAAAAACTCAGGAATCTACCGAAGAAATTCAAAACATGATTGAACGCTTACAAGGTAGCGCACAAAAAACCGTGAGCAGTATGAGCCAAGGACAAAAGATCACACAACAAGGGGTGGATGCAGCTGGTCGAGCAAGCACTTCAATTGGCAAAATCAGCAGCAGCATCGACACCATTAACGACATGAACCACCAAGTGGCCGTCGCCACGGAAGAGCAAAGTAGCGTTGCCGAAGAAATTAACCAAAATGTGGTTCAAATTGCTGACTTAGCAGAAAAATGCAAACAAGAAATTGCGAAAAGCGAAGAAGCTGCGCGCAGCATGACAGAACTTACCAAGCAATTAGAAAATGCCATGGGTCGTTTCCGAGTTTAAAGACGCTGCAACCAAAACGAAACAGCAATTAAACTATTGATCAGCACCATGAACATTGGCAGGAAAACGAAGCACAAAATGCGCACCAATATTTTGATCGGGCTGAGCGGGTAGCGATTCAATGGTGCCATTTAAAATCTGGGTTACTAAATTATAGGTAAGGTGCATCCCCAACCCCACATTACCTTTATGCCGCGTTGTCGTATAAAACGGGTCAAAGATATACTTTTGCGCCTCTGCCGTTAGCCCCTTGCCGGAGTCTTCGTAATTGAGATTAATGGTGTCGCCTTCTTGCTTCACCGCGATTCGAATAACCAAATCATCGTTTTGACCCGATGCAATACCGTGCTCCACAGAGTTATGTACCAAAGACAGAACCACCGTATCGAGTATCCCTTCGTACGATTCCACTGTAAGCGATTCCGGACAATCCAGTTCAAACTGCACATGCTCCTCACTCACATTTAGCACCTCGTCCGCAACACAAGAAGCAAGCAATTCATTAATATTTATGGTGACGAGTTTGGTGGACGACTTTTTAATAGCCAGCCGCTTAAAGCTTTTAACGATACGCGAGGCACGAGCCACGTTCTCCTGCATCATGCGCACAGAATCATGCAACTGCTTTAAAAATGATTCAAAGTCCTCACGCGTGACCCCAGTAGTGCTTTTCTTCTGCATCATGTCGTCCACCGAACACTGCAGCAAACTGACCAATGTGACACAGACACCTAGGGGCGTATTTAACTCATGGGCTACACCCGCAACCATAGACCCCATCTCGGCCATTTTTTCCGTTTCAACCAATTGTCGCTTAGTGGCCGAAAGATGGTTATAGGACTCATTGAGCTGCTCGATCACCTCTAACAACTCAGCGGTACGCTCATCTACTTTTTCTTCTAAATGACGGTTAGATTCTTCTAGCTGCGCAAGGGCATGATCACGTTGCTCCATACTCTGAATAACCAATGACCGCATGGCATTTAGCGAATCCACCACCTGATCCAACTCGTCGCGGCGCTCTGGTTTTTTCACCAGTTGCACAGGCATTTCCAAGTTAGCAGCGCGAGCCCAGCGCGCTAAGGTTTCCATGTGTCGCGTTATTAAATGATGCACGATAAACAGCACAAAAATAGACACCAACATGGTTTTAATGAATTGCGTTGCAATGATCATCAAGGCGCGATCATAAATGGTTTGATATATGGCATTTACATCAGCTACCACTTTCAAGCGCCCTATTTGCACCCACTCGTCACTGCGCTGATAGTTCAAATCAAACTCGTATTGCTCAAAGCCTTCTTTTAACTGCAAAACATTTTGATTACCCACTTGCTCAAACTCACCTTCTGAACCGGTGACACTGACATAAGCGATATAAGGAAAATTCTTGATGCCTTCTAGCTGCAAGCGCAGCTGATCGACATCCACATCCCAAAGACTTTGGGACAAGGTCGGCATGTAGCTTAGTTCGATTTGTGCGAGTGAGGCGTCTTTATGCGCGCGTTCTTTTTTATAGTCGCTATAAAGAATAATAAGGGAGGTGACTGTGGTGACACACGAGCTAAACACCAACAGATAAGCGAGAAGCATGCGCCCCAGCTCACCTGATGAGAAACCTAGGGATTGCCCTAGCGCCATGGTTTTAGCCTCTGCCTGTTAGCTTCGCGTGTACGTTTCGCCGCCCAAAACAAGCGGTGATCGCTAGAGTATAGCGATCAATCGTTTATTTGGCCGCAGCCTTCTTAGCAGATGTTTTCTTGGCAGTAGACTTTTTAGCACTGGTTTTCTTTGCAGAGGACTTTTTCGTCGCGGCTCGCGCCACCCACTTATCACCCTCGTAAAACGCTGACCAACCCGTCGCCTTACCTTCTGCATTATCGGAGGCAACATACTGCTCCTGAGATTTACGGCTAAAGCGCACGGTAGTCGGATTGCCATCAGGGTCCTGCGTTGGCGCTTCTAATAAGAAGTGATACTTAGCAGGCAGCTCAGACTTATGCGGAATCAACTCTGCAACCTGTGGCGCGCGGGTTTCACGGTTTTTCGGAAAACCGCTGGCCGCCAAAAACAGCCCTGAGGCACCATCGCGCAATACATAGGTGTCATCCACCTTTTGACATTGCAATTCTGGGCAAGGAATTGGGTCCATTTTTGGAGGCGCTGGTTGGCCATTCTTAAGCAGCTTACGAGTGTTTTTACACTCGTCATTCATACAACCGAAATACTTGCCAAAGCGACCATTTTTAAGCTGCATTTCACTGCCGCATTTATCGCACTCTAAGGTCGGACCTTCGTAGCCTTTGATCTTAAACTCACCGGACTCCACTTCGTAGCCCGCACAGTCTGGGTTGTTACCGCAGATATGCACTTTACGCTTTTCGTCCAGCAGGTAACTTTCCATGGCGGCGTTACACAATTTACAGCGGCGTTTTTCACGCAAACGCAGGCTTTCTGCTTCTTCGTCTTCATCAGCGCTAATGGCTTCTTCGCCTGATGTCAAATTCATGGTTTTAGTGCAACGCTCTTTCGGTGGCAGCGCATAGCCTTCACAACCTAAGAAAACACCAGTGGATCCAGTGCGAATCATCATATGACGTCCACACTCTGGACACTCGATATCAGTAGGCACAGGCGAGTTCGGGCGCATCCCACCGTCTTCGTTACTGGCCTTATCCAACTTAACTGAGAAATCTCGGTAGAAAGTATCCAGCACTTGCTTCCATTGCTCACGCCCTTCCGCAATATCATCCAGCTGCTCTTCCATATTGGCCGTGAAATCATAATCCATCAGATCACTGAAGTTTTCAGTTAGACGATGAGTAACGATGTCACCCATTTTCTCTGCATAGAAACGACGCCCTTCAAGGCGCACATAGCCACGTTCCTGAATGGTGGAAATAATAGAGGCATAGGTAGAAGGACGACCAATACCACGTTTTTCCAACTCACGAACCAAACTGGCTTCATTGAAGCGTGGCGTTGGCTTAGTGAAGTGCTGCTTAGGCTCAACCTCAACTAGGTTTAGGGCATCACCTGCTTGCAGATCAGGCAGTACTTTGTCGTCATCACCTTTAGACTGCGCAGACAAAGCAGCCAGATGACCATCAAAGCGAATGACACGCCCCTTGGCCTTCAGTTCAAAATCACCACACTGAGCAGTTAGAGTTGTACTGGTGAATTCGGCATCCGCCATTTGGCAGGCAATAAAACGATTGCGGATCAGGTCATAGAGCTTGTGAGCGTCCGACTCCATGTTATTTAACAAATTAGAGGACATACGCACATCCGAGGGGCGAATCGCCTCGTGCGCTTCTTGAGCGCCCTCTTTTGA
>JBFHVZ010000201.1:0-7613 GCA_041589295.1 Pseudomonadales bacterium
CGACAAATACACGCCCGTCACACGGGAACGAAACGCCAACCAACCAAACACAAAGGCTAATATGCCCGGAGCCATTAACACCATGACCATGGCAAACCAAAACTGATCAAACCCTTGCCAGTACCATGGCAGTTCTTGCCAGTTTAAGAACACCATAAAGTCCGGCAATTCAGGATTACCGTAGACACCACGGTCGCCAATTTGTCGCATCAAGTACATGCCCATGGCGTAGCCGCCCAGCGCGAAAAACGCGCCATGCCCCAAACTTAAAATACCGCAGTAACCCCAAATCAAATCAACCGCTAACGCTAACAACGCATAGCAAAGATATTTGCCGGTTAACGTTAAGGTGTAGGTCGAAACATGCAGCGCACTGCCTTCTGGGAACACCAGATTGCAAAACGGCATAATAAACGCCAGCGCAATGATGGCCAGAATCAAACGTTGCCCGCCTTTATCGCCCACTAACAAGGTGGCGATGGGGCCTAATTTAATTGCGTTGAACGTGTTAGCAGTGTTCATTAATCAATCCTCCACTGCGCGACCTTTTAACGCGAACAAGCCGCGAGGTCGTTTTTGAATAAACAATATAATGGCCACCAGCACGATGATTTTGGCCAACACGGCTCCTGCCATGGGTTCGAATACTTTGTTCGCAATCCCTAGCGACATGGCACCGACCAAGGTTCCCCACAGGTTACCCACGCCGCCGAACACCACCACCATAAAGCTGTCGATGATGTAAGCCTGACCCAAGTTGGGCCCAACGTTAGTTAACTGGGATAACGCCACACCTGCGATACCCGCAATGCCCGAGCCCAAACCAAACGTGAGCGCATCCACCCAGCCGGTTTTAATGCCCATGGAACTGGCCATAGGGCGGTTCATGGTGACGGCGCGCATTTGCAAGCCGAACAGAGTTTTCTTTAACACCAACGCCAAGGCCGCTAACACCAACAAACTAAAGATGATGATGTATAAACGGTTAAAGGTCAGTTCTAAACCTGCGTTAACGGTAAACGTACCCGCCATCCAGTCTGGTGTTTGTACATCTTGGTTAAGCGGGCCAAAAATGCTGCGCACGGCTTGCTGTAAAATCAAACTGATACCGAAAGTCGCCAACAAGGTTTCTAACGCGCGACCGTATAAGTGACGAATCACCAAGCGCTCGATCAGCACACCCACTAAGCCCGAAACTAAAAATGCAGCGGGAATGGCAACCAACAATGACATGCCAATGCTATTAGGCATTAATTGTTGAATTACAAACGTGGTGTAAGCGCCCAGCATAATCATTTCGCCATGGGCCATGTTAATCACGCCCATCACACCAAACGTAATAGCCAAACCGATGGCGGCCAGTAGCAGAACGGCACCCAGAGCAATACCAAAATACACATTCTCTAAAATGCCATTAAGCTTCATGAGCTGCTCAATGTCGTCGAGGGTTTTCTTAGCTTTAATTAATTCGTTTTCGTTGAATGCTGTGGGGTTTTGCTCCAGTCGTTGAATAAACTGGTTTAACGCAATACGGCTTTCTGTGTAGAGCGAGCCTTGTAGAAATTCAATGGCGTCCATACGAGTCTTGTACGACACTGCATTAAGTTCATTAATGGCGCGAGCCGTACCAAGAATGCTACGAATATGTTCGTCGTTTTCACGCTGTAACGCTTTGTCGATTAACGGCGTGAGGGATTCATCAACATTTTTTAAAATTTCTAACGCGGCTTGTGTACGAATATGTGTATCTTTGCTGCTGATTTGCAGCTCGGCGATTAAAGCCTTAAGCGTTCCGCGCAAACTGTTATTAATGCCGATTTTTTTTAGTTTTCGGCTTTTAAACTCACCCACTTCTGTGCCGCTTAACGCGTCGGTGGCGAGATACTTTCCGCTTTCAAGTTCGGTGCGATACACCACTTGGTCGGTTTTCTTTACGTAGAATAAATCGCTGTTCAGCACCGCCTTGAGCAGCGGCAAAGCCAGTTCGTGATTGGATGCAGCGATGGACTGAAACAAAGCTTCTTTTTCGTCGTAATTTGCATTAGGCAGTTGAATGACTAAATCAGCCAACGAACTCTGTATTGAAGTAGACTCAGAAGGGTTGAGCGTTTCTCTCGGTTCAACAGTATTCACTGCTGGGTTTACAGCATCTGATTTCGTGCTGTGTGTATCAGAAAAACCATTATTACTGAATGCCAGACAGCACAGTAATAATGCCTGCAAGATTTTCATTGGGGCACCTAAAAATCAGAAAGGTTAAATGCACGGTTGGGGAAAGGCGCAATGTGATTTTCATGCGCCTAAATTAAGTGATTTGTTCAAACCGTTACCGAGGCAGCTAAGACAAGGCGAAAGTTGAATTTAGTGAGGCGCATACGTTTTTGGTATGTAACGAACTAAATTCAACTTTCAACGCGGTATTAGCCACGTAGGTAGGTTTGTAAAGTCCTATTCGGCGGCTACCTGAGCCCCCCCACAAGACTTCGTCACCGTGTTGTAATTACCACAGCTCAGGTTTTTCCAATCTGAAATCAGGTTTTTGCTTTCTGGCAGGAAGTCAGTCCACGCATCGCCTTTCACTTCACCTTCGGTTTTCCAAACGATGTCGAATTGACCATCTTCTTGGATCTCACCAATCAGAACAGGTTTAGATAGGTGATGGTTTTCGTTCATAACCGCAGTACCACCCGTTAGGTTAGGCACTTTCAAGCCGTACATTTTGCTACGTACTTTGTCGACATCAGTAGTTTTAGCGAGCTCAACCGCTTTTGCCCACATTTTGAAACCAATATAAGTAGCTTCCATTGGATCGTTGGTTACGCGTTTTTCATCTTTAGTGAATGCATGCCAAGAATCAATAAACGCATCGTTTACGTCTGCTTCAGCAGATTGGAAGTAGTTCCATGCGGCTAAGTGACCAACCAATGGCTTAGTGTCAAAACCAGAAAGCTCTTCTTCACCTACCGAGAACGCAACCACTGGGATGCTATCAGCGCTAATGCCTTGGTTAGCCAATTCTTTATAGAAAGGTACGTTGGCGTCACCGTTAATGGTAGACACTACCGCGGTTTTCTTGCCAGCAGAGCCGAATTTCTTGATATCAGAAACGATAGTCTGCCAATCAGAATGACCGAACGGCGTGTAGTTAATCATGATGTCTTTTTCAGACACGCCTTTGCTTTTTAAGTAGCTTTCAAGAATTTTGTTGGTGGTACGTGGGTAAACATAGTCAGTACCGGCGAGCACCCAACGGGTAGCACCAACTTCGTTCATCAAATAATCCACCGCTGGAATCGCCTGTTGGTTAGGCGCAGCACCTGTGTAGAAAACGTTTTTAGATGACTCTTCACCTTCGTACTGTACTGGGTAGAACAGCAAACCGTTCAGTTCTTCTACGACAGGTAAAACAGACTTACGAGATACCGATGTCCAACAACCAAAAATAACATCGACTTTTTCTTTTTCTAATAGCTCGCGTGTTTTTTCCGCGAACAACGGCCAGTTGGATGCAGGGTCAACCACAACAGGTTCTAATTTTTTACCTAGCAAACCGCCTTTTTTGTTTTGTTCTTCAACCATCATTAACACTGTGTCTTTTAATGTGGTTTCGGAAATCGCCATGGTGCCCGACAAAGAGTGCAGTACACCGACTTTGATTGTATCGGCGGCTTGTGCAACCGCGGCGCCCAATGTTGTACCTAATGAGAGAGCAGCAATGCCCGCTGCTTTTCCGAATGATTTAATCATTGTTGTTATATCCCGCTTGTTTAGAAGGTACAGCCATAGAGCAACCCATGTGCCAGTTCACTTAAAGCCTTTAACTGCGGGAAATTTCTGTCGGTTTCGTCAGTTCGCGACAACACTAACGCACCATTAAAAAACAAAAAAAATAAAAAGCATTATTTCAGTGCACTAAATTTCAATCTAAAACACTAGGTCGGCTAAGCCTGCACCGTTATAAACATTTTTTCGCACAGCAACGAATCATAAATCGGTTTTTAATAGCGCATTGCTAACATTTATATTTTTAAAACCGGACTCTAATGCACTCCCATGACCTGCTAACTTGGCAGAACGCACCGAATCTGAAACACTGGCTCGCAACTTCATTCGACATACAAGGACGTTTATGTCGCTCGCAGTGATTTTTGCCCGCGCCAAACTCGGCATCGAAGCACCCTTAGTGCATGTGGAAACCCATCTTTCTAATGGCTTGCCCGGATTCTCCATCGTCGGCCTACCCGAAACCGCAGTAAAAGAAAGCAAAGACAGAGTGCGCAGCGCCATTCTAAACAGCGGATTCGACTTTCCATCGCAACGCATTACCGTAAACCTCGCCCCAGCGGATTTACCCAAAGAAGGCGGACGATTTGATCTGGCCATTGCGCTGGGTATCTTAGCCGCCAGCGGACAAATTCCACTGGAGAAGTTGGCCAGCTACGAATTTATCGGCGAGCTTGCTTTAACTGGCGCACTGCGCCCCGTTGACGGTGTTATCGCTTGCGCCATGGCCTGTGCCGTGGAAAAACGACGCTTAGTGATTCCGGCAAGTAATCAAAATGAAGCCGCTTTATGCAAACAGTGCGAATGCTTTGTGGCCAACGAGTTATTAAACATTTGTCGCTATTTTTTAAACGCTGAAAAAATTAAACCGCAGGCGGATAAAACCGAAGAGGCTGACGCGCAAGACTTACGACCCGTGATCGCCAACCCAGAAGCCTTTTCTCACACGCTTTCAGGCGCGCCTGATTTAGCCGAAGTAAAAGGCCAGCCCCACGCCAAGCGCGCGTTAGAAATTGCCGCTGCCGGTTCCCACAATTTACTCATGAGCGGCCCACCCGGCACGGGCAAAAGCATGCTCGCACAATGTTTGCCCGCCATTCTGCCACCGCTAAACGAACACGAAGCGCTGGAAGTCGCTGCGCTTTACAGTGTTTCCAGCCAACCAGCGCGCACCGTGTTTTATCAACGGCCATTTAGACAGCCGCATCACACCTCCTCTGGCGTAGCGTTAGTGGGCGGCGGCGCGCGACCTCGTCCCGGTGAAATTTCCCTGGCCCATCACGGCGTGTTGTTTTTAGACGAATTGCCTGAGTTCCATCGCACCGTATTGGATGTGTTAAGAGAGCCGCTGGAAACTGGTCACATCAGCATCAGCCGCGCGGCCCAACAAGTGGACTATCCCGCGCGCTTTCAATTGGTGGCTGCCATGAACCCCTGCCCTTGTGGCTATTTAAAACAAGCCAACAAACGCTGCGCCGATTGCTCCGAAGCCAAAGCGCTTAAATACCAAAGCTCTGTCTCTGGCCCATTGCTGGATCGCATTGACCTACAAATAGAAGTGCCCGCTCTGCCCAAAGGGCTGCTTTCTAGTCACGACCCTGATGCCGAAACCAGCAAGCAGGTACAGCAACGCGTGATACAAGCACGGCAACGCCAGTTGGACCGCCAAGGCTGCGCCAATGCCCACCTTAGCTCTAAGCAAGTAACCACTCACTGCAAATTGGATAAAGCACTGGCGCGCTTACTCGAAGACGCCATTGAACGTTTGGGACTCAGCGCCCGCGCTTACGGGCGCATCTTAAAGGTGGCGCGCACCTTGGCCGATTTAGCAGGCAGCCAACAGATTGAACAAGCACACCTGCTGGAAGCCTTAAGCTATCGACAATTGGAACGGCGTTTGGAGAGAAGTGTTTAACGCGTGCGCTGTACTAAATTTTCTTTTACGTTTTCTTTTAAGTGTTCTTTCTGTGTCGTCCGCTGCAATCGAGGCATTTGCAACGCCTCACGAATTTCGTTGGCCTTGCTAGGCGAAGCCAGATTCGACAACAACGCCAGCGCCGCTTCGTAGCTAACTAGACCGCCGTTGGACGTCAGCACATTGCCATCAATGACAAAGTTGGTATCGAATTGCACATCCACATTGGGGTAGTTCTTTTTCAACTCCCCTTCACCACCGGCCCATGTTGTGGCGCGCTTACCGTTTAAAAGACCGGCTTCAGCCAGCACGTGGGCACCAGAACAATTGGACGCCATCCACTGTGCAGTTTTTGCCGTTTGCTGCACATAACGTATTAGTTGTTGGTTAGATAACAACGGCGACATGTCGTAGGCACTGGGTACCAGCAACACATCCACCTTGGGTAAGTCGCTGAGGCGCTTATCCACCAGCATAGTCAGCCCTTCATGGGTTTTAATGTGTGGTTTGTCACTCACGTTTATGGTGATGACGTTGTAGTTCGAAAACCAACTGGCTTCGGTGGCGGCACCGAATACTTCGATAGGTGCTGTTATGTCGGATGTGAGCACACCATCAAACACGATGATGCCTATGGTTTTATCTGCTGCGTGAGCTTTGCTCATTACTATTAGCTGCAAGCAAATCACCATCAGCAGCACTAAAGACTTTTTGAAAAATGTCATGGTCATTCCTTTTTAAATTTTACTTAGTCAGTTTTTTGGTTAATTAATTTTTAACGGATGCAAGAGTGTAGACATGACACACAAGGGCAAAAACAGGCACTATTGCACTTCTATGCTGAAAGGAATTCACGAATGGATAAGTTGGGTTTGCTGGAAATGTTCATCAAGGTGGTGGAGAACGGTAGCTTCGCTGCGGCGGCCAGTCACTTGGGCACGTCGCCTTCGACCATCAGCAAAGCCATCTCTCGATTAGAAACACATGTCCAGTTCAAACTATTTCAGCGATCTACGCGCCAACTCAAGCTAACCAATGCGGGTGTCGCCTATTTAGAAACCGCGCGGCACGTTTTAAATACGTTAGATGTTTGCGAGCAACAGCTCAGCACAGACAAGCATCTCGCCAAAGGTACCTTGCGCATTAACCTGCCGGTTTCCTATGGACGGCTTTATATCCTGCCATTGATTCACGAATTTCAACGACTTTATCCCGAAATAGGGTTTGAGCTTTCGTTTAACGATGAATATGTGGACATGATCGAGCATGGTATCGACATTAGTATTCGCACCGGACGTTTAAACGACAGCCGTTTCATCGCCAAACAATTAAGCCCCATTGATTTTGT
This sequence comes from Pseudomonadales bacterium, assembly GCA_041589295.1. GTDB lineage: Bacteria > Pseudomonadota > Gammaproteobacteria > Pseudomonadales > Oceanobacteraceae > Bermanella. The sequence goes on from JBFHVZ010000201.1 coordinate 7,047, forward strand.
TACCTGCGCCTCTGCCGACTACATTGCGGCTCACGGTGTGCCCACCTGTGCCAGCGAGTTAGCACAGCACAATTGGATACGCTTTCGCTATAAACAAAGTGGCCGCTTGATGCCCATTATCTTGCATGATCAAGCCATCGACCCTTATTTTGCCAGCGACAAACAAATCATCGTCGATGACGGCGAAGCGCTTGCTGAGCTGTGCGCCCAAGGGCTGGGCATGACTCAACTTCCGCACTTCATTGCCCGCCACTGGCTCAACCATGGCCGCATCCAAAACCTATATCCTTTGTATCAGCCTAAACCGTTTGGGGTTTTTGCTATCTACGCCAAAAGTGAGTACCCACCTGCCAAGATCCGACTGTTTGTGGACTTTTTAACGCAAGCCTTGGCGAGCATTGGCGAGAGCCGCTTCAGCACTTGGGCGGCACAATTGCCAGCCCCCTATGATTTGACCTTAGACCTGCCCGCCGCGACGAACGATGCCACCCCATCTCAACAAGCAAGCGATATAACCACTCGCTCTAAGCAATTTCCCGCCAAGGCGAATGTCAAGCCTGTGAGTGC
>JBFHVZ010000202.1:0-7558 GCA_041589295.1 Pseudomonadales bacterium
GAAGAAAAGTTGATGGCTAACAAGCTCTATTAGCTCTGACTCTAGCTATTAACCGATAAAACCCCTGTTTGGTAAATCAAACAGGGGTTTTGTTTTTGGGGTTCGGGGTGCAGGTGTTGGACTATTGCTGGCTACTGGGTTCAGTGGATGGCAGTAAATGAGGTTTCCTTCTCAATAAAACAAACACCACAATGGACGAAATAAGAATAAAGATAAGCGGAAGAAAAATAAACTCGGTGCTATTAAACAATATATGCTTAATAGCCATTAATGAATAGTCGCCAGTATTACCAATGTGATTGAGCAGGCTTCCTTCAAAATGCTTACTTAAATCAGCTACTTGTTGCTTTAAGTCAGAGGTAGAAGAGTGTTGTGGCAGGCTGCTGTTGAAGTCAGATAATTTAGAATGCAAATCTTGCTTTTGAGTTTGCAAATAATCGTAGCTGATCTTACCGGTGGCAAAAATGCTAAGTGGCACGATGAGGTGCGTAAACACCACCAAAAACAAACAAGGTTTTATCAGGCGTTTGATTCGGCTCGCTAAGCTTGGCAGTAGATTTTTAAACCCCAAATAAAGTCCAAGTAGTAGGAAGAACGAAATCAACAAAGGCTGCATGACAGAATAGATGGAGCCATGAATTAAGGTTAGCGCGTTCGCTGCACCCACCGAACCAAGTGATACTGACCATGCGTTGTCGGTAATTTCACGCAGGACAGACAGTGACTCGCCTAGTTGCACTTCAACATCCACAATAAATGAAACACCGCCCGAAAGGCTTTGCAGTAATTCAAGTACAGCCTTGATAGCAGCGACCACTTCAAGGGTTTTCAGAGCGTCACCGGATGCGGCTTCTAAATAGGTTGAATTAAAAGCGTAAATGTCTTCGTGGAATAGATAGGTGAAAAGTTGGTTTAGCGAGCCGGTAAAGCTTACGCAGTAGAGTAAGAGTACCGTGGTTAGCGCTAAGGTATTACGGCCGTCGCTGGACTGAAATACCGCACGAGTAATAGACGCGAACCAAAAAGCAAATTGCTTGAATCCGCCCACTAATGAAGTTTTACTACTTGATAAAGTTAGCTTAAAGCCTGATTTAATCGATTCCACAGTGGAGAGTTCTTTAGAGCCCATTGTATAAAGCCGTCCACTATAAATTTGATAATTGGATAAATGTTTTTAGGTTATCTATGGAGCCGCGATACTGGTTTAAGTCTACATCCCCTGTAACCCCTTCTATTTTCCCGCTTTGCGTAAACTGCAGTAAAAACCATTGCTTGTTGTTCCAAGCGCCTGGGGCCTTGGGGTTATCTTGGCTGTAATCCGCTAGCCAAAGATAGTACTGCCCGAATCGGGCATCGTTCAAAAATTGCCGAGCAAAGGTAGAGTCAGTATAAATGATAGGTTTGCGATCGGTCTTGTCCTCGACATATTGTAACCATGTTAACGCACGTTGCTTAAGTAATTCAGAACTGACTTGGTCGGTTATTTCAATGTCCAAAATCGGAGGAAGATCATTGGCTCTGAATTTTCCTACCGTATTGAGGAAATGCTGAGCTTGTTTTTTAGGATCATCACCTGCGTAAAAGAAATGGTAAGCACCGCGAATCAGTTCATTTCGTCGAATTTCGTACCAGTTGCGAGTGAAGTCTGGGTCTGTGTAGCTATCTCCGCCGGTTGCCTTTGCTATAGCAAAACTTAGATTGTTAGTCGCTACTTTTTCCCATTGCACTGCGCCTTGGTAATGAGAAACATCAATGCCTTTTTGAATTTCGGTTTGGTTTAGTATGTCTGAAGAGTTGCAGGTGCTAGTCGCTGGGCTGTTTGCTGTGTTAGTCGCTGTATCAGGGACAATATAGGGATTACAAGTCGCAAGCGGGTTGTTAGAGGTTGATGTGCTAGTGGCAACGTAGATGAGTGGAGCAACAAAGCCGGCTAGAAGAACAATATTGACCAGATTAAATTTGTTTGTTGATTGAATGACGTTAGAGACTTTTTTAAATAGGTTGTTTAAAAAAAGTTGGCTACCAAAGAAAGCCTTAACCCTAGATTGAGTAGTCATGATAATAAGCCTGTCAGCCTCAGTAATGGGCAGTGACAGTACATCCTGTTAATTCAACCCGCCATGCCATATGTTTTTATGGGATTTTAGTGGAAGCGAAAGAAACCGCAATAGCGTTGTCGTGGATATGAAATGTACAGCATTAAGTTTTAGAAGACACATAAGGACATTTAGTTGATAGAAGAATCAGCTATCGACCGTTTAATTGGACAGTGTAGGACGAATTAAATTAATTACTTGATCCGAAGTTGAATGCCATAGCCGACTGGCAAACAATCGGTTTTTCCATTGTTCACCGCAGGATCAACCATGCCTTATCAAGCTCAGGTTTATACCAGTATTCAGCACATTGCCTTTGAGTCACCCACCTTCGCGGCCAACAGCGCAGGCAATCAAGCCTATAAATCTAAGTTGGAAAAAATAGTCCCGCTGCCCGATACAAAGGATTTATCGTTAGATGCGCAAAACCGTGTGATGACGGTGGTGAAGCTGGTGCAAGATGCGCGCAACACGTTAATTAACAATGGGACGGATTCGTCCACCTGCTTAAAAGTGTTTACCCTGCCTGAATTTTATTTTAGACCTGAAAAGGCCGAGGCCAATTGTTTGGATCGCAGCTACAGCGAAAAAACAAAAGACGCCATTGTTAAAAATCTACGAGCAAAGCTATCAAATCCGGATTACAAGCATTGGTTGTTCGTATTGGGGTCCGTGATATGGACAGTTAAACTGGCCGAAATAGAGGGGCTACCAGCATCCTTTGTAAACGAAGAAGATAAGGGCGTACGCAATACCTGCATTATGTTGAAAGGAGGTAGCGAGGATGCCCCCATCCAGCTGTTTGATAAAGTGCATTTATCAGGCATTAATGAAATCAGAGACGCGGCATGGGCAGCCAAAAACTTTAATCCGCTTTATCAAAGACCACAGGTTAGCTGGTTATTTGAGTCATTGGCTTCGCGGCAAAAGTGCCTATTCAAAGTAGATAACTTATCCATTTGCGCAGAAATTTGTCTTGATCATCACGATCAGTTGCAAGTGGGAAAACAAACTATCATCGAAATTAATAAAAAGAAGAGTGCATTCGAGCCTAAAGAGGTCGTCAATCTACAATTTGTCATTGCCTGTGGTATGACTATAAAACCCAATAGCATCGCCACCAAGGCGGGCGGCTACCTAATGCGCAATGATGGTCATGGCGGCGCTAAGCCGTTTTCACAGCATGTGTTAATTGATTACAACGCTCAAGATTTCCAACTATTCAAAACTAAAGATGGGAAGTCTCTAAAACGAGACGACATGCTCAACATAGCCTACGAAGACAGCCAGAATACGTTAAATAACCAGGCGAATCGCAATAATATTAAAGAAGCGCTGACGTATTTCGCTCCACAGCCTATTTACGCCTAAAAGGAGTCGCAACTATGAACGTAATTAACAATGCTGGTCAGCTCACACCGGTTAAAAATGTTGTGACAATCAATGAGTCTTTATTTGACGGCATTTTTAAATCTGTGCTGACAGAGAAATGTCAAATCAGTGAATTGCAGATCAATAAAGCAGACTTGGTGTTGGACGAATCTAATCACACCAAGGTAACCGGGTTTTGTAATTTTTTAAACAGATCAAACTTGCCGGTCGAAGCCTCATTCGTAGCAGATAGTGAAGGCAAGGTTGTCGGTCGCATTATGATCGAGATGGTTGGGGAGGAACGCAAAGCCAATAGCTGGACATTTTCTAAAAGCTTTACTTCACTGCCGCCTGTTATGGATTACAGTACAGAAATAACAGAAGACTTTATTCTAAGTAAAAAAAGTTCTGTAAATAATAAAACCTTTCTCGACAGTCTTTACCTGTTTAAAACCTACTTTGTAATATCCACCGAAGACGTAATGGATGAAGAGTTAGGTATTCCTCTTGTTAAAGGCCTAAATTTCTATTCTTCTATGTTGCCTAAGGGTGCGTTGGGTGTATTGGAATATGCACTGAGCCAAGATGCACTTACTGTTTATGGTCATATAAATATCCCTGTTACGGGCAATGTTGCTCCCCAATTGCAACCCATGGATAAAATTTGGAATCATCCAGAGACGGCGGGCATTCACCTTAACGTTCCTATTAATTTAAACACTGAGTTTGGAAAAGCTCAGCTAAGCAATACCGAGTTTCGAATTTACAGCCCCATTTCAAAGCAATGGCTAACCAAGAATGCCGACTACCCACCCACACAAGGCTATGCCGCCACATTAGGCTTACCAGCTGCCCATATTGAATTGGATGTGAGGGCTGAGACAGCATGGAATTTACCGCAGGCTTTGTTTGTTGCCGATTGCGAGGGTTTTAGTATTGGTAATTTATCGGCCCTTGCTGATTTGGGCGGTGGCAAAGGGCTTGAATCTCATTTGCCTAAACAGCTCAGTGGTCTCGTCAAAACATTGGATAAAATTGAATTAATGCGGGTCGCGTTTTCAATTGGGGTTTATAACAAGCTGCCTCAAATCTCAGTGGCTTCATTAACCGTGGGTATGCCGTCGTTGAATTGGCATATATGGGGCGATCATTTTGTTTTAGATGACATTGCCGTGCGCTTTGAGGTGGATGACCCCATTGCCAAATCGCCCGCTAAGCCCAGTGTTGAGCTAGATGTTATGGGCACCGTTGAAATTGAAGGCGTACCTATTGCTGTGATGGCCTCTAGCACAAATGACTTTACGTTTTACGCTCAGCTTGGCGCCGCACAAACCATTCCCCTTAAAAAACTCTTAAACAAATACGCACCGGGTTTGCCTGCACCCAGTGACCTGACCATTGATCGCATGGTTGCGACCGTGGCGCCGGGTAAGTTTTATGGTTTCTCATCAATTATGGCCAGCGAACCTAATCCTTGGACGATTCCAATCGGGCCTAGCGAGTTAACGATTCGAGATGTGAACATGAGCTTCACCGTGCCGAATCAAGGCCAAACCACGGGCACGGTCGGCGGTATTCTTGAATTTAGCAAGGGTGTTGAGTTTGCCGTGGTTTACGATTTGCCCGGCGACGTTCAAATACGCGGGGTTTTCCCTAAATCCAGTTTGTCCCATTTAATTGGCACGCTAACCGATCAAAGCGTGGCCTTGCCTAAAGGCTTTGATATTGAGTTCGACTATGCGTTTGTTGTGATTAAGAAAAGCCAAGAAAACTATCTATTGAGTTTGGCAACGGATATTGAAGGTCTGGGTGTCATGGCGTTTGAGTTGCGCCGCAACGCAGAGCAGTGGGGATTTGCCACCGGACTACAATTGGATAGTCAACCTTCCAATGTTGCTGGGCTGCAAGCCTTAAACAAAATCGAAAAAGCGTTTGGATTAAAAGAGTTTACGTTAGTGGTGTCATCCTTTGATGACCCATCGTTTACTTTTCCCAGTCTCACACAGTTTCAAACTCCAATTCTCGCCAGCAAAAAAGTTACGTTACCTGCACATACTTCCGGCGTGGTCGATGGCATTAATATTTTTGCTAAGTGGCAGCTTGATAAAAAAGACAAGTTTCAGAAGCTACTTAGTGGTCTTTTGGGTTTAGATGCCACGTTAGAGGTGGTGATTCAAACCGGTGAAGACCCAACCCAACACAGTAGAATGTACACCCAGTTTGATACGACACTAAATGGACATCCTTTTCAGGTGCAGCTTGGTGCGGTTATGGAAATGGGGTCCGTAGGCTTGTTCATGACAGGCACCATGACCGTCAAGATTCAAAAGAAACCACAGGTGTTTGACGTCACCACTGTTTTTGTTCCGAACGGTGCCTTTATTTCGGCTAATCTGAGCGGCCCTAATACCATTCGGTTTGGTAGTTTTCAGCTTAGCGATTTGGCGTTAGAAGTGGGCGTCAGCCTTGAAGGGATTCCCAGCTTTGGTATTGCTGCGAGTATTGATACCAAGTCATTTGATTCGTCTGTGGCTATTTTCTTTGACTCTGCCGATCCGGCAAAAAGCCTTGTAGCTGGGTCCATGTCGGACTTGAACTTAAAAGAAGTGGTGGATGAATTAGTCGGCGGCCGTGCGATTAAGTCTATGGATCAAGTGCTGAGTAAGGTATCCATCGCCGGTACACATAGCTTTAAGCTAGCAGGATCGCTCGCCAAAGAATTGGATAATCGTAACGTCGATAGCCTAGCGGCTAAGTTCTGGAGTGAAGGCGGTATTCGTATTTCAGCGAGTAGCCAAAACCTACATTTAGTGGTGGCCAATCAGGGTAAGGCTTGGTTCCTCACCGACTTAGAAAACATGCGGCACTATCAGCTCAGCAAGTCGGGCAATACCATAAAGGTGAGTATGGAAGCACAGTTTTACTGTGCGCCTGAAGATACATTCATCGGCACTAAACAGTTTAAGTCCGGGTTCTTTCTCAACGGAAAAATAAATGTGCTGGGTTTCCATGCTGCGGCCACTATTCAAGTGAATGCTCGTCAAGGCATCGCGGTCGATGCCAAGGCCGATAAAATTGTCATAGGCAGTGAACAATTATTTTGCCTAAAAGCCGAAAAAGGCGATGGCGGTGCTCAAGTTTCCATTGCTACCTTCAAGCAACCTAAACTGAAAAATAAACTCTTTAGAACGCCCCACTTTTACATTAACGGTAAGTTAGAAGTGTTGGGGTTAAGCGAATCCATTTTTGTTACCGTGTCGGAAAAAGGCGCAGCTTTTGATTTAAAAGGCAACTTATCACCGCTAGCGCATTTTGAACTGCAAGGCATGTTTGCCGGTATGCAGCACCTTGATGTATCTGGTGACGTAAAAGTCGGCATTGGTGCCATAGATTTGGGCGCACTCGGCAAGGTGAAAATTGACACGGATGTAGAAGGTTATTTGGATATCGGTTTCGATGGTAAGAAAATCACCGCGACCTGCAAAGCCAGTTTCGAAGCCTTGGGTGAGCGACATCGTATTGCGCGGTTCCATCTCAACGTCAATGAGCAGGCCCTCAAAAATATCAGTAAGACCTTAGAAAAAGAAATGGAGAAAGCTCTCACCACGGCTCTGAAGGACGTGGAAAAATGGGCTAAGGCCGTCGACAAAGGCTTGGTCACCGGCGTCAAAGACGTTGAACATGTTATGAAAAATGTTTTCAAAGCCAGCGATAAAGAAATCCAACAGATTGGTAAAGGCCTAACGGGTGCCGCTAAGGATGTGGGTAAAGGCGTCGAAACCGCAGCCAAAGATGTGGGTAAGGGTGTCGAGTCTGCCACCAAAGATGTAGGCAAAGCCGCTAAGTCAGTGGGTAAATCTATCGGGCGTTTATTTGGTAAGAAGAAGCACAAGAAACATAAAAAATAGACCCGTTGCAGCATAACTACGCTGACGCCTTTTTTAACTTTATTCAGTCTGCATTCAGCTTTGACCGATTAGTGTGTTGTGCCTAAATGTTTAGGCACCAAATCGGTAAAGGAACTAACAGATGAAAGTGAAAAGACGGGCGCTGGTACTGGCGGGTGTGTTAGCTATGGCAAGTATGTCAGC
>JBFHVZ010000203.1:0-7524 GCA_041589295.1 Pseudomonadales bacterium
AGCTTGAAGCACAGCTTAAAAACACCCTGCCACCCTACTTCAGCGCTCCTCAAGTCTCGCTAGTAGAAGACACACAATTCGATGACGTTTTTAGATTTCCGCTCGCTTGCCAGTCACGCTTCCAGTAGGACTGACCGAGTGTCTTGCTCGGTAATTATCAAAGCTCTACCGTCCAAAGACGTTGTCTAGTCGCATCGTATTCAGACCAAAGTTGTGAATAGGTTTTATTTGTGAGCGGATGAATAGCATCACCAGCTACTTCGGAGAGGGGCAATAATACATAAGCATTTTTAGTGATTTCACCGCGCGGTAAATCTACGCCGTCGATCAAACCGACCAAATCATCGTACGTTAAAATATCAATATCAATGATACGACCCGCTTTGATGGGAGTGTTGGGTTGACGCCCGTAATCCACTTCGATCTGCTTTAACACTTTGCTCAGTTCACCGACGGGTAAATCTGTGTGAAACCCTGCGACAAAGTTGTAGTAATTCTCGCCTTGGTACCCCACAGATTCCGCTTCGTAAATATTAGAAAGCTGCAACACACCAAAGCGTTGCTGCAATTCGGCAATAGCGGCTTTACTGTTTTTTTCGCGATCGATATTACTACCAATGCTCACATAGACTTGAGCCATGTTCAGCGCGTACCTCGTTGAATTTTCACACCCACTGCACTAGCAGCGGCAATGGCACCGGGCTTCGCCAGTTTTAGACTGACCCATTTCACGTTAAATTCGTTTTGCAAAATCTCACAAATGGATTCCGCCATGGTTTCCACCAAAAGAAATTCACTGTCGCCAATAAAACTTTGCAAACGATCACACACATCTTTGTAGTTCAACGCTTTGCCTATATCTTCGGACTGCGCAGCGGGTTTATTATCCCACGCCATTTCGATATCGAGACGCACGATCTGTTTGACCTCACGCTCCCAATCGTAGATGCCGATAATGGTTTCGATTTCTAAACCTTCAATAAAAACGATGTCCACTTGTATTCCTTAATGTAGGAGGTTCGCCTCGAACCGAACATATCGCGACGGGGCGTCGCTCTTACAAATCTGCACACAACCTGTTGGCCGATCAAATAGCCTTTAATTCATTCATGGGCCAACGCGGATAGACTCTTATTTCTTCCCCATCTTTCTGCCCAGCAAACAAACGCTGCGCACCGGCGTAAGCGATCATGGCACCATTGTCGGTACAAAATTTTGGTCTTGGGTAGTAAACCTGCCCACCTTTTTTATCCATCAGTTCGTGCAATTTTTTGCGCAGATATTGGTTGGCGCTCACGCCACCGGCGATGACCAAGCGTTTGTGCCCAGTTTGCTCCAGTGCGCGTCGACATTTAATCACCAAGGTATCGACCACGGCTTCTTCAAACGCCAATGCGATATCCGCTTGGTCTTGTTCGCTGATGATTTCATCGTGGGTGTGGTCGGCAATGGTATTGCGCGCAAAGGTTTTTAAGCCGCTGAAAGACATATCCAAACCAGGGCGGTCGGTCATAGGACGAGGGAATTTAAAGCGCCCTTGTGTGCCTTGTTGGGCCAATTTCGCAATGTGTGGACCGCCGGGATACGGCAGTCCCATCATTTTGGCGGTTTTATCAAAGGCTTCGCCTGCGGCATCGTCGATGCTTTCGCCTAGCACTTCATATTGGCCAATGCCTTTAACGTCTACCAGTTGGGTGTGGCCGCCGGATACCAGCAAGGCAACAAATGGAAATTCGGGGGCGGGTTCTTCTAACAGCGGCGCGAGTAAATGGCCTTCCATGTGGTGTACACCCAATGCAGGTATACCCCATGTCCACGCCAGCGCGCGCCCCAAGCAAGCACCCACTAACAGTGCTCCGGCGAGACCTGGGCCTGAGGTGTAGGCAATGGCGTCGATGTCTTTAGCGGTACAGTTGGCTTGAGCCAATACTTCTTTGATCAGCGGAATGGCTTTGCGAATATGGTCGCGAGAAGCCAGCTCAGGCACCACGCCACCGTAGTTGGCGTGCATATCCACTTGGCTGTACAGAGCGTCCGCAAGTAAGCCCTGATCGGTATCGTAAATGGCAACGCCGGTTTCGTCACAACTGCTTTCTATGCCTAAAACCCGCATATTGGCCCTGCTTTTTGTCTGCGATAAAAAGGGCGGCGATTTTAGCATGAGCGACTAGATGAGGCACCCGCTTAGTGTTGTTCTAGTGCATGGAGCGCTTGCTTGATCTATCCCGACCTTTGCTGGCTCTGCTCCAGCGGTTCTGCCCCAGCCACACATACCTCAGCTCTCCTCAAGTCTCGCTAGCTAACACCACTCTAGGTTTGGTCTCTTTTATTTTCGCTCGCTTGCCAGTCGAGCCTCCGGTATGTCTGACTGTGGCATTCAATGCTCACCACAGTGATCAGCCGACAGAAGGAGCAGGTAGGTTCGCAGTGTGACTGGCAAGCGAGCGGCCGCCACGACTTTGCAGCCTTCACAAATGATAATCAGCGAGACTTGAGGAACACGAAGAACCTAGGTGCTCCTGACTGGGAACCTCTGAGCCAATCCATCGAGCCTCAGGCATGCCTGACTGTGGCATTCAATGCTCACCACAGAGACCAGCCGAGCGAAGGAGCAGATAGGTTCGTAGTGTGACTGGCAAGCGAGCGACCACCATGACCTAGCAGCCGCCATAGCTGACAAACGGCGAGACTTGAGGAACACGAAGAACCTAGTTACTCCTGACCAAGCCAGCCTTCACCAGCACCTTTTTAACGATTTCGAATGCCAAAGCCCAGCAACCAAGCGGGTTAGCGCTCAATAGGCTAATCTTCCAGCAAGTGCTTTGCATTTGCAGATCAAAACCAGTAGAATGCCCGGCCTTCGTGGGTCTCTGTGGATAAATCGAGCTACAGAGAAGATGCCCAAGTCAACGAATACGTAAAAAAGTAGGTAGATTCAATGCCATCAGTAAAACTGAAAGAAAACGAACCATTTGACGTAGCTCTGCGTCGTTTCAAACGTTCTTGCGAAAAAGCAGGCGTTCTGTCTGAAGTACGTCGTCGCGAACAGTTTGAAAAACCAACAACTGAGCGTAAGCGTAAGAAAGCTGCTGCTGTTAAGCGTCACCAAAAGAAAGTGATGCGTGAACAGCGTAAGATGACTCGTCTGTACTAATTTCTCTTAGATCCATCTAAACAAGAGACACCGCAATGACTGAACAAGGACTGATCCAGACCATTAAGGATGCCGTGAAAGAATCGATGCGCGCCAAAGATAAGGAGCGCACCAAGGCATTACGTCTGATCCAGGCCGAGTTCAAGCGCGTTGAAGTTGACGAACGCATCGAGCTGGATGACGCTCGGGCGCTGGCCATCATGGATAAAATGATGAAGCAGCGCCGCGATTCCATTAAACAGTACCTAGATGCTGGCCGTGAAGAACTGGCCGCTGTGGAACAGTTTGAAATCGACGTCATCCAGGACTTCTTGCCAGAAGCCCTGAGCGAAGAAGAGATTAGCGCCATCGTCGCCAAAGCCATTTCTGACAGTGGCGCTGCCGGTATGCAAGACATGGGTAAAGCCATGGCTCTGATTAAACCGCAGATTCAAGGCCGTGCCGACATGGGCATCGTGAGCAAGCTGGTGAAAGCCCAATTAGGCTGAACCCACTGGGCTAACTCAAGCCCTCATACAATCGCGTCGCTTCCGACCAATTGTCATAGTTATGTAAATGCTGGCATCCTAGCCGCCGTATTTGGTTTAAACCGCAGCTTACAGCTGGGTTTGCGGTTAGCGTTGTCGATAGGCTCGTAGGTAGGTTTGATGGCTGGTCGTATTCCACAAACATTTCTCGATGACCTTCTGGCACGTACCAATATCGTCGATGTGGTCGACAGTCGTGTTAAGCTGAAAAAAGCGGGCAAAAACTATCACGCCTGCTGCCCCTTCCATAACGAGAAAACCCCCTCCTTCACCGTGGCCGGTGACAAACAGTTTTATTATTGCTTTGGCTGTGGCGCCAAGGGCAACGCCGTTAGCTTTGTGATGGAATACGACAATGTCGACTTCCCCACAGCAGTGGACACCCTAGCAGGCGCACTGGGCATGGAAGTTCCGAAAGAAGAGCTTTCCCCCCATCAACAGCAACAAGCCAAACAACGCACCAGTCTTTACGACCTGATGGAAGCCGCCAATCGCTATTACCAACAGCAGCTGCGCTTTCACCCCGAGCGCCAAGCCTCAGTGGACTATTTAAAAAACCGTGGCCTATCAGGCAAAGCCGCAAAGTTTTTCCAAATCGGTTTTGCCCCGCAAGGCTGGGATAACCTAAAAAACGCCCTCGCTTTTGACGATAAACAACTCGATGACGACAAACACCAAGGGCTCATTAGTGCCGGTATGCTCATCGAAAAAGAACAAGGCGGCAGCTATGACCGTTTTCGTAACCGTATTGTGTTTCCCATCCGCGACATTCGCGGGCGCACCATTGGCTTTGGTGCGCGCACACTCGGCGACGAAAAACCCAAGTACCTAAACAGCCCAGAGACACCGATTTTTAATAAAGGCCACGAGCTTTACGGCCTCTACGAGTGTCGACAAATACGTCAACCGCTCAAGCGTTTTCTTGTGGTTGAAGGCTATATGGACGTAGTGGCCCTGCACGAATACGGCCTGCACTATGCCGTGGCTACACTGGGTACGGCCACCAGCGAAACCCATTTACAAAAGCTGTTTAAGATCGCCCCTGAAGTCGTATTTTGTTTTGACGGCGACGCCGCCGGACAACGGGCCGCGCGCCGCGCTTTGGAGATCGTCCTGCCCATTTTAGAAGACGGCCAACAAGTACGATTTTTGTTTTTACCCGACGGCGAAGACCCAGACTCCATGGTACGCAAAGAAGGCAAAGAACACTTTGAACAACGCATCCAACATGCCGAACCCATAGCCGACTTTTTGCTAAACACACTTAAAGAAGACATCGACGACCCAGACAGCTTGGACGGTCGAGCACGTTTAGCTAAATTAGCCGCCCCCATGATTCAACCCATTCCGGGTATCGCGCTGCGCAGTTTATTTTGGCAAGCCCTGTCAGAGGCCACGCGCCTAGACAAAGACGCCCTAAAAGAAATGGCCGCCGAGGTCGTGAAAAAGCAAGACCAGCAACACGCCCGCGCACAGGCCCAGCGTAATCTAAGCCCAAAACCTGCGTCTTTGCACCCGCATGATTATTCTGAGTCAGCCCCTGATGACAGCGGCCATTGGTCTGACGCGCCTGCCCAAGTTGAGCCTTACTGGCTACAAGGCGAGCAAAACGACGAGCCTATTACCACAGGCTCTGCATTGGCTGAACATCCACTACTCAAAAAAGCCATTGCACTGGTGCTGCACGCACCTGCCACCGCAGGGCATGTAAAAGACCTCAGCTTTTTGCAGCACTATGCCGGTCATTGGGGTGACATGCTCAATAACCTGATCACAGGTTTGCAGCAATCCCCCCGCAAAGACTTATTGGCCACACTCAGTTTGTTCAGTGCAGACCCAAACTTTAACGAACTCAAAACCATTGCTGAAAACCATAACCGCCATGAAGGGCATCTCAGCCAAGAGCAAGCAGCACTGGATACATTAACCAAACTCAAACACTTAGCTGATGCACAGGAACTCAAAAACCAACGTGCCAGTCTGAGTCGATTAGGTGCGAACACCTCGGCCCGCACACTGGATGATGAGCAACGCCAAAAGCTCATGCAAAGCCTACGACAAGCCGAGAAACGCGCCCTCGAAGACAAGATGAAAAAGAAAGGCGGCTTTGACGCGCTCAGTCCAGAAGAACAAGCAAAATACTCTTCTTTAACTAATCTTTCTCATTGATTTGCCTTGAAAAAAAGCAACTTGGCCACATAAATGGGCCAGTTTCACTTATATACCCGCTCGGCGCTGGATATGGCTTGACCACAAAGTTATAATCCGTCGCTTTCGGTTCGCGCACCAGTCACGATTACAGGGGTTCTATGGCTGCCACACAACAGTCCCGTCTCAAGGAACTTATTGCCAAGGGTAAAGAGCAGGGTTACCTAACCTATGCCCAGGTAAATGACCACCTTCCAGATGACATCGCTACACCAGAACAAGTAGAAGACATCATCCGCATGATTAACGACATCGGCATCACCGTAGCCGAAGTCGCGCCGGATGCCGACAGCCTGATCATGGGTGACAGCGCCACCGACGATGCCGCCGCGGAAGAAGCCGCCGCAGCATTGGCCGCCGTTGAAAACGATGTAGGTCGCACTACCGACCCAGTGCGTATGTACATGCGCGAAATGGGTACCGTTGAGCTGCTGACCCGTGAAGGCGAAATTGTCATCGCCAAGCGCATCGAAGAAGGCATTCGTGAAGTAATGTCTGCCCTGTCTTACTTCCCAAGCTCAGTTCGTACCGTATTAGACGCCGTTGAAGAATCCATGGCAGACGAAGAAATCAACCGTCTGTCCGATGTGTTCAACGGTTTTATCGACGCCAGCGACGAAGACCCCGAACCCGCTACGCCGATTTCTGACGACAGCAACAACCGTAACGACAACGACTCTGACGACGACAGCGACGGCAGTGACGATGACGATGACGACGATTCCAGCAACGACGCACCTTCTGGCCCAGATCCAGAAGAAGTTAAGCGCCGCATGGCAGAGATCGAAAAGCAGCTGATCAAAACCGAAAAAGCCATCGCTAAAAATGGCCGTGGTAGCAAGCAAGCCGACAAAGAAGGCGCGATTCTGGCCGAATTGTTTGCCCCAATTAAGCTGTCACCAAAATACTTTGATGACCTAGTGAGCATGGCTCGCAACTACCTTGAAGAAGTTCGCGCACAAGAACGCCAAATCATGGTGCTGTGTACTCGCAAGTGCGGCATGGCCCGTAAAGACTTCATCAAGTCTTTCCAAGGTAACGAAGGCAATGTTGCATGGGTAAGCGAACTCATCAACAGCGGCAAGCCATGGGCTGAAAAGCTAGAAGCCTACAAATTTGACCTTGAACGCGCGCAGAAGAAAATTCACGCCGTTCAAGAACGCGCTGGCATCGAAATTCCAGAAATCAAAGAGATCAACCGTAAAGTATCCATTGGTGAAGCCCGCGCCCGCCGCGCGAAAAAAGAAATGGTCGAAGCCAACTTACGTCTGGTTATCTCCATTGCGAAGAAGTACACCAACCGTGGTCTACAGTTCCTCGACTTGATTCAAGAAGGCAACATCGGCTTGATGAAAGCTGTGGATAAATTCGAATACCGTCGTGGTTACAAGTTCTCCACGTACGCCACATGGTGGATTCGTCAGGCGATCACACGTTCTATCGCTGACCAAGCCCGTACCATCCGTATTCCGGTTCACATGATTGAAACCATCAACAAGCTGAACCGTGTTAGCCGTCAGATGCTTCAGGAAATGGGTCGCGAGCCAACACCAGAAGAACTGGCCGAGCGCATGGACATGCCAGAGGACAAGGTTCGCAAGGTACTGAAAATTGCCAAAGAACCGATCTCCATGG
>JBFHVZ010000204.1:0-7436 GCA_041589295.1 Pseudomonadales bacterium
CCTTGTTGAGGGCGCGACCGAGGTGTCCACCACCTACAGTGCGGGTCAGGATTTAGTATTGCTCTCCGCGGAGATTGTTAGCGTTTCCAACATTCCTGTTGCCGACCTCTCTGTCACCACATCCAACCCCACCGGCTGGCAAGAAGGCTCGACTGTTACCAAAAAATTCACTGTCAGTAACAACGGTCCAAACGATGTTCCAGCACAAAGCGTCGAGTTCACCACCACCTTACCGGCGCAATTAAGTTTTTCCGGCGTACAAGGTGACAGTGATTGGAACTGCTCACAGTCAGGACAAACCCTCACCTGTCGTTACCAGCCAAAGCTAAGGGCTGGTTGGGGTGACTATATCGATTTGCGCTTCAACGTGGCTGCTAATTCAGCACCGAGCACGGCGAACCTAAGTGTTAGCGTCAACCACGACAATGCGCCGTACGATATTTTCGATAACCATGCCGAAAACGATACCTACCAGTTCAACGTGCCCATCGTTACCACTCCCGTAGTGGATTTATCGGCTTCGAGTAAAACCTACACCAATTTAAGCGGCGACTTGTTGTTAGCGGGTGATACCTTGCGTTATGTCATCACCTTGGATGACGCCAGTGACCTCGCAGTATCTGGAATACGGGTTACCGACAACTTACCAGCCAATATATCGGGTTACAGCATTTTGTCCTTCCCGACTGGCGCGACCAACAGTTCGACCACAACTGGCGGCAGCAATGGCACAGGTTTATTGGATATCAGCAACATCAGTTTGGCCGCTGGCGCGACAGAAGAAATCATTTTAGAAGTGTATGTTTCGACAACAGCACCCGTCGGCGCATCACTTCAAAATACCGCGGATATTAGCCACAACAGCAACAACTGGACTGTGGACACAGGTGATATCACAGTTGTTAAACCCGATTTATCGACGTCCACCAAAGCTGCTGCCGATGTCAACGCGGGCTGGCTATTACCCGGGGAAACCGCGCAATACACAATTACGTTGGATGATGCTGGCGATTTGGAACTGTCGGGTATTCGTGTGCAAGACCATCTCCCCGCCAACATCGCATCGTTTACAATTTTAAATTTACCTGCTGGTGCAACCGATTACAGCATCGTAGGCGGTGGTAATAACGGTACAGGTTTCATTGATATTCGCGATATTTATCTCGCCGCCGGTGCAACCCAATCCATTGAAATTGAAGTGGTTGTATCTAACGATGCTCCTGATGGTTCTTCCATTCAAAACACAGCAACATTGAGCGTTAACAGCGCAACTTGGAATGTTCAATCCAATGACTTAGTGGTTACCCTTTCGAACAACACGCCTGCTTCGGGCAACAAACCACTCTACTTTAATAACAGCAATTTAACGCGAGTATTACCGTCAACTGACACTCAACGCAGCTTTAACCATGGCGATACGTTGACGTGGGCGTTAGATCAAAATTTGCGCAGCAACTTGACGCTTAGCGCTGGTGATATTCGAGTGAATATGGCCGTGGAAGGTCACCGCACGGGCAACCGTACATCTCAAATCGGTTTAACCCTGTATTACAACGATAACGCCGGAAGCGGCAACGTAACGCTAGCGACGGGTACCATTCCTTACGCGAATTACCGCATCAACACGATTTACGATGCAATTGCAGATCTCACGCTAACCTCAGAAACAACCATACCTGTCGGCAGTACTTTGTATTTGGCGGCGACCAATACCTCTGACAACAATCGCGTTAATCAATACGGTGAACTGGATATTCACGCCTTTAATGGCAGCTTCTATTCGCAAGTCATCCTCAATGCCGCCACGGTTATTAACATAGACTCCATTACAGTTTGGGACGCCACATACGGTGATCCAAATGGCAGTGGTGCAGGTAATGTTGTGAGCGATTCGCAACCGGATACTGATTTGTTTATTCGAGCCATTGTATCCGACCCGTTTGGCGCGTTTGATATTACCGATGCCGACATTAGCATCACCAAAGCCAACGGCACTGCGTACGATTTTTCATCACACCCAGATGGCAATCAAAACCAAATGAATCAGGTGGACGCCACCAGTGATGACTTCACAACAGCGACCAAAACATACGAAAAACAAATTACGTTGTTAGAAACTGGCGAAAGTACAGGCTGGTGGAGCATTAGCATCACAGCCTATGAAGGAATGGAAAGCGCACCTGATCAAGTAACACACAATCGCATTGCATCGTTCAAAATTCGACCGTTTGAACCGCTTATTACTTTGGATAAATCCGTCACGGTCATCACCGATCCTGTTAACGGTACCGTTAATCCGAAAGCCATACCGGGTGCTGAATTGAAATATACCATCGTCGCCAAAAATAGCGGGCGCGGTAGCACAACCAGTGGTTCAATGTCGCTGACCGACGAAGTGCCCGAAAACTCTGAGCTTTTTGTTGGTGACATAAGTTGTATTGGAAATTCTGGCCCTGCTTGTTTTATAGACGGCACAGCACCCAATCATAGCGGTTTAAGTTTTACATTCGTTAACATCGCTGACGCCACAGACAACGTAGAATTTTCTACTGACGGCAGTGATTACAGTTATGTACCGGATGACACCGACGGCGATGGTTATGACCCCGCCATTCGATTCATTCGATTAAAACCTCAGGGCAGTTTTAGAGCGTCCGATAAAAACGTGACCTATGAACCTGAGTTTACTTTTGAATTTCAAATAAAACTTCAATAAGGAGTGCCCAAACCTATGAAGTATTCGTGCAAACCATGGCTAAGGACAAGTCTACTCAGTAGCTTGGCCTTTGCCTTTATTCTGCCGCAAACCAGCTTAGCTGCTGGCACCGCTGCCGGCACACCTGTGCAAAACCAAGCAACGGTTTCATACAGCACAGGTGGTGGCACAGTGTCTGATGTATCCAACCGAGCAGAGTTTGTTGTTCAAGAACTAATCAACGCGTCCCTCGTGGTTCAACACACTGGCGATGTAATCGTAAATTCGCCCGACCCCGAAGCCCCCATCAAACTGGTATTAACCAATACAGGTAATGGTGACGAAGCGTTTTCTCTTACTCAAACCAACGTAACGGGCTCTGATGATTTTGATGTCACCATCGGCAGTTTTTACGTAGATGACGGTGATGGTGTATTCGAACCCGGTACCGAAGACGCACTGTATGCCGGAGCTGAATTAGCTCCAGATGCATCTGTGACCCTTTGGGCAGTTTCTGCAATTCCAGATTCATTAGCCGACAACGCCACTGGCGACGTTGTCATTAAAGCTTTATCTGCCACGTTCCAAACTGCGGGCCAAACCAACCCTCAACCTGGGGACTTCGTCGCTGGTGCTGGCACGAGCAGCACCAATGCAGTGGCGGGTACAACAGGAGCACAACAACAGCAAACTGTGACCTATCGTGTGAGTGCCATTGCCGTGGCCATCACCAAAGCCGTTACAGCTTCACGTGACTTACTTGGTCAGGGTGGCTCTCAGTATGTACCGGGTGCCGAAGTGGATTATCGCATCACCGTTAGCGTTACCGGCACGGGCACTGCCACTGACGTTAGCGTCTCCGATCCATTACCAGATGAATTGCTACTTAAAAACACCACTAACGGCACCATTACTGTGGGCGGCGTTGTGATGTCTGCGAAAGCAAAAGCCATTGACGGTGACGATGCATATTACGATGCAAACACCAACACCTTGAGTGTCGATTTGGGCGACATGAACTCAGGGGACTCAGTGGATATTGATTTTACTACCGTCATTCAATAATGACGGTGAAAACCAGTCACTTAACACAACAAGTGAACATACTCACACAGCGGAGACCGGCATGAGAGCACTACTCTGTATTTTGATGCTACTGCCAACCCTAACTTGGGCCGAAGTTCAATTAGCCACCGAAATTTTTAAAGTGGTTGAAACAACAGACGACCAAGGCAAGGTTAAGCAGGAATGGAAGAAGGCGGACGCCATCGTCCCTGGGGATAAAGTAGGATATTTAATCCGCTTTACCAACAAGGGTGAGCAAGCCGCTGGCGATCTGGTTTTGAATAACCCGATTCCAGATAACACCTTGTACGTCGCTGATTCAGCACGCGGTGCGAACAGCACTATCGAATTTTCTGCCGACGGCGGAAATGCCTTTGCCGCTGCAGATAAATTGTTTATCGAAAAAAACGGTAAAAAAGTGTTGGCTCAAGCAAAAGACTACACCCATGTTCGCTGGATCATCGCGTCGGAATTACCCGCAGGTGAATCGGGCAGCGTGCAATATGTTGTGCAAGTTAAGTAAGCGCGTTGATAAAACGCGGTTGAAAAGAATGACTGTAATTCTGGCAACAGAAAACGTCGAAAATTAAACCCGATTTCATCGGGATTTTGTGTTTTAACCTTTAACTAAACTCATTTTCATTTTTCCACAGGAGAAAAGGCCATGAAAATAAAAACCCTAGGCTACGCAGCACTGACCTTAGGTGCGCTGGCTTCCGCAAACAGCTTCGCCATTACTAATGGTGTTGGCTCTGACCTGTCGAACACTGCAAGTTTGACGTACACCGTTTCTGGCGCTTCAGGCACTCCCGCCTCTAACACCTCAAACGATACTTCAACATTTAAAGTGGATAAGAAAATCGACTTTTCTTTAACTGAAATTGACGCGACCGGTAAAGTATTTGCGGGTTTGTTAGCAACTAACGAAGATCGTGTTTACACCTTCCAGCTTGTTAACGAAGGTAATGCGGATCAGGTATTCGGTATTCAAGAAGCGCTTGCCGCTTACGCATTGGGCGATGCAGCTCTGAACTCAGATTTGCAAGACTTCCAACTGGGTAACGTGAACGTGTACATCGATACTGACAATGACTTCAGCAATGGCGCAACTTTAGCGTCAGAAGTTTTGTTAGAAGCCGATACTTACCAAGCTGCAGCTGGTGGTACGTTCACTGCTGGTGATGACCGTGTCTACGTTCACATCGAAGCTGACCAGGTGCCTGACGTTTCTACTTCGAACTATCGTGATAAAAACGCCGACACAGAAATCACCTACAACCCAGACTTGGTTGGTGCAAACAGCTATACGCTTGTAACTGTATTCCCAAAAACGGCTTTGGGTGGTACACGTATTACTAGCGATGATCGCGATACCACGTTTGACGAAGACACAGTACAAACTGTGTTTGCAGACACTGATACAGATGGTTTTGGCCAAGAGCTAATTGACGCGGTATTCACACTAGAATCTGCTTACGTTTCACTGGAAAAAACCTACACCCTGTTAACCTCTAACATCACAGGTTACACAGGTTCTGTTCAACACCTGATTCCGGGTGCAACCGTACGCTACACCCTGACTGCTACTAACGAAGGCGAGCTAGCTGCTGACAGCATCGTCATTACCGATAACTTCTCAGCTGCTGGTTTAACTTACGTACCTGCTTCACTGCAATTAAATGGTGCCACTGCCAATGCGTCTAACGACCCAGACAACGGTGTTATCGTTGTTAACGTAGGTTCTTTAGATCAGTCTGGTGGTACTAAAGACAGTCACACCATCACTTTTGAAGCAACCATCAACTAATGATGCTTTTGCTTCGTTCCATGGCCGCTAACCACGCCCCCGCTTCTGCGGGCGGCGCGGTTGCGCGTGCCGCTCGCAAAATCGCTGGCTCGGTTATTAAACAACTGAGTGTCGGCGCTTTTGCCAGCGGTATGCTGCTGGGTGCGCAATCTGTTTATGCTTCTACTGCCCCCAACACGCTCATCACCAACAACGCCCAAGTGAGCTACAAACACTTGGGCGTTGCGCAACAAGAACAAACCGATTTCACCTTTATTACCGCACGTAATAGCGATGGCAGCGGCACACCGTCAGTGATTACCTTGATGCACAACAGCGCTGACTTTAGTTCCCGTGGTGATGCCATTGATCGCATCAAAAACCCGCGTTCACTTCGCTCAACCAATGGCACTACCCGCTCGATCACCAATGGCAGTTTCCCCGTTCGTGCAGGCGAATGTGCTAACGACAGCTCTTTACAGGTATTTACTGAACAAGCCTTGCCGACTACGTCCGACGGTCGCAACGTCACCTTGCCTGCGCGGGTGGATTTACGCAGCGATGAATTCTTTAAAGTGGGCGATACCATTTATATTCACCTGCAAGACTTGGATCAAAATACCGACCCCACCAAAGCAGAGGACATTTTAGTTACCTTGTCTACAGATGGTGGCCTAGATAAAGAAACTATTCGCTTGTGGGAAACTGGCAACAGTACAGGCACCTTCACCGGTTACATTCCCTCAGTCCATTTAGACAATGTCACTGCACAGCATTTTGATTGTCGTTTGTCCGTTCGCAACGACAGCGAAATGGAAGCCGCTTATGTAGATGCATTCGACAGCATTGATATTTCCATGTCGCGTGCATTGTTTGATCCTTCCAGCATCATTTTTGACAGCAACTCAGGTGAAGCCGTCAACGGTATTCAAGTTACTCTCGTTGACACAGAAACCGGCTTACCAGCAGTGGTGTTAGGTGACGATGGTTCCAGCACATTCCCTAACCCAATAATTGCTGGCGAGTCTGTCGCAGATAGCAGCGGTCGCAATTACAACTTCCCTACCGGCGGATTCCGCTTCCCTGTGGTGGCTCCCGGCGACTATCGCATTCAATTAGGCGATAGCGTTTTTTATGATTTTCCTAGCCAACGCAGCGACGACATCATTAACCAACTGAACAATGGCCCATTCCTATTAGGACCAGCATCACGAGGTTTAGACTTTACCGTCGCGGGTAATGCGTTCCGCACCGATGTGCCCATCGACCCTAAAGACAACTCGGTTTTACTCACAAAGACGGCACACAAAAACAAAGCCGGTGTGGGTGAATACGTTCGTTACAGCATTCAAATTAAAAACGCCGAAGTGCCGGGTGAAAATGTCATTATTCACGACCGCTTACCCCGTGGTTTCCGATACGAGAAAGGCACAGCAAAACTAAACAACCAAGAAGTAGCAGACCCAACCATTACCGACGACGGTCGAACCTTGTCTTTCACCATCGCCACACTCGAACCCGACAGCACCTACACACTCAACTATGTGACCCGTGTCGGTGTCAGCACCCCCATGGGCCCTGCACGAAATCTCGCTTGGTTAGAAGACGATCACTTGGTGGGCAACCAGACGCAAAAAACCATCGAAGTACTAGACGATCTATTCACTGCCGACGCGCGCTTGTTCGGTCGTGTGTATTTAGGCAGCTGCGATAGCGATAACCCAGAGACCAATATCAGCGAGCACGAACAATACGGCGAAGGTGTACCTGGAGTACGTATTTATTTAGAGAACGGTACTTACGTGGTAACCGATGAAGATGGTCTTTGGCATATTGAAGGACAACAACCGGGCACACACGTAGTGCAATTGGATACCGACAGTTTGCCAC
>JBFHVZ010000205.1:0-7291 GCA_041589295.1 Pseudomonadales bacterium
AGGAATGGTCGAAACGACGATGAAAACGCCTTATCTGTCCATTCTCATGTATCACCAAGTGGGCGAGTTCGAAAACGTCACACGACTGAAAGCGAATTTTTGCCACGTCAAACGCTTCGAGCAACAAATGCGGTTTCTGCGTCGCTGGGGTTATCATGTGATCTCACTGACTGACGCCATTCGCGGCCTACGCGGTGAAATCAACCTGCCCAAGCACAGCGTGGTCATCACCTTTGATGATGGCTACGAAAACTTCTATCAGTACGCTTACCCAATTCTCAAAGCATTACAGCTGCCCTCTACCGTGTACGCTGTATCCGGCATGGTTGGCAAACCGTCGGACTGGCTATACGAAGACGACATCACCCCAGCACCGCTGATGACCTTGGCGCAAATGCAAGAAGTCCAGCAGCACGGCGTGGACTTTGGTTCCCACGCGATTAGCCATCCTAGGTTGAGCAAAATTGACCCTGCACAAATGCGCCAAGAAGTGTTTGAATCAAAACGTCAGTTAGAAAGCCTGCTGGATCGCCCCGTGGAGCATATTTGCTACCCATACGGTGATCACGATGCCAGTGTTGTCGAAGCGTCTCGCGAAGCGGGCTACCTGAGCGGCACCACCATAGTCAAAGGCTCTGCTTGGGCAGAACATGACCCGCTGGCGCTGCCACGCAAAGCCATCTCGTTTAATGACAGCCTGTATCGCTTTTGGCGAAACATGCACTTTAAACATGGCGAGTTTAAAAAGAATTTAGTGCTGGAAGCTTTGCAGCCTGCGTAGCCTCTGTGTTGAAGTGACTAAAAAATAAGACAGATTATGAATCAACCGCACATCATTGTTGGCGTTCCCACTTACAACCGCAGTCACTTAATTGATCGTGTGCTGGAGTCGGTCGAAGGCCAAGGCTACGAGCATTGGACGCTGTTGTTTGTCGATGACGCAAGCCAAGATGACACGCCACTAAAAATTGAAGAAATTCAGGAACATCAGCCTAAGGTTGAATACTACCGTATGCCACAGAACAGTGGTGTGAATGCGGTGCGCAACGAATTGATTGTGCAAGCCAATAAGATTGATCCCGACGCTTATATCTTGTTCATCGACGATGATGATTACCTCGCCAAAGACTGTTTAAAGTATGCAGCCGACGCCATTGTCGCGCACCCGACCTATCACTGGATTACGCTGGACTGTATTTTTGAAAATGGCGAAAAGATTTCGCGGATCAAAAAGTATGGTGAGTTGTCCTACTTGGATGATTACATGTTTGGTCGTCGCCTAAAGGGCGACTTAACTCATGTGGTTAAACTGAGTGAAATTGGTGATGTGCGATTTACCGATCAGTTTAAGAATGCTGAGGTTTGGTATTTCTGGAGCAATCTAGCGGCTAAAATGCCGTTGTTCGCCATCAACAAAGTGGGTTCCATAAAAGAATACTTACCCGAAGGCATCACTCAAAACGGCTTTAATCGCGATCGCGCCATTGATGTACTGAAGTTCAAAATAGACAAGCTATCGCCATTTGTACCCGAGAAAATGCTGATTCATCAGTACGTGACACTGGTCAAACACCTGATTGCTAAGAAACAACATGCTGAAGCGCGCCAGTGGTTATCGAAGGCTTTTCGTTTAAATCCGTTCTACCTACGTCAGTACCGTTATTGGTTGTATTTATTGTTCTAAAGGTCGGTCGGCAAGCATTGTTGCGAAAGTAGGGTAAATGCGCCGACGTTGGGAAAGTGTCAGGGTCTATTCAGGTCCATGTACTATATTGTTATGACAAGGTTGTTAGCCGCCTTTGGGCGAGTGAAGCGTGTATGAACTCAAGCGACCAAATTAACGTCTTTTTTCTGGAAACCGAGCTGCAATGTTTGGCATACCGGAATATTCGAGCCAAGTTAGGGGAGCAGTCGCCCTATGTGTTGCTCGCAACGCTCACCTCTGTATTTGATTATCTCAATGAACGTGGTGAGGAAACCCTGTTTTTGGATAAAGAATCACACGGTTGGCTGGGTCGTTTTATACGCCTGCGTAAAAATCTGCGTACTGTGCGTTTGGCCATCGAAGCCAAGTCCTCCGCTCCCAAAGAAATTTATTATCACACCTCACGTATTGATGGTTTGTTTTCCAACCTCATGGTGGGTTACCTCAAATACCATTTCCCGAAAGCACAAGTGCATACCCGCTTGATTCCCGATGGTGCAATTAATATTTTTTCCACCGAAATCAGCTCACGCAAAGTGAAAAAAATGGAGCACTGGCGTCGTGACTGGGGCATTCGTTTGTACCCAGATATGCAGATCACGAATATCAAAGGAGATGAGTTAGGTGCGGATGTCGATGAAGTCGATCTCATTTATTGTTTTGAGGGCGTCGCCACTCACTATCCGGCCAAAAAAGTACAGCGTGTCCCCTTAATGGCAAAAACCATGGATGCGGTGAACGACAGTCACGTGGAACCAAAGGCACTGATTATTGGCCAGAACTTTTTACAATTAGGTACAGCGAATAAAATTTACGTGGATGCGGTTTCAAGCACCATCAAGCAACACCTGCAGGCACAAGGTATTCAGCACGTGGACTATGTGCCCCACCCAAGATCAACCTATAAAGAGTTTTGGGATGAATCCTACCATTGGGTTGATAACCAAGAATTGTGTGTCGAGCAGTTGATTGCATCGGGCCAGTACAGTCACATTATCTCGTGCTATAGCTCGGCATTGATCAATAGCAAAATCATTTTGGGCGATCAGGTTGACGTGTTGTCGGTCGGATTAAATGCGTTTCCGTTTCGCTGCCAAGAACAGCGCGATCAGCTAAGCAAGGCCTACGCGCAAGCAGGTATTCAACTTATCCCTTTGCACGCGTCTGACGTAGGCGTTTCCGCCTAACGTCAGATGTCAGAGGCCTGCTGCTTTACTCAGCGGTGCCTTAGCCTTTTAAAATAGGCTTGATGACATCTCTGGCTTTTGTATCTTGTTTAATCACACCTAAATTACTGAGTACGTCACGGTATTGGCTGTTTAATGTTAGGCGGTCAAATTCCTGCTCTAGCGTGCCCGCGTCCAGCATTTTCACCCAGCGCTTATAATGGTCTCCCATTTTGGTCACACCTTTCTTTAATAGAGCTTGGCGGTTTTCAATGTTCGCCACAAAGTGTGCTTTCGAACGAATCGGAAAATGATAAACGCTGACATTGGTGCTATTGGTTTGGTTGTACCAGCCCCATAAATGCCATGCTCTGTGGTTGCCGCCTTTAACGCGCAGCAGGCCACGTGTACGCACCATGACCTTACCGTGGATATTGCCCATCATGATCGACAGCTGCTCTTGGTTTTGCTGAATGCCTTTCGGGTAATTAATGGGGTATTGCACTCGATTCAACTGTTCGTAGTACGGTGTTTCGGCATCAAAGTCTTCGCGATTGAACAGCACGTTATGACGTGGGCAATAAATAATGGAGCCACTGGCGGTCAGTTCGGTTTTAAGTGAGCCGCTTTCAGGAATCCAAAACTCGTCGGCATCATTGGTAATGACCCAATCGGCACCTTGCTTTTGTTTTGCAATCTGCGCCATCTCGGTTTTCCAATTACTTTGTTGGTAATCCAAGGTGGGGCGATCAATTAAAATAATATCGAACTCGTTTTGCAGGGCTTGCACCACTTCGCGAGTGCCATCGGTTGAGCCATTGTCCATGACCACAAACGCGTCTACACCAAGGGCCGCATGTACGCGAATATTATCCGCGATGATGTCAGCTTCATTTTTTATTAACAAAGACATGGTTAAGCGCATGGTGATGCCTCTTGCTGGGTTTGTGCTCGTGGATGAAGGCAGATGGCGAGTAACGCAGCTAACAACAATAAGTGTTTGTCGACGTTATAGCGGTGGAAGAATAGATCCACGGTGATGCCGTAGGCCAGCATACTGATGACGGCCGTATAAACCAAAAAACGGGCGGGATGTTGAGTCCGATAGGCGTACCAACAGACTATCGCAAAGAAAACTAACCCAGCTAATAAACCCAGCAGGCCTTGAGTCGCCAAAGTGTTGAAATAATAGCTGTGTGCCTGACTGTAATAGCCTTTGTGATTGGTCACGCGAATATCGCAGGTGCGAGCTTCGTCTTGAATGGCCTGCTGAAATTGATGTGGCCCCTTGCCTAGAAAGGGGTCTTCTTTAAAAAAGCACCAAGCCGCTTGCCATTGCTCCAAGCGCTGACCGGTGGAGCCTCTGGCGTTGTTGTGTTCCATGTAGCTTGAGAATCCGTCAAAGCCGCGCTTAAAGCCGTCGTATAAAGACGTTTGGGTAAACCCAATGGCCAGTGCGAATGCCACAACCATTAGAATGATTTTTTGTGGTTTGCTGGCAACCCAAAATAATAACAAGCCCAAACAAGGCACAGCTAAAAAACTGCCGCGTGTACCAGAACGGTAGGCTGCGTAAGCGTAACCCGCTGCCGAGGCCAGAGCTAACAGTTGCCAAATGCGGTGCTTGTGAGTCAGCACCAATGCCGCACTAATCGCAAACAATAAAAACGCACCGTTACCAAAGGTCACAGCATTTTCATCGCCAGATACTCGACCATGAGCAGGCCATTGCCATGTGAGATAAGCATAACTAACGGAACCGATTAACAGTGCGGCGGTAAGGGTAGGCAAGGTTAAACCGGCGCGATAAAAGGCCACCAGTGCAAGCGGTAATAATAAAAAACGGGATTCGATTTTTAACGGCGCAAAGCCGCCATCAAAATAGGCGCTAGCAAACCAAGCCAGTAACGCGACAATGGGCACGGCAATACAGGCAGTCAATAAAACAACGTCGTGTCGATGAAACTCTCGGCGTTTATACATGCCCGGTAAAAAAAACAAACCGGTCACGGCCAATGCCACAGTTGCGTCCATGGTGAGGTTGCGGCTGAAAGGTTGTGCCGCAAAAAAAAGCGCCAATAGAACACAGGTCCAAGCCAATAAACTCTTAGCGCGAACATCTGGGTCAGCAAACTTAGATCGAATATCAAACGACATACAACGTTAATCCTTGGTGGAACTTAGTAGCGACTGCACTAGGTCCATTAAACTTTCGGCTTGTGTGGTATGAACACCAATGCAAGCAAACAGATTCATGAATTCTTGATACAAAGGCGCTTGAGGATTCGCAATGGAAATAGCTTGCGCTTGCGGCAGTAAGAAGCGCGTATTTATAAGCGTCGATGAAACATCACCGATAACCAAGCAGTGATTGAGTAGCGGCAGTATCGCTTCGAAGGGAATGCGATGGGAGATCACGTAAGCTTGATCACTGTTCGCTAAGCCAAGAATGTCTGGGTTGGTATTGCGCGGGTGATACTTCACGCCGATGGTTAGACCATTGGTTGTTAATGAATCGACCACGGCAAGCAAGGCTTCGCGATATCCAGTTATGCCATCAATAATGGATTCGTGGGGCAATGTTAATACCACGTTGAGTTGATGTAACCGCGTGGCGTCTGCTTGAAAAAACGTGAGCAGTGCTTCACAAAACGACTTTACGGTTGGGTTATGTTCGTAATAGGGGGATAACGGCTCAATGATTTTAGATTTTAGTAATGGGTGTAACTGATCGGGAAACGCAACGACTACGCGATCAATCCAATCACTGCCGCCGATAGTGAGTGGGTTCTTCCACCAAAAACCGTAGGTCAGTTTTTTTAAAACATTGTCTATGTATTTGTCTGAAAACGAGGCGCTATCTTTTCGACCCACGTAGGTGAACGTACCTTCGTCCATGTAGACGCCTTCGGCACGCTTTTTGTTGCGCTGATATTGCGCATGCATGGCGTATTGAAACTCAATGCGGCGATCATTGCCCGTGTAAATGCGCTGCGGATTTAATTGCTGGATGAGAGCATCTAACTTGGCAAACACCGCTTTGCGATTGGCTAGCTTTTGGCGAATGCCTTTGATGCGTCCTTGATAAATGTCTAGAGACTTAAACGGAGAGCTTGGCCAGTCACTTAGAATTTTAAAGTATGGGTTGTCCTGCGCATCGGGTTGGTCGATTAATACCAAATGCGCTTGTGTTTGAGGTCGCTGGCTGGCAATGGCAATGGCGTTGAGAATATGCAGCGGGGTCGATGCAAGATACAACTCAGTGGACATCGCGGCAGTGTGTGTGTCAGCAGCGGGCATGGGACAGGCCTTAACAGGAATTCGGCGGGCATCTTACTGGAAAATGGCCCGCCTGGCACGGTACGAAGTCACGTGCTCACAGCAGGGTCTAAACAGGGTTTACCACAACCCTAGGTTCTTCCAAACGTTCAGGCTCGGGGCCACTTGGTTGAGGGTGTAGAAGTGCAGGCCGGGTACGTCGTTTTCGACCAGGTCTTCGCACATCTGGGTAATCACTTCTTCGCCAAATTTCATAATGCTTTCGCTGTCGTCGCCGTAGGCTTCTAGCTGTTTGCGGATCCAGCGTGGGATCTCTGCGCCGCAGGCATCGGAGAAGCGGGCCAGCTTGGTGTAGTTGGTGATCGGCATGATGCCCGGCACGATGGGGATATCAATGCCCATGTCCAAGCAGCGATCAACAAAGTAGAAATAACTGTCGATGTTAAAGAAGTACTGCGTTAATGCGCTGTCGGCACCGGCATCGACTTTGCGCTTGAAGTTAATCAAGTCTTGTTCAAAGTTAGGCGCTTGAGGGTGCATTTCTGGGTACGCGGCGACTTCAAGGTGAAAACGGTCACCGTGTTCGCGCTTGATGAGTTCCACTAACTCGTTGGCGTACTTGAGTTCACCAGACGCAGATGCCATACCTGAAGGTAAATCACCACGCAGGGTAACGATGCGCTCGATGCCGTTATCGGCATAGTGGTTTAGCAGGCCTTTGATGTTGTCCACGCTTTCGCCCACGCAGGACAAATGCGGCGCGGTGCTAATGCCGCGTTGGTTCATATCTAAAACCGTATTCACCGTGTTATCGCGGGTGGAACCGCCGGCACCATAGGTCACAGAAAAGAAATCGGGATTCAGTTTGGCCAGCTCGTCACGGGTGGCAAACAGTTTTTTCGTCCCCTCTTCCGTTTTGGTGGGGAAGAATTCAAAACTTAAACGGAAGTTGTCCATTGGAGGAACTCCATAGATAAAGTGGGGCCGCTTAATTCAATTTAAGACGGTTGCTTCAAATGAATCAGGCTAGAAGCTTGACGCTGGAAGCTGGCAGCAAAACCATCTGCCTAGCTTCTAGCTTCTAGCTTCTAGCTTCTAGCTTCTAGCTTCTAGCTTCTAGCTTCTAGCTTCTAGCTTCTAG
>JBFHVZ010000206.1:0-7188 GCA_041589295.1 Pseudomonadales bacterium
CGCCATACCCAAGTGGATTTCCATGATCTGACCCACGTTCATACGCGAAGGTACACCCAGCGGGTTAAGACAGATATCAACTGGCGTACCGTTCGAATCGTACGGCATGTCTTCTACTGGCATGATCGCAGAGATAACACCTTTGTTACCGTGACGACCTGCCATCTTGTCACCAGGCTGGATCTTCCGTTTGATCGCTAGGTAAACCTTAACAATCTTCAGAACACCCGGAGCCAAGTCATCGCCAGTTTGCAGTTTCTTCTTCTTGTCTTCGAATTTCTCGTCAAGAAGTTTGCGACGCTCTTCCAATGCTTCTTCAGCACGCTCTAATAGCTCTGCAGCTTCTTCGTCTTGTGGACGAATGCGGAACCATTTTTCGCGCTCTAGACCTGACAAGTATTCAGCCGTCAAAGTGTCGCCTTTCTTCAGGTCAGGAGCCGCCGCAACGGTTTTGCCTTCCAGCGAGCGACCCAGACGTTCGAAGGTCGCTTCTTCAACGATGCGGTACTCTTCGTTCAGGTCTTTACGTACTTCGTTCAATTGAGACTTCTCAATATCCAAAGCACGTTGATCTTTTTCTACGCCATCGCGGGTGAACACTTGAACGTCGATAACCGTACCCGTGGTACCGGTTTTAACACGCAAAGAGGTGTCTTTAACGTCAGAGGCTTTTTCACCGAAAATCGCGCGTAGCAGTTTTTCTTCTGGGGTTAACTGAGTTTCGCCTTTAGGCGTCACTTTACCTACCAGAATGTCACCCGGCTTCACTTCTGCACCGATGTAAACAATGCCAGACTCATCCAGCTTGCTCAGTGCCGCTTCACCTACGTTTGGAATATCCGCAGAAATTTCTTCGGGTCCCAACTTGGTATCACGAGCCACACAGGTCAGTTCCTGAATGTGGATGGTGGTCAAACGATCTTCTTGTGCCACTTTTTCAGACAACAAGATGGAGTCTTCGAAGTTATAACCGTTCCAAGGCATGAACGCGATGCGCATGTTTTGGCCCAGTGCCAACTCACCCATATCCACAGAAGGACCATCAGCCATAATGTCGCCACGGGTCACGGTATCGCCTTGACGAACCAATGGGCGCTGGTTGATGCAGGTGTTTTGGTTAGAACGGGTGTATTTGGTCAAGTTGTAAATATCAACACCGGCTTCGCCCGCTTGTACTTCGGCGTCGTTTACGCGCACAACAATACGAGAAGCGTCAACCGTGTCGATTACACCGCCACGTTTAGCAACCACACACACACCTGAGTCACGCGCAACATTGCGCTCCATGCCAGTACCCACGAATGGCTTTTCAGACATCAGTGTTGGCACCGCTTGACGCTGCATGTTCGATCCCATCAATGCGCGGTTCGCGTCATCGTGTTCTAAGAATGGAATCAAAGAGGCGGCAACCGATACTACCTGCTGAGGCGATACGTCCATCAGCGTGATGGTTTCTGGTTGAGCCAACGTAAATTCGCCTTTATGACGTACGTTGATCAAGTCACCTGTTAGGCAGCCTTCCGCATCCACTGGCGCAGACGCCTGTGCGATTACGAATTTCGCTTCGTCGATAGCAGAGATATAAATGATCTCGTCGGTAACTTTACCGTCAATCACTTTACGGTATGGGCTTTCTAAGAAGCCATATTCATTGGTACGCGCATAGGTCGCCAATGAGTTAATCAAACCGATGTTTGGACCTTCAGGTGTTTCGATAGGACATACACGACCGTAGTGCGTGGAGTGTACGTCACGTACTTCGAAGCCTGCACGTTCACGGGTTAAACCGCCGGGGCCCAATGCAGAAATACGACGCTTGTGCGTGACTTCTGACAACGGGTTGTTTTGGTCCATGAACTGAGATAACTGAGAAGAACCGAAGAACTCTTTAATAGCAGCAGCAACAGGTTTGGCGTTGATCAAATCTTGTGGCATCAAGCCTTCAGATTCGGCCATAGACAGACGCTCACGTACAGCACGCTCTACACGAACCAGACCTACGCGGAATTGGTTCTCAGCCATTTCGCCAACAGAACGGATGCGACGGTTACCCAAGTGGTCGATATCGTCCACATCGCCTTTACCGTTACGAATGTTGATCAGTTCTTTCAATACCGCAATGATGTCTTCATTGCTCAGTGTGCCAACGCCTTCGTCGCTCTCTAAGCCAAGACGACGGTTGAACTTCATGCGACCAACCGCAGACAGATCATAGCGTTCATCGGTAAAGAATAAGTTTTCGAACAAGCCTTCAGCTGATTCTTTAGTTGGTGGCTCACCAGGGCGCATCATGCGGTAGATTTCCACCAACGCTTCTAGCTGGGTGCGCGATGGGTCAATACGCAAGGTGTCACTGATGAACGAACCGCAGTCCAGCTCATTGGTGTAAATGGTTTCAATTTCAGTGATGCCCGCCGCAGCAATGCTCTCTAACACTTCAACCGTGATTTCGGTGTTACATTCTGCAATCAGTTCACCTGTGGATGGGTCCACAATGTCTTTAGCGATGACTTTGCCAAAGATGTAATCAGACGGTACTTCAAGGCTACTCATGCCTTGTTTTTCCATCTGACGGATGTGACGCGCAGTCACACGACGACCTTCTTCTACGATTACGCTGCCGTCTGCATCAATAATGTCAAACGATGCAGTCTCACCACGTAAACGCTCTGGAATCAACTCCATACGAACGGTATCAGCCGTCAATTCGTATTGCGTGTTGTCGAAGAACATTTCCAGAATTTCTTGAGTTTCTAGACCTAATGCGCGCAGCAAAATGGTCGCAGGTAATTTACGACGGCGGTCGATACGTACGTAAACCAGATCCTTAGGATCAAACTCGAAGTCCAACCATGAACCACGGTAAGGAATCACGCGTGCTGAATACAGCAACTTACCTGAAGAGTGCGTCTTACCTTTGTCATGATCGTAGAAAACACCAGGCGAGCGGTGAAGCTGGGACACGATTACCCGCTCTGTACCATTGATGATGAACGTACCGTTATCGGTCATCAATGGCATTTCGCCCATGTACACTTCTTGTTCTTTGATGTCTTTAATCGCTTTATTTGACGAGTCTTTATCGTAAATAATTAAGCGAACTTTTACGCGCAAAGGTGCCGCGTAGGTAACACCACGCAACATACATTCTTTTTCGTCGAAAACAGGCACGCCCAGTCGATAACTGACGTACTCGAGTGCCGCGTTCCCACTGTAACTCACAATCGGAAAGACGGACTTGAAGGCAGCATGCAGACCTATATCAGTACGGGCATCCACCCCTCTATCGGCTTGCAAATAACTGCGATATGAATCTAATTGGATAGCAAGCAGATAGGGGACATCCATCACCCTTGGCAACTTGCCAAAATCCTTACGGATACGTTTCTTCTCTGTGTAAGAGTAAGCCATCAGCAATCCCCAGCTGTATTACCTAGACTAAGATCTTTGTAAAGACCTTGTATATTGGGCGCAATATGTCCCGGAGTAGACTCTGGTGAGTCGCCACTCTGGCGCTATCTTCCTTACGGCACACGACTAGAAAGACAGATTCAGAACGGAAAAAGGCCGGCGGACAAAGGCCCACCAGCCAGTGTGCAACTAACTAAGTTAGCGCCTCACTTTAAGCAATGCAAATCTGTGACTTAAAATTACTTAAGTTCAACAGAAGCGCCAGCTTCTTCAAGCTTAGCTTTAAGTGCTTCAGCGTCTTCTTTAGACACACCTTCTTTAACAGCAGCAGGTGCGCCGTCAACCATGCCTTTAGCTTCTTTAAGGCCAAGACCAGTTGCTTCACGAACTGCTTTGATAACGTTAACTTTCTTGTCGCCAGCAGCGGTCAAGATAACGTCGAATTCGGTTTGCTCAGCAGCACCGCCAGCAGCGTCGCCAGCAGGACCAGCTACTACTGCAGCTGCAGCAGAAACGCCGAATTTTTCTTCCATAGCTGCTACCAGTTCAACAACGTCTTTTACAGACATTTCAGCGATAGCATTTAAGATATCTTCTTGAGAGATTGCCATTTTTAAGCACCTAACTTATGGGGCACAGTTAAATAATTAGTTGTGCCCGAAATTTCTTTAACAATAAAAGCGTGAATAATTCTGCGAATATGTCGCCAAGAATTAAGCGGCCGCTTCTTTTTGATCGCGAACAGCTGCAATGGTACGAACCAGTTTGCCAGCCGCTGCTTCTTTCATAACGCTCATCAGCTTCGCGATTGCTTCGTCGTATGTTGGCAGGCTTGCCAGCATGTTAACGTCTACAACCGCACCTTCGAAGGCAGCTACTTTCAGCTCGAACTTGTCATTCTTTTTGGCGAAATCTTTAAAGATACGCGCCGCAGCACCTGGGTGCTCTTTAGAGAATGCAATCAAGCTAGGACCAGTTAGAGCGTCACCTAGACACTCGTAAGCAGTACCTTCAATTGCGCGTTTGGCTAAAGTGTTACGAACAACCTTAACCCAGATGCCGTGTTCACGAGCTTCTTTGCGCAGAGCTGTCATCGCATCTACAGTTACGCCACGTGCGTCGGCAATAACAGCAGATAGAGCGCCTGAAGCAGCTTCCTGAACCTCAGCAACGATCGCTTTCTTTTCGTTCAGTCCTAAAGCCACGTTCAACTCCTACAAGTTGTGGTTACGACTCCGAAGAGTCTAGTTAGGTGTGACGTAATCCAGTGCTTACGGATTTAACGCGTTAAACCCGAGAAATTCTGAATCGGGGCACACACCATCTGCGCAGGCAATTAAGCGTTTTATTCAGACATCTGACTCATAAAGTCACTTGAATAAATCCGCACCTGCGGTCTTTGACAGCCCTCGTTTCACTCTATCGAAATAGAAGAAATGAGGACCCCAAAGTTCTTTTGCGTTGATTAGGCGTCGATAGAGCCTAGATCAACAGTAATACCAGGACCCATGGTAGTAGAAAGGGTCACTTTCTTCAGGTAAGTACCTTTTGCAGTAGAAGGCTTAGCCTTCTTCAGATCAGAGATCAGTGCAGTTAAGTTTTCTTTCACAGCTTGAGGCTCGAAAGAAACTTTACCCAAAGTGGCATGGATAATACCGTTCTTGTCGTTGCGGTAACGAACCTGACCGGCTTTTGCATTCTTAACAGCGGTAGCAACGTCAGGCGTTACAGTACCTACTTTAGGGTTAGGCATCAGACCACGTGGACCTAGAACCTGACCCAACTGACCAACAACGCGCATTGCATCTGGAGATGCGATAACAACGCCGAAGTCCAGATCGCCGCCTTTCATTTGGGCAGCCAAATCGTCCATACCTACAACATCAGCACCAGCTTCTTTCGCTGCTTCTGCGTTAGCACCTTGGGTGAACACAGCAACACGAACGTCTTTACCAGTACCGTTTGGCAGTACAGTTGCACCGCGTACGTTCTGGTCAGATTTACGTGCGTCGATGCCTAGGTTTACAGCAACGTCTACAGACTCGGTGAACTTAACAGCAGAAACTTCTTTCAACAAAGAAACTGCTTCTTCTACGCTGTAGATTTTAGTTGCATCAACTTTTGCGCGGAACGCTTTAACGCGCTTGCTCAACTTAGCCATTACTCTACACCCTCTACATTCAGACCCATTGCACGAGCTGAACCAGCGATGGTGCGAACAGCCGCATCCATGTCCGCTGCAGTCAGATCTTTCATCTTAACGTTGGCAATCTCTTCCAACTGAGCGCGGTTAACAGTACCCACTTTCTCAGTGTTAGGACGACCAGAACCGCTCTTGATGCCCGCTGCTTTTTTCAACAGGTAAGATGCTGGTGGAGTTTTGGTTTCGAAAGTGAAACTACGGTCGTTATAAACGGTGATAACAACAGGAACTGGACCGTCCATCTGCTGAGTAGCAGCGTTGAACGCTTTACAGAATTCCATGATGTTCAGACCGTGCTGACCCAACGCAGGACCCACTGGGGGGCTAGGGTTTGCAGCACCGGCTTTAACTTGCAGCTTAATATAAGCTTCGATTTTCTTAGCCATATTTACCTCTACTTGGGTAGTAACGCATCACCGCTAAGTGACGCTCCCCTGTGTTCTACAAATGACTTTTTTCAGTGCGTAAAAAGCCAGCTCGAACGACCTTAGTCACTCTCGCCAGCTTTTTTATTTTACGCAGTGATTGCTAGTCACCTGCTTGTTTAACTTAATCCAAGGATTAAGCTGATTTCTCTACTTGGGTGAACTCAAGTTCA
Organism: Pseudomonadales bacterium; assembly: GCA_041589295.1. Classification (GTDB taxonomy): domain Bacteria; phylum Pseudomonadota; class Gammaproteobacteria; order Pseudomonadales; family Oceanobacteraceae; genus Bermanella. The sequence continues at coordinate 6,213 of JBFHVZ010000206.1, forward strand.
ACTGGTGTAGAGCGACCGAAAATAGTTACAGCGACTTTCAAGCGTGACTTCTCGTAATCAACACCTTCTACCACGCCGTTAAAGTCAGCAAACGGGCCGTCAATTACACGAATCATCTCGCCTGGCTCATAAATCGTTTTATGAGTTGGCTGCGCATCAGCACCATCTGCGACACGCTGAAGAATGGCATCCGCTTCTTTCTTAGTAATTGGTGCTGGGCGATCTGCCGTTCCACCAATGAAACCCATTACACGCGGCGTTTCTTTAACTAAGTGCCAAGAGGCATCGTTCATTTCCATCTCAACTAGTACATAGCCAGGATAAAACTTACGCTCGCTCTTACGCTTTTTGCCATCGCGCATTTCGATGACTTCTTCTGTCGGTACCAAGATTTCACCGAAGTAATCTTGCATACCTTTTAATTCAACTTGCTCTTTCAGCGAGTTCATTACTCGCTTTTCATAACCTGAGTAGGCATGAACCACATACCAGCGCATTGACATCGCTCTCTCCTATCCGATTACGCTAGAAACGCCCAAGCTTAGCAGAGAATCCAGACCCCACAACAGGATGGCCACAACAACGACGACTGCAATAACAATTAAAGTGGTTTGTGTCGTTTCTTGACGCGTAGGCCAAATCACCTTGCGGCGCTCGATATTGGCTTCTTTTAACAACGTTAAGAAGGCTTTACCTTGAGCTGTAGTAGCCGCAATACCCAAGGCCACCAACATCAAGGCTACAACACCCAGTACGCGGTAAAGTAAACCTACTTCTTGCGCGTACATTTGATTTCCAACAATAGCAGCACTGGCCACAGCAATAGCCAGAATCCACTTAACCGCATTCAAAGGCGATTTGGTCGCTTCGGTGTTACCACTCATATTGCGATTTTCCTATAGCAAAAAAGTGGCTACACACTGCCGTGCGCCACTTCTTTAAAAATACTGGCAGGCCAGGAGGGACTCGAACCCCC
>JBFHVZ010000207.1:0-7146 GCA_041589295.1 Pseudomonadales bacterium
GCCGTGGGTAAGGGTGAATCTTTGGATGAAGCCATTGAGGCTTTAGGCGAAGTGGCAGAAGGGATTAACACCCTGCGTTATGTGCGCAATCAAGCCAATGACACGGGTATTTATATGCCGTTAGTGAATGCCTTGTATCAGGTTTTGTTCGAGGGCGGCGACGTTAAAGACGTGGCGAAAGCCTTGATGACGGGTGAATTGAATACTGATGTGGAGTTCTCGTTGCCGCGCGGTGCTTAATTGTGGGTTTAAGCGTAGGTAAGGCTAACTTGTACTGAAACGTTGACGATAATTTTCTAGGGGCAGCAACATGAGCAAAGTGTGGAAAGAGAACATCAAGTCGGAGTCGTTTTGGCTGCGAAGCCTGTTTATGGTGCTGTTTCTGCTGGTGTACCGAATTGTTGACTTAATCGTGTTGCTTGTCGCCGTTTGTCAGTGGTTCTATGTGCTGATTACCGGCGATGCTAACCAAAGTTTGGTGCAGTTTGCCGCTTCGTTAGCGCGCTATGCCGCGCAAATTGTGGATTACCTAGGCCACAATAGCGATGAAAAACCGTTTCCTTTTTCTGACTGGCCTGAGGCGGGTTCAACTGCTGCCCAGACCGAAACTATTCAGGCTGACCCGACATTAAGCGCTCCAGATGCCAAGGACTCGACTGCTGCGTCCGATCCTGACGACAAGTCAAAGTCGTAGTCGTCAGGAGCCGCTACAGTATGGCCACATCCCAGTTGTTTGTTATGCGTCATGGCGAAGCCGAGTTTCGGGCCGCCCGTGATGATTTGCGCGCCTTAACGGAGCGAGGTCGAGCCGAGGTCGCGGCCGTGGCTAAACAGCACTTGAGTGGCCAGCACTTCGACATGGTTTATGTCAGCCCGTACCTACGCGCGCAACAAAGTTGGGAAGTCATCCAACAACAGGGCGTTAAGTTTGATGATCAAATCACCGCGCCTTGGGTTACGCCAGATGAATCTCCGCAACGTGCCATTGATCAACTGCTGCTTCGCCACACCAAACCCGGTCGTATTTTAATTGTGTGTCACCAGCCCTTTGTGGGACGACTTACTACATTGTTGTGTGACGGTGAGGACATGGGTATGCCCATTGCCACAGCCGGATTAGTGACCATGGAAACCGAGGTCTTTGCTCGCCAATGCGCTACGCTTTGTTCCGTTGTTGCGCCTTAACCCGTGGTGTTCTAACACGCAGTGGTTTAGCTATTTGCGTTTTCAGCTTAGCGCTAAGTACGACCAGTGCTGCCGATGTGGGCCAAGGCTTACTATGGCGAATTCACAAACCTAAAGTGCCTGCCAGCTACCTGTTTGGCACCATTCATGTGGACGACAAGCGGGTTAAACAGCTTTCTGAAGATGTGCGTAAACGCTTTGATGAATCGCGCACAGTGTGTCTTGAAATTCTTCCCGATCGTGAAACTCAAGTTGGTATCGGTTTAGCCATGTTATTGCCTGACGACGTGATGCTAGACACCGTATTGGGCGACCGATTGTTTGTCCGCTTGAGTTTAGAGCTTAACCGTCGTGGTATCACGCCAATGGAAGCTCTACGTCTAAAACCTTGGGCAGCCATGGTGGCGCTCAGTCGCCCGCAAAGTCAGGGGGGCTATGCCCTCGACGAGCAGCTTTTTCATTGGGCGAATCATAAATACAAACGTCTATGTGCGCTTGAAACCTTAGAGGAACAGCTGGCGGTGTTTGATCAGCTCACTCACGCCGACCAAATTGCGTTATTAGAAGACACGCTCGATCACTTGCCTAAGTTGGAAGAGATGAATGAGGAGCTGATTCAGATTTATCTCAAAGGTGATTTGGACCGTATTTATGAGAAAAGCCTAGAGTTAAATCGTGTTCCCGATCAGGGGTTGTCCAAGCGTTTGCGTGAAAGCTTAATCGACCGTCGCAATCACACCATGCTGGCGCGAATGAAACCCCATCTAGAAAACGGCCGTGCGTTTATAGCCGTGGGTGCGTTGCATTTGCCCGGAGAAAACGGCTTGATTCGATTATTAATTAAGGAAGGTTATGCCGTTACGCCGCCGGACGTAAGCTTGCCGCCGTGGTAATTATTGCCAATGGTTTTCACTGTTCTGCACTTGTTCCTAACTCCGATCCTTCCTAGCATGTGATTTTTTTTCAGGCTTTTCCCATGACGCAGCACGAATTGCATTTTTGCCACGCCAATGGTTTTCCCGCGCAAAGCTATCGGACGTTGTTTCAAAGCTTGGCTGCGCATTTCCAGATTGGCCATCTCGATCGCCACGCTCATAACCCACAATATCCAGTCACGGACAGTTGGCCGCATTTGGTCGATGAGCTGATCGACCATTTAGAAAAACACTATGCTAATCCGGTGACTGCGGTGGGGCACAGTATGGGGGGCGTGCTGATCTACATGGCGACGCTTAAACGGCCTGAGTTGTTTCGCAGCTATGTGATGTTAGATGCACCCTTGCTGTTGGGTTTGGATCGTTTATTTATGGGGGCGGCGAAACAGTTCGGATTGATCGATAAAGTGACGCCTGCTGGTCGCACCCTAGGTCGTTGTGAATGGTGGCCTGATTTTGAGTCGGCTGTGGCGTATTTCAGCGGCAAGGGGTTATTCCGGCACATGGATCGACGCTGCATTGAGGACTATGTTCGCTATGGCACTGAGCCTGCGCGGGGTGGTTTGCAGCTACGATATAGTCCGCAGACGGAGGTACAGTTATACCGCACCTTGCCCCATCAATTAGGCGGCAAGCAGGCCAAAAGTGCCGTGCCCGGCGCGTTTATCTATGGCCGACAAAGCCGCGTAGTATGGCCATATCAAGTGCGTATGATGCGTGAAAAAGCCGGTGTGTACGCCACGGGCATGGACGGCTCCCATATGTTCCCGCTTGAACATCCTGAAAAAACCGCGCAGGCCATAGTGACTGTGCTGGAAAAACTCGAGTCTTGGCGGGAGGCATCATAATGGCTAAAGCCGGTCAGCCATTGACGATCAATGTTAAAGGCATCGAAATCGCAGCGCAGGCATGGGGGAATCCGCAAGGTCAGCCCGTATTAGCGTTACATGGTTGGTTGGACAACAGTGCGAGCTACAGCTGGCTAGCGCCAGCCCTAACAGAATTGGCGGATGATTATTATCTAGTGGCTGTGGATTTACCTGGCCATGGTTTGAGTGGCCATTGGCCAGAGCATCACCACTATCATTTGTGGGCAGGGGTTGAGGATATAGAACACATTGCCGATGCCCTTGGGTGGGAGCGCTTCCACTTGTTGGGTCACTCCATGGGGGCGGCCATGTCGGTGTTATATGGCGGATGTTTTTCCAGTCGCTTACTGAGTCTGGCGCTTATCGAAGCCATCGGCCCCATGGCGGGCAGCGTGGGAGAGGTTCCCGAGCGCTTGGCGGATGCCATTACTAAAATGAAGCAACATCATCCATCGCAAAGACGCCATAAAAACAAGGAGTTGTTTGTTCAAGCGCGTATGGCGGGCATGATCAAACTTAAGCGTCCCGCTGCCGAGGCCATAATCGAGCGCTCTATCGAGCAAAATTCACTGGGATACGCATGGCGCAATGACAAACGAGTGATGCTGCCTTCGATGATGCGATTGCCTGAAGATGTTGTGCAGGCCTTCCTGAGTAAAATCACCGTGCCAACTTGGGGGTTATACGCGTCGGACGGGCTAATCACAGAGTCCATGTTGAGTCCAAGGTGGCAGTGTATTCCGGCTGCTAAATCTCTGCATTGGATGTCAGGCGGGCATCACCTTCACATGGAAGGCGACGTAGCCGCCATTGCCCAAAACCTCATGGGTTTCTGGCAAGGACTTAACGCCTAAGGCAGCCCTGCGGATTATCGACTTTAGACGGTGAATGAGTATTCACTTTTTCATGGGGTCACAACAGCTTACAAAAACTGTCGTCCCCATCACAAAAGCTCGCAAAGTCAGAATAAATTCACAATTCTCCTACAAACCCCGTGAAACCAGTCAACGTTTTCCACGGCGGCTTTGTTATGGTTCAGCAAAAGAATAATAACTCCTACATAATTCTGAGAGAGGGTAAGCCAATGGCACGGGTGTTGGTGATGCTGCGCTCAATACTGGTTTTAACGCTGGTTTTGATCGTCAGTGGTTGTGAACAAGGATACGACGGCAACGTCGGTGGCGCATCGGCCGGTTTAGATGGCGGTGGGCTTTCCATTAACCAAGCGGGTCGTAGCCAATACAACGCGCAATGTGCCAGCTGTCACGGTATTTCGGGCCAAGGCGGAGCTGGTGGTCCGGTTGTTGGTTGCGCCCAATGTAATAGCCTGACAGTTCTGACCGAATACATCGAACGCACCATGCCCACAGGCGGTAAAGAAGGCGATTGTGTTGGTCAATGTGCCAAAGACACTGCCGAGTACATTCTGGGTGCCTTCCACGGATTCAACTTCGGTGAAGTTCGCTCCGAATTAGATGGTGTTTCCAATCTAGACGCCAGCGCTACCCTACGTAAGGCTTCGTTGCATTTAGCAGGTCGTTTACCCTCCGCCGCTGAGCAGGCAATTGTAGATGAGCAAGGCGAAGCGGGTTTAAGCGCAGCGTTAGACCTATTGCTTGAAGATGACGTGTTCTACGAGCGCTTGATGGAGTTTTACAACGATCTTTTCCTAACGGATAAGTACCTCAATCAAAACACCGGCTCAAATGGTGCCATGGGCCTGTTGGATTCTGATGACTTCCCAAATCGCATGTGGTTCGACAACTTGGCCGAGGGTGATCCAAGCAACTGTATGCATGAGATCACTAACGACTCCGTTGCCCGCGAACCGCTGCAACTGGTGCGTTACCTAGCTAAAAACAATTTACCGATTACAGGTGTAGTGAATGCGGACTACATCATGGTGAACTGGTACAGCCAGCAAGTGTACGATGCGGAACTTGTGGATAGCACAGCGGTATTTGCTGCTGCCTCTGAAGAGGTGAAAGCGGCTATGAACGAGAAATACGGTTGTACAGAAGAGCGCGTGTTGTTTGATCCAGACGACTTTAAACCAGCTCGCATCACCCGTGCGATGGAGTATGAAACCGGTGTTCCCCATGCTGGCGTATTGACTTCGCCTATGTTCTTAAACCGCTTCCCTACGACTGACACCAACCGTAACCGAGCCCGTGCTCGTGTGACGTTCGACTTCTTCTTGGATACCGATATTTTGGCTATTGAAGGCGCGCGCCCAGAAGACGCTGTGGATGTTGAAAAAGAAAACCCAACCTTAGAGAACGCTGCTTGTTATAGCTGCCACCACATCATGGACCCTGTGGCATCGGCCTTCCAACACTGGACCGCTAATGGCCGCTTTATTCAGAGTACTAAAGATGAGAGCCGTTGGGATAATTCGGGCATTCAGGCCGCAGGGTTAGGGACCAGTCAAGTGCCTATTTCAGGTGCAAACAGCTCGTTTAGCCGCATGTTAGCTTGGTTGGGTGACTCCATTGCCAGTGATGCACGTTATCGCCGAGCCGTCATGCGTACGTTATATCGTGGCATTGTGGGTACCGAAACCTTAAAAGAATCCAGTGACGCTAAAAACGTGCAAACACAAATTTTGGACGCCATTGCCGAAGACATGGTCGCCAATAACTGGAACGTTAAAACCGCCGTCAAGGGCATTGTAATGAGCGCTTATTTCCGCGCAGCCAGTGCAGAAGCATCATCGGTTGCAGACGACGATACTGGCTCCGTGCGTTTGATGTCTCCTGAACAATTGCAGCGCAAAATTAAAAGCGTAACAGGTCGTGAATGGAGCGATTTGAATAACGGTAATAACCGCGAACTGTTTGGTGGTATGGACAGCGACGATGTGACGACGCGCATGACCGACCCTAACGGCATCATGGTGGCTATGCAGCAAAAAATGGCAATTCAAATGGCCTGTGCTTCAACGGCGCAAGACTTCATGCGTAAACGCTCGCCAGAACTAAACGAACGCTTGATGTTCCCTTATGTGAGCATGGAAACCCAGCCAGAAGACGGTGAAGGTTTTACCAATGCCAGCAACGTTGCCGCCATTAAAAAGAATATTCAATACCTGCATTGGCGCTTCCTAGGTGAAGAGATTTCAGTGGAAGGTGAAGAAGCAACCGCGACTTACAATCTTTTCTATCAAGTATGGAAGTCGGGTAATGATCTGCTGGCCGCAGATGCATTAGATAACGAGCTGTATGATCCAAGACCGACGACAGACTTAAGCTCATGTCGTGGTGAGCGCCTGCCGGACACAAATGAATACATTGCTTGGAACGATCCGAGACGCATTAACTCCGATCCAAACTATACCGTCAGAGCATGGATGGCCGTTCTGACATACCTGATGTCCGACTATCGCTTTATTTTTGAGTAACGGGAGCCAGTCATGAAACGTCGTGAATTTTTACAGCTGCTGGCCGCCACAGGTATGACTGCGTCGCTGCCATTTTCCATCCGCCAGGCCCACGCCGCCGAACCGGATCATTTCTTTATTTGCGTCGGGGCCAACGGCGGTTGGGACCCCACCAGTATGATGGACCCGAAAGGGACCGCCCCTGTTTATGGTGAGCGCGGTGCGGTAAATAATGTTGACCTAGATCCTACCAAAGAGACAGGTCAGATCCGCTGGAGTGCGATTCCACGTATAAGAAACAGTGACGAGGAAACTGCTCGGGTGGCAGGCCAATACGACCACTTCTTTACCACCTACGGTAATCGTATGACCGTGATCAATGGTATCGACACGGGTACCAATAACCATGATACCGGTCGTCGCCATGTGTTCAGTGGCCACATGGAGATGGGCTACCCTAACTTTGCCGCTCTGTATGCCGGTGCTGTCGCGCCGAGTTTGCCCATGGCCTTTATCAGCAACGGTGGCTATGACGAAACCGCTGGTTTAGTGGCAAAAGCCCGCGCTAACAACGCAGACTACTTGGCAGGCTTAGCGGACCCAAACCGTCGCGATAACAACAATAACGGCTACCACTATCGAGCGAATTTATCCGAAAGCAACAGCGTGGATCATTACCAAATGATCACGCAAGCGCAGCAAGCGCGGATTGCTCGCCAACAGGCGGCTGAAGCGCTACCGCTGCGTGCTCGACAGCTACGCGACTTGGCGTTGGTTA
>JBFHVZ010000208.1:0-7110 GCA_041589295.1 Pseudomonadales bacterium
CCTGCTGGGCCGTAAAGTCATGCTGACCCAAGGCGCGTTGCTGAAGAACTTCACCAAGCTCGTGCACAAGTTCTGCAAGGAAAACGAAGACAATTCTTCAGTAGCGGAATTCGTGGTTCCCCTGGCGGCGGCCAATAAAGAGTGGGGCGATGTGACCATGAAAGTGGGTATGTCTGCCATGAAAGATCGTGAAGAAGTTGGTGCAGCAGCGGTTGATTACCTGATGTACTCTGGTTACGTAACACTGGCTTACCTGTGGGCGAAGATGGCTAAAGCGGCTCAAGACGCACTAGCGGCTGGCACCACAGAAGAAGACTTCTACAAAGCCAAACTGACCACTGCACGTTTCTACTTCACTCGCATCTTGCCTCGTACTAAAGGCCACGCTGCGACCATGGTTGCTGGTGCAGATACTCTGATGGATCTGGATGAAGAACACTTCGCGTTCTAATGACTGTCCAAGCAGAAAAGGCTCAGTGGTTGCTATTGTTGAGGTAATCACTGCCTGACGAAGAACCGCACTTTGATTCGAAGTGCGGTTTTTCTGTTTTTGGGTGCCATAATCGAATATTACTTGCCCTTTTAGTCAGAAAGGTGTGTTTTTTGATCAACCTCTAGGGCTTTAGGCTAATGTTTGGCTTTGCGGTGGCGACCCTGTTAATGGTTTTACTCTGAAAATCTCCATGTATGGTGTAGAATACGCCCGCGAATTTTAGGGTCGTGGCGGTTAATTTTACTAACTCAGACCGGCCGTCGAAATCAAAGAGGATTAAAGATGCCTGAATATAAAGCTCCCCTGCGCGACATGCGCTTCTTGCTGAACGAAGTATTTGATGCACCAAAAATGTGGGCAGAAAACCCACGTCTGGCTGAAGTTGTAGATCCAGACACAGCGGATGCAATTCTCGAAGAAGCCGGCAAAATTGCTGCTCAGGTATTAGCTCCTCTGAACCGTGAAGGCGACGAAAACGGCTCTAAATGGAACGACGGTGAAGTAACTGCACCTCCGGGTTTCAAAGAAGCATACGCTACCTACTGCGAAGGCGGTTGGGGTGGCCTAGGTGGTAACCCAGAATTCGGTGGCATGGGTATGCCTAAAATGTTGGTTGGCCAAGTTGAAGAAATGGTTCAAGGCTCCAACATCTCTTTTGGCCTAGCGCCAATGCTAACAGCCGGTGCGTGTCTATCTCTCAACGCGCACGGTTCTCAAGAATTAAAAGATAAGTACCTGCCAAACATGTACTCCGGCGTTTGGGCGGGTGCAATGGATTTGACCGAGCCTCACGCAGGTACTGACTTAGGTATTATTCGTACTAAAGCAGAACCCAATGCAGATGGCTCTTATGCTGTATCTGGCACCAAGATTTTCATCACTTGGGGCGAGCACGACATGGCTGAAAACATCATTCACCTAGTGCTAGCTAAGCTGCCAGGTGCTCCAGCCGGTCCTAAGGGCATCTCCCTGTTCTTGGTTCCAAAATTCCTAGTAAACGAAGACGGTTCACTGGGTGAGCGCAACACCATGGCGTGTGGTTCTATCGAGCACAAAATGGGTATCAAAGGTTCTGCTACTTGTGTAATGAACTTTGACGGCGCGAAAGGCTGGTTAGTCGGTGAAGAAAACAAAGGTCTTGCGGCCATGTTCACTATGATGAACTACGAACGTGTTGCCGTAGGTATCCAAGGTTTAGGCGTAGCTGAAAACTCCTACCAAAACGCCGTGCTGTACGCGAACGACCGTATTCAATCCCGTGCGCCAACTGGCCCTGTAGCGACCGATAAAGCCGCTGACCCAATCATCGTGCACCCAGACGTACGTCGAATGCTTCTGACCATGCGTGCAAACACTGAAGGTTCTCGTGCGTTTTCAACTTACGCTTCCAAGTGGTTGGACTTGTCTAAGTTTGCTGACGACGAAGAAACCAAGAAGCACGCTGAAGCCATGGTTGCTTTGTTGACGCCAGTTGTTAAATCTTTCCTGACTGACTTGGCTTTGGAATCTGCCGTTGCAGGTCAGCAAGTATTCGGTGGTCACGGTTTCATTCGTGAGTGGGGTCAAGAGCAACACGTACGTGACATCCGTATCACACAGATTTATGAAGGCACAAACGGCATCCAGTCTCTGGACTTGATCGGCCGTAAGATCGCAGCTAACGGCGGCGCATTCTTCAAAATCTACGCTGAAGAAATCAACCAATTTATCGCAGCGCAAGAAGGCAACGCGAAAATGGCTGAATTCATTAACCCACTGAAAGCAGCGCTGGCTAACCTGACGGACCTGACTGAATGGGTTATGGAAAAAGCACAATCGAATGCAAACGAGATCGGTGCATCTTCTGTTGAATACCTGCAAGTATTTGGCTACACCTCTTTCGCTTACATGTACGCCATGATGGCTGAAAAAGCGCTAGAAAAAGAAGGTTCAGAACCTTTCTACGCGAATAAGTTGGCTACTGCTCGCTTCTTCGTTAAGCGTTTGCTGCCGCGTTATATTTCTCTGTCAGAAGCAGTGAAAGGCGGTGCAGACTGCTTGTTCGAAATGGCCGCTGACCAGTTCTAATTGAACTGATAGCGCAATAAAAACCCCGTTCACGAAAGTGACCGGGGTTTTTTTGTAATCTAGCGTTCCTGCATTGCCTCCATGCATTAAACTCTCTTAGTACTTCATTAATAAGTTGAGCCATGCGTTTAAAACACTTCGTTATTATTCTTTCGCTGATATACGCTGTGGTTATATGCGGTGGGCTGTTGATGTACCGTGTCGGTGTTGTCTATCCACAGATGACAGCGTCGATGTTAGCCATGCATCAGCAGGACGTGCGTTCGGTTGATAAAGCCTTTGAAGCCGAAAAAAATCACCTACGTTTGCTGCTTAACGATTGGGCCAAATGGGATGATGCATTTGAGTTTATGCAGGCCTACGATCAAGGGTTTGTGGATTCGAATTTGGTGCCATCAACCTTCACAGATGCCAACCTCCATGGTGTCTATTTTCTGCGTAAGGATGACTCATTAGCCTTTGGCCTTGAACTTTTGGAATCCATGGGGAGTCTGCAGGCGGTCGCGCCCACCTCTAAGCATTTGGCTGTGTATGCTCAAGTCGTGAAGCCCAGTGATGAGCAGTCGTTGTGCGGTTATGTTTGGTCTCACCATGTTCCCGAGCTGTATTGCATTGCATCCATTCAAGATTCTGAACAGTCGCAAGCATCTAATGGCTACCTATTATTTTCTCGCATGCTTGACGATAGCGCGCTTGATCAACTGCGTGCAATTACGAAAGTTGCCTTTGAGGTTCAAGAGGTAACACCGTCTGGTGCGGAGCATGAGGAGGGTGTCTTGCATGCCCACCTGTTCGATTCTGTTACCGAATTACGGGATCGGTATCGAGTGTCATTAGCAGGAGAAGACAATGCGGATGACTTGCTGTTAAGCATTCAATACGACGCGGCTTCGCTGCCGAAAGTTATGGATGCCTTAACTTGGATACTGTTGGGCTTGCTCATGTGTATTCCGTTGTTTTTATATTGGGTGATCAACACTTTGGTCGTGCAACCAATTGCGAGTATGTCAGCTTTCATTAATGCCATCGGGGGCAGTGAGGCACCACCGAAACTTTTTCAGGGTGGTTACATAAAAGAAGTTGCGGTATTTCGCAAAGCCGTGGAAGCATTAATGAATCATGTGAAAAATGAGCATGCTGCGTTACAGCAACGTTCGTTGACCGATGCTCTCACTGGTATAAAGAATCGTCGTGCTTTTGATGAACAACTACCGCAATTGTGGAATACCTTGGCGCGAATGAAAAAGCCGGCGGCGCTCATTGTAATTGATATTGACTTCTTTAAACGCTACAACGACGCCTTGGGGCATTCTAAAGGCGACCAAGCGTTGCAAGCGGTGGCCATGGCGCTGCGCGGTGTGTGTCGTCGTTCATCAGATCAAATTTATCGTTATGGTGGTGAAGAATTTGTCATCACCATGATGTTAGAACGTATTGAGGATTTGTCCCTGGTGCTTGAGTCGCTACGCAAATCGGTCGCGTTGTTGTATTTTCCCCACCCTGCGACCCCGCTGGGTAATACTTTGTCCATCAGCATGGGGGCGTGTCTCATCGAACAGCCGGATGTTTGGATGAAGACAGTGGATTGTAAAAAGGCTTTTGATGTGGCGGATGCTGCTTTATACGAAGCGAAAGCAGCAGGACGTGATACTTACGTCGTTCATCGTTTAGATGAATGACAATTAAGTTCGAAATAAATAAGGAAATAGACGGGCTTTTTCTGTTTCGCTAAGGCTCTCAACCCGTTCAATATTTATCTCAGGAATCGACTCGGTATTGGGGTATTTGCGAATTGCGTCTTCTAATGATGCTTCGCGAATTAAATGCAAAATTGGGTAGGGCGAACGGTTTGTTAGATTTTCATCATCGTCTGGCTGAGCATCTGCAAAACAATAGTCTGGGTGAAAACTGGCGATTTGATAGGTGCCTTCCCATCCTCCACGCTGTAATAAAAAGTCTGCGTAATCCAAAAATTGATTGTATTGGTCAAATTGGCTTAATGCATTGGGCAACACAATTAAAGTTGTTTCGATTTGATCAGCTTGATGGGCATCCAGTGTTTCTAATTCTTGCTGTAGGCAGGCGAGGATCTTGTCCTCGTACTCGTTTTCGCACTCATCTGCTTCGCAAACTGTGATACGAATTTGATTTAGGCGATTGGGCTTTGCGGCAAACGGACACAGGTTTAAGCCAATTACAACGGCTTCAAGCCAGTGCTGAGTTGCTTGGACTGTATGTTCAATTTGTTCTGGTGTCATGTCGTTGGATTGTGTCTTTGCTCAAGTGCCTTTTGCTGAAAGGCGGTGTTTCTATAATTTTGTGGGCAGTTCACAGTAGTCGAGCCAGCGTTGAATGCCTGCGCTGCGGTACTTCTTTTTGTGTAGAACAAAATACAGTTGGCGGTCGAAATCTCGATGCGGTACATCAAGCTGAATTAAATTGCCGCGCTTAAAAGCGTCTTGCAAGGTAATGCGTGAAAGACAGCCGATTCCCAGTCCGCTTTCCACCGCGCGTTTAATGGCTTCGGTGTGTTCTAGCTCCATAATCACGGTAAGGTCTGGCAAGATACCGTGCATGGCGCGATCAAATGCTTGGCGCGTGCCTGAGCCGGTTTCTCGTAAGATCCACTGATAAGCCAATAGGTCGGCGTCATCTAGCACACGCTTGCTGGCAAGTGGGTGGCTGGGCGAGCAAAACACCGACAGTGAATCTTCACGCCAAGGGATGATATCCAACTCAGGGTGCTGAATCTCACCTTCGATCATGCCGATGTCGATGTCGTAGTTTAACACCTGTTGCGCAATAGCCTCTGTGTTGGCCACTTGCAGGCGCACCTCGGCGTCTGGCGTATCGTGCAGTAATTTGGCCATGATGCCCACGGCTAAATAATTACCGATGGAAAGTGTTGCCCCGACCTTAACGGGGCCTGCGTCTTTATGCAGCAGTAATGCTTGTTCCAACTCCCGTGCTTGCTCTAACAAGGCTTCGGCGCGCGGACGAACTAAGCGACCTTGTTCGTTGAGCTGCAAGCGCTTCCCGACGCGGTCAAACAGTTGCACATCACATTGCTGCTCTAACTCTTTTAATGCGCTGCTAGCCGCCGATTGAGACATGCTCAGGCTTTCGGCAGCGCGAGAGATATTCTGAAAGTGCGCCGTCGCTAAAAACACTTCTAATTGACGTAAACTAAATCGCATTAGGAAGGCTCCGCATCTAGCACTGATTTGTGACCGATAAGGCGTAAGCTTTCTTCGGCGAAGCCGGTACCGGCTTCAACATAGTAGTTAAAGACATTGTCGACGCCGAAACTGACGAGTTCTTCACGCTCGTCTTCGTAGCGTGCGATGGCTGCGATGTGGCCCGCATAGCCAGATAGCTTTAACTGAGTCGTAATGTCACGTATGTCTGCCACTGATGGCATGGCCAGTAAGATGAGTTTAATGTGACGCAGTTCTCGGGTTTCCCAAAAGTCGGCGTCTTCGGCGTCACCTACGATCACGTTACGCCCCTCACTTTGGTGGCGCTGCACTTTTTCATAGTCGCTTTCAACGCCCCAGACGTTATCGCCCAGTTGATTATGCAATACGTCGTAAGTACTGCGACCCACACGTCCCATACCTATGATTAGGATTTCAGCGTGTTTCATTTGCTCGTGGTACTGGGGTTGGCGCTGCGAGCGTTCAAAGAACTTCACCCAGCCGCGCATATAGGCGTAAACCGTGTGGGCGTATTCATAAAACACACTGGTAAACACAAACGAAATCGATACGCCGAGGGCAATAATCACTAGCCACTCTTTGCTTAACCAACCGTTTTGCGCACAAAGGGCGGCGACGATTAAGCCAAATTCGCTGTAGTTTGTCAGAATCATACTGCCCAAAAACATCGAACGGCCCGGTGCACGTAAGATGGCTAATATATGGAACAGCAAAATACCTTTAATGATGAGGATGAAACTGATGCCAGCTAATGCCGGTATCATATCTACCGTGGGTAATGCCGTGAAACCAATGGATAGGAAGAAGCCAATTAGGAAAATGTCTTTAAAGCTCAGCAACGACTTGGCTAGCTCGACGGACTTACGGTGAGGACTCAACAATAAGCCCATGACCAGCGCACCTAGGTCGCCTTTCATATCGACAAGGGTAAACAGCTCATAGCCACCGAAGGCAAGAAAGAACCCGATCAGCGGCAGCAATTCACCGTGGCCGCTGCGCTCAACGATTTTGCCCAGCAGGTGACGGGCTGGCCAAAGCAGCAATAGTGCAAAGGCCCAGACAGACGGGGTTTTGCCTGTGGCCAATACCAAAAAGGCCACGGCGACTATGTCCTGCATGACCAAAATCCCCACGGCCATTTTACCGTGACGGGCTTTCATCTCGCTGTGTTCTTCCAGCAGTTTGACCACGCAAACCGTACTGCTGAAGCTCAAGGCAAAGGCGATAAGGGCTGCCTGTTGCAAGCTGAGATCTGAGACCAGCGGTAGGCCCAGTGTACCTATAAACAGCAAAAAGCCGAAACTTATCAGGCCGAATGACAGTCCGTGCTCC
>JBFHVZ010000209.1:0-7051 GCA_041589295.1 Pseudomonadales bacterium
CATGCCAAGTTTTCAATTGGCATTGACTAATGAATCAGCCCAAGCCGCAGCTTAACCCTAAGTAAAATTGAGGCCATCAAGATGAACGATCAAACAGCAAACCAAACGCCTAGCCACACGCAAACTGGCGCTGCATCCAATGTTCAATTGCAGAACAAGGCAAATGACTTTGGTCAAACGGATTTTGTCGCGGTAATGGAAATTGTGAAAGATTACTTTGATGGTCTCCACTATGGCGATACCCATAAGCTCGCAGAAATTTTCCACCCCGACGCGGTGTTAAAAGCCCCGGGACTTCGAAGAACGCTAAGCGAGTGGTTAGCGGCTGTGAGCAACCGTCCTGTACCAGCACAACAGGGTGCCCCTTATCGTTACCGTCTGCTGTCCGTTGACATTACCGGTGACCAAGCCATGGTCAAAGCGGCGTGCCCTTTGTTTGACTACAACTATGTAGACTTTTTAGGTTTGCTAAACGAGAACGGCCAATGGCGCATCGTTAACAAAATGTACGCGGACCAAGGTTAAATATAATTCGAGCTAAAAAAGAGGAAACAACATGCCCTACGTAAACATTAAAGTCACCGACGAACAAGTTAGCAAAGAACAAAAGCTGGCACTGATCAAAGGAACAACCCAACTGTTGGTCGATATACTCAATAAAAGGCCTGAAACCACGTTTGTTGTTATTGACGAAATCAACATGGACAACTGGGGTATAGGTTACGAGCAAGTCTCTGACATACGTAAAAATGCCGGAAGTTAAACTTCCGGCAACTCTGCTATTTTAGTCTTACGCTTCGTCAAGGCTTGTCTTACGCTGTTGTTAATTTGCCACTAGGCACCCTTTTTTGTTGTTCACAAATTCCACTAAGCGTTCGTCATAATCTTGTGCAACCGCTGAAACTACCGACGGTCGCTGCCGAAGCTGGGATCGCCATTGCGAGATATTGACGAACTGGGAAAAAATAAGTGAGTTGAAATCCAAACCCAATTTACTTTCGAAAACATCGAAATAGCGGAAAATCGGTGCATAAACCGCATCAACCATGGAGAAGTTATCACCATCAAAATAAGGTAAAGCAATTTGCTTTTCGATGGACGAAAACGCCGTCTTAATATCAGCACAGGCTTTTTTGTACACAACAAGATTTGGCGTGCTGTACAGTGTCGCAATACAGTTCAAGATGTGAGACCCCAATGCCATCCAGCCCTGATACTGTGCTCTCGTTAATGGGTTTTCGGGCAGCATGGTATTTTGCGAAACATTATCAATGTACTCACAAATGACACTGGATTCGAAAACCACATGCTGTTGGTCCACCCATAACATGGGCACCTTGCCCAAAGGCGAACGGCGCAGAAACCACTCAGGCTTATTCGCTAAATCAATATCGTAACGTACAAAATCAAGCTGTTTTTCTCTCAGCATAATTACTGCTCGTTGCACATAAGGACACAGCGCGTAACTGATTAACGTTAATGGGTGCTGTGGAATAAATGCTTGCGCCGTTGTCATTTAACGCACCTCCTTAGTCAACGCAAAGCGTCCACCACCCAAGTAAAATTGCACCACCGCCAACAAGGTTAAAACCAGCGGATATTCGTAGCCACCGCCCGTGTTGGTAAATAGCCAGCCACTACCTAAGTGCGCCCACGTTGCGCCTAACAGTACTGGCACCATAGCTAACGCCGTCCACCGTGTTTGCACCCCAAGCAACAAAAAAACACCGCCGAGCGCTTCCACGGCAAACACCACATACGCAAGCCATGACCATAAGCCGATGCTTGCAAAAAATTGCGCAGTCCCAGCCAAGCCAAATACCATGGCTTTAAGGTATAGACTGTGGGCAATGAGTACGGTGCCTAAAACTAACCTCAATATCAGCGCCGCCGTTTGCGGCGAGACCGAGGTTATCTTTTCATTTATTTGCCAAGGGCTTTGTGGGGCGTTTTGAGTGTGCAACTCATTCGTCATTTTCATGCTCCTTTTCAATGTCACTAACCAGTCAGAGTCAAACAACTCCGACCCCTGTTAGCCTACCCCTTGCAAGTAAGCACAGAAATTACCAATATATGCACATTGAGTTTGCAAATTTGCAATGAGAACATCATGGATTGGAATGGCGTTAAGACGTTTTTGGCGATAGCACAACACGGATCACTGGCCGCTGCCGCGAGAGCACTTGGGGTAAATCACTCCACCGTTTATCGGCGCTTGCAAGCCTTCGAAGACGAGATCAACAGCAAATTATTTTTCCAACAGGGCAACCAATACACACTGACCGCCGCAGGGGAAGAGTTATTCAGTCAAGGTCAGAGCATTCAAGCGCAGTTTGATGCCATACAACGAAGCCTGGTTGGAAAGGAACAAAAACCCAGTGGGGTTGTACGAATTACAGCCCCATTCAATTTGGCCAACCAAGTCATTCCAGTGGCATTAAACGATTTCAGACGTCACTACCCAGAGATTCAATTAGAAATCTTATCCACCAATGAACCATTAAATTTAAACAGTCGCATTGCTGACATAGCAGTACGCGCAACCTCACATCCACCGCAGCATTTAATTGGTAAAAAGGTTTGCTCTTACCCTTGGGGGTTCTATAGCAATCAAAGCTACTTAAAAAAAGTGGGGGCTGTGCGCGAGTTAGCGGACCTATCGCAACACAAGCTAATTGGAGGAGCCGGTAACTTGCTCGATCTACCGGCGTTTAGCTGGCTAGAAAAACACTATGCGGCAAACATTACCACACGCTGTGACGAATTAACCGCCATGTCTTACTTTGCAGAAAGCCATCATGGTCTCGCACTGCTACCGGCGGACCAAGCACGTAAAGGCCTTAAACTGATTCTGCCCGTGCCAGACATCGAGCCCAGCCACGTTTGGCTATTAACACATCCAGACTTACGCAAAACCGAACGTGTACGCTTAGTAATGGAAGCGTTAACACACCACTTTAAGCAGCTAGGCTAACTCATCACCTCTCGGATGAGTTTGTAGGATGTCATACGGTCTTCTAACGTATAGGTGTTTGACACCATCATGATTTCGTCCACACCAAAGGACTGTGCCAAATGCTCAATTTGCTGTCGCACTTGTTGTGGGTTACCCACTGCACGCAGTGCATCCCGACTTTTTACAAATGCCGAAAGTTCTGGGCTCATGGTCATGGCTCTGCTTTCTTCCGGTGTCAACAAACCCGATCTATGCTGCCCAGTAATAAATAGATAAAAAGTGGTATCAAAATTAAGCCGCAACAATTTTGCCGCGTCTTCAGTTTCGGCGCAGTACGCGCCTATGGTCAGTACACAATAAGGCTCTGGAAACTGTTTGCTGGGTTTGTAATTGCGTTTATATAACTCGATAAATTTGGGGTCGGCTTGATGGTTGATAAACGCAGCAAGGTTATAGGGTAGCCCCATCTCGGCTGCGAGAATGGCACTCTCTGGGCTAGAGCCCAACATCCAAACAGGAATATCACCCACAGGTTTTGGGCTCAATAAAGGCGTGGTTTTGTCCTCCCATAAATAACGCGTAAGCCCAGAGACCAACTCTGGAAAACGTTCAAACTTTGGTATGCCATCAGTGGCAAGAGCTTTGGCCGTAATCATATCGGTGCCCGGAGCCCGACCTACGCCTAAATCAATACGATTCGGATAAAGATTCGAAAGCACTGCAAACTTTTCGGCCACTTTTAACGGACTGTAATGGGGCAACATAATTCCCCCTGAGCCTAATTTAATAGTCTGTGTTGCTGCACCCAATGCAGCTATTAGGACTTCTGGAGCACTGCCTGCAATCACTGGAAACGCATGGTGTTCTGACACCCAGAAACGTTCATAGCCAAGATCTTCACACCATTTTGCTAACGCAATTGTGTTGGCGAAGGCTTGCTGCGCGCCATTACGGTCGTGACTGATGGACTGGTCTAACACAGATAATTTGATAGGCATGGTCGGCTCCTTGACGTATTCGGCGAGACTAATACGAAGCCTAAACGGAAATCAACATTAATCCGTCTTTGTTTTTTGATATTGCTTTGGTGTCATTTTAGCAAGCTGGCGAAACTCCCGTGTCATATGGGCTTGGTCTGAATAGCCAGACTCAACCGCCAAATCTGCAAGGCTGACCATTGGATTCTGCCTAATCGCAGCAATGGCCGCACGAATACGCATTAAACGTTGATAATATTTTGGAGTCATTCCCACTTGCGCTTTAAAACGTCGTTCTAACTGCCGCAGACTTAAATTAGTGATTGTGTTTAATTCTTGTATTTCGATTAAAGGGTCAATGACCGAAACCGCTTCAGTCACTTGACTGTTCGCACAAACATCGGCCTCAATATTTTCTGCCAACCAGTGTTGCAGCTTGGCAAACAAGGTTTCTTGCCCTTGCTGTGCACATCCCAGTAGTTGCTGAAAAATATCTGACAGGGGTAACGGATACCCGTCGGTTTGCATGTGCTCGTGGCGTTCTAACGAATGGTCTTGATAGAAAACAGCCTGCAACGGCCGTAACACGCTGGCTGGTACGCCAGCATGAAAGCGAAAGCCCACAAGCTGACAGCCTGGGGTTAAATCAATGAATTCGGCATGGTGTTTCACCGGCATCCAAAATGCGCCCTGCCCACATGGTTGCGCTTTAAAAAAAATTGGGCTGGCTAAATTAAAAAAAACACCACAGGCACCATCACTAAACAAAGGTTTAGTGATGGTTGATGACGAAGACGACACGGATGCAAACCAAATCGCTTGAATATACTTTGCGATAGGACCATCGGGCTGTATTAAATGAAAATCAAACGCTGGGGTTTGCATCTGTGACTCTATCTCAAATTTCGTTAGGCAACGGCGAAAGCAGGTTTAAACACCTTACACAGGCGATTCCAACTATTAATGGCATTAATCGCAAGCGTTAGTTGCACCATGCCTTCTTCACCAAAGCCCTCTAACACACGCTGATACAGCGCATCTTCAACTGGGTGTCCTGCCGTTACGTGCTCAGCCCATTCTAACGCCAAACGTTCTGATTCATCGTACATTGGCATGTCTCGCCAAGCATTTAATCCATACAAGCGTTCGACTTGCTCACCGTTCGCAGTAGCCTCTTTGGTGTGCATGTTAATGCAGTAGGCACACTGGTTTATTTGCGAAACACGCAATTTAACCAATTCCAACATCGTGTGAGTTAGGCGTTTGTTTTGTTCAAAATGATTCCGCAGCAAATCTTCCTGTTGCAGTAGCAGGGTCATATTCTGCGCCATGTATTTTGCGTAGTTAATACGAGTGTTAAGACGATTGGTCATGATGGTTACTCCAGTTATTTCTCAGTGGATTAAAAAACTGAAGTCACTGTATCCACCCCTTCCCGCACAAGATTGAATATTTTCGACATCTCATGTCATGGCACAACATACCCTGATTAGAACCACAGTATCTACGTGCATTTCAATTTAGGCTACAGTTTAAGGATCACCCTCACACTATCCTAGGATCTGTTTTGAGCCGGCTTTTTCCCACCCTGTGTGCCGTTCTCGCACTACTGAGCCCCAGCCAAGCGCTTAGCAAAGTAGAGCTGACCGCAGAGGAGTCCACTTGGTTAAAGCGTAATCCCGCCATTCGTGTGGCCTTTGATGGCAGCTTCCCCCCATACAGTTTTGTGAACGAGCAAGGTGTCCTAGAAGGTTACAGCGTCGACGTGCTCAATTTGGTTGCTCAGCAGCTGGACACAAAAATCCTACAACATGGCGAAACCCAGTGGGAACGGCTCTTTACACAAGCCAAACAAGGCGAGGTCGATGTTGTCGCAACCATGGTGGACCGACCTGCACGACGACCTTGGTTTCACTTTACCGCCCCTTATATTCACAAATCACTGGTGCTCATCACCGAATCCGACAACAGCGACATCCGCGAAACCAAAGACTTACGCCATCGTAAGGTTGCTTTAGTAAAAGGCTATCAACACGCCGATACCCTGCTTGAAGAACACCCAAGCATCGAAGCGCTTTGGGTGAACGATATGCTCGACGCGTTAAACACCGTCGCCACGGGCAATGCACAAGCCACCATAGGGTTTATCGGTGCCGCACACTTCTATCGCACCAAGTTCCTTATCAGCAATCTTAAATTTCGTGCTATTTACGATAAAAACTCAGCGCCCGAACGCATGGCTATTCGCAAATCTGCGTTACCACTTGCCACTGCGATGAATAAAGCGTTGGCCAACATTCCCGAAGCCCAGCTACAGGCACTGCGTGAAAAGTGGCTACCCAGCGAAGTACTCAACGACATCAAACCCATTCCACTCACCCAACAGGAGCGAGACTGGATCAAACGCCACCCCAGCGTGAAACTTGCGATTGACCCTGAATTTGCCCCTTTCGAATACATCGAAAACAATCAGCATAAAGGCATAACCTCGGACTACGTTCGCTTACTTGAAAGACGTTTGGGTTTAAAATTCACTGTAGACACACAACTCAATTGGAATCAGGCCATTGATAAAGCCCAGCGCGGTGAGATTGATATATTTTCAGCCGTGGCGAAAAACCAAGCGCGTGAATCGTACTTATTGTTTAGCGACGCTTATTTAAATTTTCATCGAGTTATCGTTACCGAAAAGAACCACCCTTTTATCAGCGGCATACAAGACCTATCTGGCAAACGTATTGGTGTTCAAGCCAATAGCTCTCACTATGGTTACGTTATAGAAGAAACCGAACTATCACCCATTGTGTATAACTCATTGCAAGAGTCACTACTGGCTTTGTCGGGTGGCGAAATTGATGCTTTTATCGGCAATGTTGCAGCCTCTACCTATTGGATTCGCAAGTTAAACTTAACCAATGTTAGAGTGGCCGCCCCCATTTCTCGCGAAACGCAAAACCTGCATTTTGCGGTACGTAAAGATTTACCTACCTTACTCAGCATCATCAACAAGGGTTTAGCCAATATTAGCGAGCCAGAGAGAATTAAAATTGCTGAAAGATGGATGAACATCGATTATCAGTTTGACATTAATTACGATCTCATCGCCGAAATCACAATC
>JBFHVZ010000210.1:0-7044 GCA_041589295.1 Pseudomonadales bacterium
AGGACAAACGCCGCCATCACACCAAATGCCGAGAAGTTACCCAGTTCACGAAACGGTGGCACGTCGGAGGTGTTCATGGCTAAAAAACCAATGGCCGTGGTTAAACTGGTTAAGAAGACAGGGTTTAGGTTAATTTTTAGCGCCTCTGTCATGGCCATGATTTTATCGTCTTTGCCGTTGCTTGGGGCAAGCGCTAAGTGATGTAAGTAGCTAGCCAGTATGTGCACACAATCACAGACGGCTAGGGTTAGGATGATAATCGGTGCCATGACGTTAACTTGGTTTAAATCATAACCCACCCAGCCGATAAAGCCTTCGCTGGCCACAACCGAAATAACAATCACCAAGGTGGTGATGACAGATGACCACAGCGAACGCAGCAGTACCAACAACATGGCAACAATAATAAGAAACAAAATAGGGAACAGGTTAGCTGCGTCGTATTCTGCGGATTCGTTAAACGCATTGTTAACAACGGCCAGCCCTTGCATGTGCATGGTCAGATTTGGATTATCTGCCAGAATTTGATCGCGCAACGCGCGAGCCGCTGCTACGACTTCTTGTGTGGCCAAGCCTTGTGCATGCATGGTGTCGTCCGGCAGGTTTAGCACCACGTTAACACCGGCTGCGTGCAATCGACTGGAGAGCAAACGATTTAGCAATTCGGTTTCTTGCGAGGCAATGTGTTTAACACGGGCGATGTCTTCGTCACTTAGCTCTAATGCCCCTTCAACTAAGTTGGCGACCTGTAAATCGTCTTCGATGGCTTCGGTGTGTTGGAAGTTGGTCAGTGAATCTACCCGGCTGGAATACGGTAATTGCCAAGACGATTCCGTTAGGGTTTCTAGGCTGTGAAGGGTCTCTCGGGTGAATAGCTCGCCGTCTTTAGGGGCCAAAATAAATAGCAAATTATTACTTTTGGTGTAGGTGGCTTCGTTATGCTCGTGGGCAAGTAGATGGGCGTTGTCATCGTCAAAGAAGATTTTATAACTGCCGTTAAACTGTAACTTGGTTAGGCCTACGCACAGGCCGATTACCATTAGCAGTGTCACCAGCGCGAACGTGCCACGACGCGCCACCAATAGATGGGCTAAGCGATCATTAAGGGTGCTCATGAAGATGTCTCGATTTTTATTTTTTTGAGGCAAGCACCCTAAGGGAATTTAACGCGCGGCGCAATCGGTATAAGGGCTAAACCAAACCCTAAACCCTGATTTAAACAAGGGCTTGGCGGGCACTACACCAGTGCAGCAGATTTAATTTGCACCCACACATCTTTACCCACAGAAAGGTCAAGTTGCGCCACCGCTTTACGGGTAAGACGGGCTAATAATTCACTTTTACCCACATGTACTTTTACCAAGGTATACGCCGCTTGTGGGTTGTCTTCGATTTGGCAAATGGTGCAAGGCAGAATATTTTGAATGCTGGAATCTTGGGCATGACTCAGCGACAAACTGATGTCTTTTGCCAGTAAGCGAATGCGTACATAGTCACCCATTTCGTGACCACTGTCTTTTAACCATACAGCGCCGCCATCAAAGGCCACTTGCATTAAGTGCCATTGCTCGTCTTTTTCTTGAATTTGGCCAGTGACAACAACGCCGGCTTCTTGCCCTAGTTTAAGTGGGTTATTTAGGTCGGTCAGAATCTGCGCCAAGCTGCCATGGCGCACCACTTCCCCTTGTGACATGACCACCACGTGATCGGCCAGACGGGCAATTTCGTCCGCGCTGTGGGTAACGTAAATAATCGGAATATTAAGCTGTGTTTTAAGTTTTTCTAAATACGGCAACACTTCGCGTTTGCGGTTGTCGTCTAGGGAGGCCAACGGTTCGTCCATAAATAAAATTTTAGGATGAATCATCAGCGCCCGCGCAATGGCCACCCGTTGGCGTTCGCCACCAGACAATTCATGGGGTTTGCGTTGCAATACATGCTCAATACCCAGCAAGTGTAAAATGGCATCGTCATTTAATACATGATCGCGAGCAGCCGCCGTTTTACCACGGCGTTTTTTCGCGTAGGCCAAGTTACCGTTTACGGTTAAGTGTGCAAATAAGCTGGCTTCTTGAAACACATAACCCAACGGGCGCTTATGGGTGGGCACAAAGTGTTGTTCGTCTTGCCATATTTGCGCCGAGGCGAATTGATGGTCGCGCCAACTAAAACGGCCATGGGGTGTTTGTTCTAAACCGGCCATACAGCGCAACAAGGTGGTCTTACCACAACCACTTGGGCCAAAAATGGCAGTCACGCCGTCTGTGGGGATGCGCATGTCCACGTCGAGCACAAAGCCATCTCGCTGAACATAAAACTGCGCATGTAGATGTTTGTCGCTGTCGAAACGGTTGGCAGGTGTGTCCGCGCTGATCTCGGCATTCATAACGGCGCTCATAACGACCCCTCTGCGTTAAACGAAACCCGAGCACGTCGGTTAAACGTATACAGCAGCAACAACACCACAAACGAAAATCCCAACATCAGTGCAGACAATTTATGGGCTTGTGCGTAATCAAGGGTTTCGACGTAATCGTATATTTGCACCGACAACACCTTGGTTTCGCCGGGAATATTGCCGCCAATCATCAATACCACACCAAATTCACCCAAGGTGTGGGCAAAGCCTAAAGTAGCGGCTGTTAAAAAACCGGGGGCACTTAAGGGTAATATCACAGAGAAAAATCGATCCACGGGTCCGGCGCGCAAGGTGGCCGCCACCTCTAACGGGCGCGCGCCCATGGCCTGCATCGCGTTTTGAATGGGCTGCACCACAAACGGCATTGAGTACAACACAGAGGCCACCACCAAGCCGCCAAAACTAAACGGCAAGGTGTTAAAACCTAACCATTGCATGGCTTGACCCACAGGCCCCTGCGGCCCCAATAAAATCAGTAGGTAAAAGCCCAACACTGTGGGGGGCAACACCAAGGGTAGCGAGACGACGGCGGAAACGGGACCAACCAGCCACGAACGAGAACGAGCCAGCCACCATGCAATGGGGGTAGCAATGACCAATAACAACAAGGTCACGACGCTGGCCAACTTTAATGTCAGAACAATGGCCGCTAGATCAGCGTCGGAAAACGAGAAGAATGAAGGGTCCACCAAACACGCAGCGCCTGAAAAAATGAATGGCACTCATGATGCCTTGGCCGTTCTTTCAGTGCAAATATGAAGTCGCTACAAACTTGACCTGATTGCGTAGCAGACTTGACCTGGATACGTGATTAAGTGTTTAAGCCATATTGGCGTGATGCCGTAAAAACACCAGCAACAAGGCTATAGCAATGGCCATTTCCAGCGCGGCCATCATATTGCCTTGGGCAAAAAAGCCGAAGCTAATAAGCGTCGCCAAACGCACAAGAATTAACACCACCGAAAACACGGTGGCAAAAAACAAAGTGCCAGAATAATACTGGGGCCAGATATTCACCAACAGCATGGCCAAGCCAATACCAATTTGCAGGCCACCATAAACCGTGATGAATTCACCTAATGTGTGCGGGTCATCTGAGCGATAGCCTAAAAATTCCATGGAGCGCTGCGCTTGCCACGTACACCAAACACCCGATACCAGATATAAAATACCGACTAAATTAAAGATAATCATATTCGATCACCGCCACATAGTTTTCGTCTTGCGCTTGGCCATCAATGCGTTTGCGGATATTGGTTAACCCTTCGAAGCGCATTAAACGACCGCTTTTTTGTTCATACATGAGATACGCTGGGTCCAACAGCCAGCGAAACACCGCATTATTTGGCTCAAGTTTTAGCACCAAGGTATTGGCGTCTGAGCGCTCGGATTTACTTAAACGGAACTCGTAAAAATCGGCCCGAGTCACAGCCAAAAAATTAAAACGCACGGTTTTACCTGCAAGCAAATCGGCCCACTGCTGTTGCACCAAGCGATCAAATCCGGCATCCACTACGCTAAACCCAGATTTTGGGACGCTGACCACCTGTTTGAATTGCTCTTGTTCATCGTTGTAGCTTAACGCTAAAGCACCTTTGCTTTCTGCCGTTACTTGGAAGGCAAACGGGGTATCGACTTCGTAAAAGTAAGTATCGGGCAAGGTTATGTTGTTAGCATATTGCATACGTTTGTGAGCGAAGACCTTGTCTTGCGCGTCTTGATAGGATACTTCCGCAGACAGGTATTGCCCTTGTGTAGACAACTGGATGTTATGACGCTCTGTGTACAAAATCGCACCGGTTGCTGGGTCAAAGGCACGCCCAATAAACTCTAGCTTGTTTGAATCATTTGCCGCGTCGCCTTTTGCCATAAGAGCAAGCGGAAAAACAAGGGCGAAAAAAGCGCTGAGCAAATAGACTTTACGCAATCTCATTTTATTTAAACCTATCCGCTAAAACTTACGTTCTTGCATGCTGTTTGGGCGATTCAAACAGAAGCAAACCGTGCCTAACAAAACCAAACCGAAATAGCCAAGCCAGCAACGCCCACTGCACGGGCACGTACCACATCACCCAATCCGCCAAATGCAGTCGCCCGTACTGAGCACCGACCCAGTAGGCCAATGGCCCAAATACGGCCATCAACCCCACCCAAAGCCATGCGTGTTTCATTAAGCTGACCATAGACGTTGCCAATGTGGTAACAAAGCCTAGCCATAACACCAAGAGCCAAACCGGTTGTTGAATCTGACCGCCGTTAAGAGACGCAGGCTGATAACCTGACAGCAAAAACCACAGCCCGTCAGATAACAAACCAATCACCGCAAAAGCCAATAGGCATACGATTAGTTTGAAGCCCGCACGCGCTCTTAAACTTAAACTCGAATGAGTGTTTTGTGAGGCTTGTGCACCAATGACCCAAAGCAAGTGCGACCACAGCAACGCCAATAGCACCAACGCTAAGATCATGTGGTCCAGTATGCAGCTCCACCACATGGCCTGAAACAAAATGGCGTTAGGCAATACCACCTGCCGAAACTGCACATTCATAACAAGGGCCCGCGTTAGCTGTTAAATCTGTTCTTGACGGTATCTTGGTTTAGCCCACATTAAATGAGACACACCAATAGAACGTTCTTTAAAACCGCCTTCGCAATATGCAAAGTAGAACTGCCACATGCGATGAAACTCTTCGCTATAACCTAGGTTTAGAATGTCAGATTTTTTGGCATTAAAGCGTTTGTGCCATTCGTTAAGCGTACGCGCGTAGTGCTCGGCAAAATCCTGTTGATAGCACAAGCGCATGTCGGAGGATTTTTTCGCAGCACTTAACAAAGCATGTACCGACGGAATACAACTGCCGGGGAAAATATAGCGCTGTATAAAATCGACGTTTTTACGGGCTTGATCGTAACGCTGATCTTCAATGGTAATGGCCTGAATCAGCATCACTCCGTCATCTTTTAAAAGACGACTGCACGTTTCGAAAAACGTATCATAATACTGCCAGCCCACGGCCTCGATCATTTCGATAGACACCAGTTTGTCGAATTGGCCTTCATACTTAACCAAGTCACGGTAATCTTCTTTTAACAGTGTGATTTTGTCTTGTAGGCCCGCGGCTTCAATACGCTCTTTAGCCAGCGCGTACTGCTGCTCCGAAATCGTGGTGGTGGTAACACGGCAACCGTAGTGCGACGCTGCATAAATGGCGAAGCCACCCCAGCCCGTTCCTATTTCCACCACGTGGTCGTCTTCGCATAACTGTAGTGCGTCACAAATGCGTTTTAGTTTGTATTTTGCGGCGATTTCTAATGTGCTGTCAGCACCTGGATAAATGGCCGACGAATACATCATGCTTGGGTCTAAAAACTGTTGGAATAAATCGTTACCCAAATCGTAATGGGCCGCGATGTTGCGTCGCGAACCTTTCTCGGTGTTTTCGTTGAGTTTATGAAACACTTTCAAAAAAGGTTTTGAAATAAAGCCGGTAATGCCCCCTTCCATTTTATTGAGCAAGTCGATGTTCAGTGCCATTACCCGCACTACATTGGCTAAATTTGGGGTGGACCAATCGGATGTCATATAGGCTTCGGCCGCGCCAATGCTACCGCCTGATAAAATACTGCTGTAGGTGGCCGCATCGTGCACATGCATATCGGCCACTAAGGCGACACCTTCGTGGTCAATGTAGGTGTGACCAAATTCGTGAATCTGTGTTTCCCCACCGACCTGTTCGTGGATGCGCAACAACCCGGTATGCAAGTGCGCTAACTGAGCAAAAAGCGCTTTGCGGGCTAACCCCTGTAGACGCTGAGTAAACCAGCTCACTTGACGATGTTCGTCGTTTGCAGCGACCTGTTCCATCGAGCGTTTTTGACTCACTGAAGCCACTTGATTAACCGATGTAAGAGTATTCGCGGGTTGTTTCATGATTCTTTCCTTTTTTTACAGCCCTAAGCCTTACGATTCGTGCTTGGGGTGCGAATAAAACGGCGCGCGCTTCACAAACAACTTAAAGGCTTGCCAATAAATGCCAACTACCACTTTTACGGTCATGAAAGGATATTGGATCAAAGCACGACGTAGATTTTTTTGGCCTTCGTACCCAGTCAAGCTTTGACGGTTAAGCGTAAGGGTTGCATCAAAGTGCTTTTCGATCGAATCTGGTGCTTCAAGTGTTTGCTTTTGAGTTCCAACCTGCATGGTGT
The DNA here is from genome assembly GCA_041589295.1 of Pseudomonadales bacterium. Taxonomy (GTDB): domain Bacteria; phylum Pseudomonadota; class Gammaproteobacteria; order Pseudomonadales; family Oceanobacteraceae; genus Bermanella. Next base: position 6,630 of record JBFHVZ010000210.1, read on the forward strand.
TATCCATGTGCACCACGTAGCGTTCGTGCAAATCAGAAAACACCCAGCGGTATTGCATGTTCATGGGATTAAACGGCGACACATGAAAGTCTTTGTGAAATTTAAATTCATGTTTAGGTTGGCTTTCTACATTGCCTTTGCGCGCATATTTCACTGCGCCGCCACCTGCCACTTGCAAGTTAGGTAAAACCGACAACACGTAGCTGTGACGTTCTTTCCATGGCGTGTTGGTAATTTCGGCTTGAATGGCGACTAGGGTGTTTTGCGCGTCGTAACAGTAATAAAAACTGACGGGGTTAAAAATAAAATTAAATATTCGTAAATGGGTTACCAACACGACGCGTGCGATTTTGGGTGGTTCTGAACCCTCTGCCACCATGCCCTGCTGTACAAGCTGTGCTTGCACATTGTCGAT
>JBFHVZ010000211.1:0-7036 GCA_041589295.1 Pseudomonadales bacterium
ATCCTTCGAATGCCGAACTAGAAACCGCAGGGCTAAAGTTTGTTTACCTAGGGTATTTTTGGGAGCACTGGAGCAAAACCTTTAACGCCTGCTTCTCTGGGTCGCGGGGTTTGGATATCAGAGATATGAATCCCATCGACATTGGCGACAACCTAGGGGTAGATGCATTGGATGATGACTGGGTGGCGCTCAATCAAATGCTGAAATATTTAAAGCTGGGTTTTGGCAAGGTAACGGACAACGTAAACGAACAAATTCGTCAAGGTTTAATGAGACGCGAACACGCCTTGGATTTGGTTAAACGCTACGACGGCCAGTGTGGCCGCGATAACATCTTAGGGTTTTGTCAGTACATCGACATTAGCGAAGAGGAATTTTGGCAAGTGGTTGAAAAATACGTTAACCGCAATTTATTCGAACCCGATGCAGTACTTAGGTGGAAGCCTAAGTTTACCCCAGCTTAGCGGAGGCTGATCAGTATGACGGCCATGCAAGTACAAATATTGGATTACGGTTTAGGCAACGCTAACAGCATCGCCAGTTGTTTGCGGGACATAGGCTGCTACGCACAAATTACCAAAGACCCAGCGGTTTTAGCTCAAGCCGAAGTGATTTTTATTCCCGGTGTGGGCAGTTTCGCTCAGGGCATGAAAAACCTAAAAGCATCCGGCCTTGACCGTGTATTACACGAAATTCACCAGCGCAATCGCACGTATTTGGTGGGCATTTGCTTGGGGATGCAGTTATTCGCTGACCAGTCGGAAGAGGGTGTGGAGCTAGGTCAGTCCTGTGAGGGGTTGGGCTGGATTCCCGGTAAGGTTAAATCCTTAAAGCATGTCTGTAAAAACAACCGATTGCCCCATATCGGTTGGAATAACCTGTTAGTGGAAGACAGAGAAGAAGCACTAACACGAGGTCTAAACGGCGAACCGTTTTACTTTGACCATGAATACTTTTTCGAAACCGACGACAAATATGTGCAAGGGGTTTTTGAGTACGGTGTCCCTGTGCCTTGTATTGTGCGTCACGGTAAGGTAATTGGCTTTCAATTTCACCCCGAGAAAAGCCAAATATCAGGTAAAAAATTGCTGATTCAAACACTGATTGAAACCGGTGTTGAACGGAGGGCGGTATGGATAGAAAGCGTCTGATTGGCAAAATTCTCATGCACAATGGCTGGGCCATTCAAAGTAAAGGGTACTCCCAGTTTTACCCCATTGGTCGGCCAGAAATTCTTACCCAGTTCTATGACGAATGGCAGGTTGATGAAATTTTACTGGTTGAAAAATCACATTCATCAGAATCTAAAAAGTCCATGGTCGAAGTGATCCGCCGCGTGGTCGATCATTGCCGCACACCCTTAACCGTATGCGGTGGGATTGACGATGTCAGCACGGCATTGCAGTTTGTTGAAAACGGCGCTGATCGTGTGGCAGTTAATGCAGGGTTTCTGCATAACCCTGAGTTAGCTAACCAACTAAAAGATGTATTAGGGCGTCAGGCCGTCGTGGCCTATGTAGATTTTATTAACATAGAAGACAAGTTCTGGGTATATGACTACCAAACCCGAAATAAAACCGAGTTGCCAGTGCAAGACTACTGTCAGCGTCTAATTGACGAAGGTGTAGGCGAAATACTTTTACACAGCGTCAATCGTGATGGCTCGAAAAAAGGGTATGAAGTGCCTTTTTATCAGGACATCAGCCAGCAGTTGAGCGTGCCTATCATTGCCAGTGGTGGCTACGGCAAACCAGAACACATTGAAGCGTTAATGGCATCCAATGTCGGCGCATTTTCTATTGGTAATAGCCTCGCCTTTACTGAGCATGCCGCCAGTCAAATCAAAGGGTATTTACGTAGCGACGAAATTCGTCGTTCGCATATTCACTATAACCGATCACAAATTGATGAAACCGGCCGTCTACTAAAAAAAGATGATGACGACTTAGATGACATGCGCTTTAAAAAGAGAAACGCTATATGGATGTAAGACGTTGTAGTCGGTGTCTCTACACAGAGCATCATCCCCTAGGCATTTATCTTGATGAAGACTGGCTGTGCTCCGGCTGTCGTGTGCATGAAGAAAAAGATGAGCTGGATTGGGCTGAGCGCGAGCAAAAGCTCATCACTATTTTAAGTCAATATAAAAACAGAAACGGCAATAACTACGATTGTATTATTCCGGTGAATGGTGCGCGGGACAGTTTCTTTATTGTGCATACGGTAAAGAACAAGCTAGGAATGAACCCGCTGCTGGTGACTTATAACGCGCAATACAATACTGACCGCGGTATTCGAAATCTTGCTTTACTGCGCACTGTGTTCGACTGCGACATATTTACACTGACAGTTTCACCTCAAACCATCAAAACCCTCACGCGTGCTACGTTGCGTCGGCTGGGTTCGCTATATTGGCATGTGTTAGCTGGACAAACTGTATTTCCTGTACAAGTGGCGGTACGTCTAAAAATACCTCTTATCATTTGGGGTGCTCACCAAGGGGTTGATCAGGTAGGCATGTATTCGCATTTAGACGAAGTAGAAATGACGCGGCGCTATCGAAAAGAGCACGACCTAATGGGGTTAGAGGCTGAAGACCTGATCAGTGATGATGATCAAATTTTCGAAAAAGACATTTACCAATTTATGTACCCAGACAGTCACGACCTAGCCAATGTGGGTGTGCGGGGGATTTATCTAAATAATTATATTCGCTGGGACAGCAAACAACAGCACGAAGACATGCTGGACCTGTATGGTTACGAAACCGCAGAGCAACAGCGTACGTTTGACCGTTACAATGATGTAGACAGCTTTGTGTATTCCGACCTGCATGATTATATAAAAGATTTAAAGTGGGGCTACGGAAAAATTACTGACCATGTAAACCGCGAGATTCGGCTAAAGCGTTTGACCCGTGAACAGGGTCTACACATAGTTGAAAGCTACCAAAATAAGCCTGTAGGGCATTTGGATGCGTTTCTTCATTGGTTGGGCACCACCAAAAACTCGCTCACGTTTATATTGGACCAGCATCGTAATCCTGCAATATGGCAGCGGGACGACAACTGGACATGGTTTAAACACCAAACGGTTATCGAACCTCCCGAACATTTGGTAAACCGCCATCGCCTAACGGCCAGCGAACACTGCGAATTTGAACTGACTGCCAATAAACGCCCAGACTACCGCGAAGAGCACTATGTGCTTTTGGCCAAGGGCTGGCCAGCAAACGGATAAGTGCCGTTATCGCAATTTAGCCACAGCTTCTGAGGAACCGTGACATGACCGAGCAAGCGCAAGACGCTCAAGCATTTAACACTCAAGCCTTTAACAATGACATTTGGAACGACTACTACGAGCAAGCGTGGCAAGTACGCAAAGACTTAATGCAACGTATTATTAGCGAAGGTGAGCGGCACCCTCTTAGAGTCATTTCAAAGTTAGAGTCCATTATGCGTTTTAGTCATCAAGAGCGCATACTCGAAAAAGATAATCCAAGGTTTATTTTTGAAGAAGACAGTCACTACGTACGTCAGTTAATTCCTAATGTGCACTGCGACCGAGAGGTACGCAGTATTCAACTGGAACCTGTACTCAAACTGCCAACGGGGTTGGACGTAGACCAGTTGCTTCCACATCGCGACGGTTATCAACGGGTGCCAGACTATACCTACAATGACAATATACAGTTTCTTGTAGATTTTACTCGTTTGCGGGATTTTGATGCCGTTATCGAATTAGGCTCTGGTTTTGGACAAAATCTGTTTAAGTTGTATTACCAAGGTGGACCCAATGTTCCTTACTACGCGTGCGAATACACGCAAAGTGGAGTTAGTTGCACCGATATGCTGGCACAGCTCGATGCAGACTTAAGGCTAGAGGCTCACAGGTTCGATTACAAAAATCCAGACTTTTCTTTTTTACCCAGCTTAAAGAAAGTGTTGGTGTTTACCTGTCACTCCATAGAGCAGGTGACGTATATTCCTAATGAATTAATAGAGCGCATCAGTGCCATCGCGCAAGATGTAACTTGCATTCATATCGAACCTTTCGGCTTTCAGCTTAAAGCCCAAGAGCATGATAATGAGTTAGACCGCGAGCATAGAGAGCTATTTGCAAAAAACGGTTGGAATCAAAATCTTGCTCAGAGCTTGGTGTTTCATCATCTAAACAACACCATTGAATTAACCTATATGGCAGCCAATGTGATGGGTGGTACTAAGGCGAATCCAAGCTCACTGGCGCTATGGAGTTCTGTTAAATGAATGTTAGGCAACCTGAACTCTGTACAGCCATTGATGCAGGCGAAAACCTTTATGTGATATTAGAAAACCGTTACGGTCGACCTTATGTCGAGAGTTATGAGTTAACAAATGTGTTTATGAAGGGTGATCGTTTTTGGGGGAAATTCCGTAGTGTTCATGCCTCCGTAGGTCATCTAGATATTGAACAGGGTCAACGTCTATCCTACGCGTACAACAACTACTGTGATCTCGTATGCTTGTCAGGATTTGATCAACAAGTGGTTCGTTACTATTCGGCAGAAGCCTATACCAGAATGGACTTTAAAACGCAGGGTAGTAGTCAATGTATATGGCGCAGTGGTGAATCGGATTTGAATGGTCTATTTTCATGTGTCAATAATGCACAACAGTTAAAAATTAGAATTGAAAGCCTAGATGGATACGTATACGTCATGCCACTTCATACGGTAGAGGTATATAAAGACCTTTCAGGGTTTGTGGCTTATACAGAATATGATGGCTACCCAGAGTACATTAGACACTTTGATGAACATCATGAGTTGGAAGAAAAATTTAAATCGGTAAGAGAAAGTAAGCCTGGCGAGTTTTACGCAAACACCTCGTTTTTAAATAATATGGAATTTTTTACTACACATTTTGTTATTACAGCTGAATACCTTAAACATCGTTATTTAAAAGATGGCGACTGGGTAAACGTAGATATTAGCGCTAGGTCTGTTAGTATTTTCGCAAGCAATTAGAACAAATGGTAGATAGCCTAAAGGGATTAGCCAGATAAATACTATAGGGCAAATATTTTCAGATCATTAAACTCTACCGCTTCACCACGTATGTCATTTGGTGTCATTATCTTTCTAACTAGTTTCTCTCCATCAAATAGAAATGAAACCGTATGCATATTACTGGATGTACTATAATTCGTACGGGGTATTTCGCTAGAGTCAGCGCTAATCACTTTATCAAACTCCGAGCTTAGAGAAGACAAAAACTCATTGTTTAATAGATTTTGTGGTATGGCATCCATTTCTGTGTCAGCGCTGATGCGGCCGCTGTGGAACACTTCTAAGGTATGGATGGGGATGATGTAATCAGTGTCATCAGTCTGTATTAACATTTTAAAACGTCTACACGCTGTAATGCTTTCGCTAATTTTTGCGAGAGTTTCTCTTTGTAGTTCCTCGTTTTGTGATGCGTAGTCTGAATACTGCCATAGTAAAGCGGGCTCACCTCTACATACAAAATCTTTTTGTTGATATACAGTGTCAGAAATGTAACGTTCCACTGAGCCCTCGAGAGAGCTAGTGCAGACTAAAGGGAATTTATCACTGTAGCTATACGCTAAGCGTTTGCAATGTTCTACCACAGGGTGGCCGAGAGATGAATGCACCTCTCGAAATTTACCCCATAAAGCGCCCTTATGTATAACGATTATGGGTAGCTCATAACTTTCAATATAAGGGTCTTCATCTGTACTTTTAAGCAAGACAAAAAGGTCCTGACCAGCCAATACGGACTCAGAAATCAAGTTATGTGTATTCATGGTAAATTCGCCTCTATTTAGCTTACGGGCTATTTTATTGATCTTTAGTCAATGGAGATGATCTTAATATCCTTGTACGATTGGTATTCACCTATGATGTCGTCTTGACGAGCAGTTTTTCGTACAAGCTTTTTACCACCATATAAAAAAGATAGGGTGCAGAAATCCGAACCAATAGCGTAATTAGTGTTTGGGGCTTTAATATTCGTGTCGCGCATAACCTGTGAAAATTGATTGGATAGAGACTCTATAAAGTCCTGATTGAGCAGGTTCTGTGGTACACCGTCCATTTCAGTATCTGCGCTAAAGCGGCCACTAAGAAAAACTTCGAACGTATGAATCGGCAGAATGAATGTTGAAATGTCGGTCTCTATTACAATTTTAAATCGCTTACATGACTCTATTTCTTGCAGCATCAGTTCGGTAGGGTAGCAATCTCCGTCTCTGCTTTCTTGCCAGAGCAAACTGGGCGAACCCTTTGTCTTAAACTTTTTCAAGGCATATACATTGTGGGAAACATATCGTTCGATATTGCCTTCCATTGAGCTGGTGCAGACAACTGGATGAATGTTGCTATAGCTGTAAGCGACTCGTTTACATTCTTTTGTTATCGGATGGCCAAGTGTGGAATGAACTTCACGAAATTTCCCCCATAGGATCCCGTTGGTAATGATAACGATGGGTAGTTCATAGCACTCCATGTAGGGGTCTTCGTCTGTGCTCTTTAACACAACGTATAAGTCTTGGCCCGACAATACAGATTCTAAGACAGGATCTTGGCTGCGCACGATTTCTCCCCAAATACCCAACAGTGCCGTTGTGTTTATTGGTATACAAACATTCGTTTAAACATATCCACCACGCGTTTTACCGTGTCCCGTGTGACATGGCGGTGGTCCGGCTCCCAAGGTTGTTCGGTGCACTCGGTGACCAGCTCGTAGCTTGGCAGGTAATAAATGTCCGGATGGGCTTTAACCACTTCATCCAAGGCGACCCGCAATACCGCTTTAGAATGGGTATTGGCTTCAATAATGTGGTGATCGTCAGCGCGCCCCGTAGCCAACAGCGGTACAGGTGAAAGCGTTAGAATTAACTTAAAGTTAGGGTTATGACGTTTTACCGAATGGAAAAACGCCAAAATGTTATCCACATTCTCTTGCACCGTGAGTGTTTTGTGTTGAATTAAATGGTGTAGTCCACGGCGAGGATTACGCGAGATCACAGTGCC
>JBFHVZ010000212.1:0-7021 GCA_041589295.1 Pseudomonadales bacterium
ACCCGCGCCAAACTAGCCCGCCATCCCTGCGTTTAACCGGATCTGTTCTACACTGAACACTGTGAATACGGGAAAGTTCAGTTAGCACCAAGGACACGGTCGTGGCGGATAGAAAAGAACGACTTATCGACAAAGACATGGAAGAAGGCGAAGAGGCTCAAAGCACGTCGCCGTTAAACTCCCCTGCGTTTTGGCTAGCGATTAAAGTAAGCCTAGGCACGGCCGTGATCAGTGCTGTGGCCGTGACGTTTGTCTTGGTGTTTATGGCGCTAGGCGATGTTGAAGAGCAAGTCCTAGGCTTGCAAACGCAAGTCGCAGAACTAGATAGCCGACAAAAAATATTATCCAAAGGCATCAAACAACTTACCGCCGAAACCCAATTCTTAACCAGCGAAGTGAACTCCCTCGACTTAGGGGCCGCGAAAGGCGACCTAAGAACCGCTTTAGAGATTTTAGGCACACAAAGCGCCAACCTAGACAAGCAATTGGCCGTGACACGCAACGGCTTAATCAGTTTAGCGCGCATGGTAAAAGGCAGCCGCGTTTGGCAAGACGACTACCGTGCTCAATTCCAAGAGCTTTTTCAGCATAACGATCAAGTGAAAGAGTCCATTGATAAGCTGCGCGGCACCGCCAAGAAAGAAAAGCCCGAAACGCGCTACATTGAAATCGACTTTTAAGGCAAACTGCTGCCCATGACGCAGCAGACCTCAAATCCCCCGCACTATCATTTCGCCGAGTGGCAAGAACCCCACTTTCGGCCCGTCAACAAGTTCTATAAACAACAGAAGCACAAAGGCAAAGCCAATGGCGATGAACGCGTGTTTGTGATTTGGCAGGACCCTGACGACAACAGCCAAGATAACGGCCTAGAAAGCAGCATAGTCGGCGCTGTGCGGCTAGTACCCATGCGAGCGACAATACGCACACAAGCCACAGCGTCTACGCAAACCCCAGTACCTAACGAGGCAAAAGCTGAAGCCTCAAGCAGCCCAGATTATTATTGGCTGCGCAGTCTCTACATAGATTCAGATTTACGCGGCCAACAACTGGGTAGCAAATTGTTGGCTTATGTTCGGCAAAACATCATTACCTCAGCGCCCCTGCCGACTTCAACCCCGCCGACGTCTACCTCAAGGACAACAGCAACCCACGCAGCGCCAATGTACTGCTTTCCGTACGAACATCTGCTGCACTTCTATCAGCAAGCGGGCTGGCAACTTTGTGAACAGCAAGCACTACCGCAGGCCATCGCCGACCTCTATACCCGCTATACCCAGCGCGGCGAAAAGATTTTGGCCATGCATCAGCCAATACAAGGTAACTAAATTGGGCTGTACGGCTATTTCAATCCAGACCCAGTGCCGCTAGACTCCGGCGCGTTAATTTGAGCCTGCACCCAGAGAAAGAGGACCCTAACATGGCGAAAGCAAACCGATTAAGCACCATTGCCGGTAAACTAATGGGGCTACCCCATTTCATTCGCACCACCGCCATGAGCAAGGCCTTTGGTAACGTCATTAAATACGCAGGACATTCAGGCATTCGCTTTGAAGAACTGACCAACACCACCTGTGTGGTGAGCATTCGCAACAAGAAAAAAGTGCAAAACCACATTGGTGGCGTACACGCTGCGGCCATGGCTTTGTTAGCCGAAACCGCAACTGGTTTTGTGTTCGGCATGAACGTACCCGACGACAAACTGCCAGTTATCAAAAACATGGACATTGATTACGTGAAGCGCTCAACTGGCGACATGCGCGCCAAAGCCACGCTGACACAAGAGCAAATTGATTTAATTCAAAGCACCGAAAAAGGCGAAGTGACCGTGCCAGTGACAGTGACTGACGAAGCAGGCGTAGAACCTATTATTGCGCGTATGACGTGGGCTTGGACAAGTAAAAAACGTTAAAATTTGTTTGTCTTTTTTGTAGGTCGAGCTTTAGCGCGAACTATTTTTTGTCGCGCTAAAGCACGACCTATAACACGCCTTACAGCACGATCTACAGAGAAGTGACTAACTTCACACACTCCACTAACTTGTCGATTTTTATATTCGACAACTGCCGATAGTCAAAGTAAGGGCACATAATTAGCTTTTTATCCGGCCACACCGCAAAGTCATTGCCATGGCCACCCACACTTTCCCAGCACATGCCTTCTATGTCATCGGGTTCAAATCCCAGCTCCGAAAAATAACCTTTACCCATCACAATATGCACGGCGTTATCGTCAGATTCAGGCGTATTTAATTTAGGTTTGGAAAAAAGCAATGCGGTGTTTGAGCCCGACTGTAACAGCAATTGGTCGCGGTAATCTTGCCAACAACTAAAGCGTGACGTATCAAATTGCTTAAGGTGCACACCCAACGCAAACATTAATTTAGCATAGACGTTAAAAACCTTGCGCCAATGATTACCGGTTTGATCAGCGATCATTTTAATCTCACCCGCATACATAGGCCGTATCGTTTCCATGTACTGGTATTCTTCCAAGTGCGGGCGATTGGCGATGTATACATTTAATGCAGCGTGTCCGTCACCTAAACCAATTAAGCATTCGTCCAAACTTTTTGAATCAGGCATCGTCATCGCTCACACAGTTCACTGCTTGTATACGAGTTTGTTTGCGCTGTTCATAAGCAGGCGCGTAAACATAGGCTTGTATTTTGTTCCCAGACATTAACGCAACCGTAGTAATTACACGCCTATAACCCGCACCCTCGAACGCATCCAGTGCAGGCCAGTGTTTAGCGAGTGTTTTCGAACTAAAGACATAACCATTCACCCAAGCGCTGGTTGCATGAGCTGTAAGTATCAACGCTGGATATCCCTGCGTGCCGAGTACACCGTGTTTGAACAAGCAACCTTGAACCCGCGCCTTGCGCCAACGGCCGCCTAAGCGCTGTAGCCGAAACGCATTGCGCTCGCCAAGTTTCAACGTGCCATACACAAAGAGATGCTGCTCCGTTAGCATCACTTAGCTCTTTTTCACGAATTTGGCCGTTATCATCATTTCGCCGCTGCCATCCACTTTGCAGTCCAGCTGATGGTCTTTGCTATCCACCATGCGACGTATCAACGCTTTAGTGCCTATTTTCAAAACTTGCGAACTGCCCTTGACCTTCAAGTCTTTGATGAAGGTTACTTTATCCCCAGCCTGCAATGCTGTGCCATTGGCATCCAGAATCGTAAATGCATTTTCAGCAGCAAGTTCTTCGGCGTTCCACTCAAAGGCGCACTCTGGGCAAATCAGCAGAGATTGGTCTTCGTAAACGTATTCAGATTGGCACTTGGGACAAGGCGGTAAAGACATGGCAGCAAACACGACTCAGTTAATAATGGAATACTAAATTACGAGAAAGCGCGCTATGGTAAACCTTATGAGCCGCTAAGGCGAACTCATATGGTTTTAAGGTTTTAAAACAATAGAAGGGTAAAAGAGGGGTTTAGCCTTTTAGATTCTTTACATGAGCTTTTAATTTTTTAAGGGCCCAGTCATAGTGGCTGGACAAGGTAGAGACACAATAGCTGCCTAGGGTTGTAGTGCCCGTCCAATCAAAATGCTGCTTGGTGAACAACGCGTCGTCACTAAATTCACTTACAAGCGCTACCACGTCTTTATGGCTTTTTCGTAGCATTTTCTCTGCTTTTGACTGTGGTGTGTTCTGGTGTTTTTTCCAGATTTCCACATTCATATCGCCATAGGTCTTCCATGTGTAGGGTTTGGGTAAAAAGTCTGCTGGCTTGCCTGCCGTGTTGGACTTGATCCATTTTAAGATCAATTGATGCCACTCATACAAATGCACTAAAACATCACGCAGATTTTTGTCACGGCGCCAGTGAGCTTCCTTCTTTTTGTCATCCTTAGCAAAGTCAAATTCTGCATTCAACGTGTCATCAGGCATGGCGTCGATAAATGCCCAGAGCTTGTCAAAGCCCGTGTTAGCCGCTTCGATCAATTCTTTCTTCGTTGTGGGTCTGGCCATGGTCATCCTCCTTGCCTAATTGATACTTAGGTGTGCATTTAATATGTACCTAAATCTGTATAAGCACTGCATATTAAAGCTCTATTCTCAGGCTACTGCTGCCGGTAAAAAGAAACATAGACCTAGCTCAAGCGGGCTTAAACTAGTTCAATTTGACCTATTTCCACATACAAAAAAAGCCGACCTAGCTAAAGCAAGGTCGGCTTTATAGGTTCCAAGGAAACGTCGATTGCGGATCACTATTCAACGATTATTCTTGGGTTAATTTTTATTCTTGCGTCATTGATTAACCTTGGGCCATATAAGCACGGCGTTTTTCTTCCCCTTCAATATAGCTTAACCATTGTTCTGCCATTTTTTGGGTTTCGGGTACCGACTTTGCCTTTTCAAACTCAGCTTTTGCTAGACTAAGGTTATTCTGATTAAACAGTACAAGACCTTTGAGTATACGTGCACTGTGGGCTTCTTTTAATTCTTCATCCGCCAGTGCCTTGGTAATGTTTTCTAAAGCTTGATCCCATTCTTGGCGTTCAGTATGGATTTGCGCCAGCTTGTAAAAGTCTTTACCTGCTTGCGTTTTTTGCGCAGCTTGAGCCATGACTTGAATGGCATGATCGTATTCTTTGGCGATCATTAGAGCGTCGCCTAACAAGGACAGATTTTTACCGCTTTCCTCGACGATGCCATCTTTAATGCCTTGCAATAAAACTTTCGCTGCTTTGTAAGGTACCTCTTGGGACAAAAACGCTTGGGCCAAACTCACCACTTGGGCTTCTTTGGTCAGCAGTTTTTGCTCGTAGGCGGTTTCCATGGCGGCCAGTTCTTCACCAGCTTTGCCAAGCTCGTTATACACCGCAGATAGCTGCACCCAGTACTGAGGCTTAGGATACAAAGCGATCAAATCTTTTAAGCAGCGTTCCATGGCCACATAGTCTTTGTTTTGATAGTAAACCGCACGTTCAATCAACAACCAGTTTTCTCTTGGTTGATTACCTTGTTCTTTAACCAGCGCAATAGCCTTTTTCACATCTGGCAGTGCTTGGGCGAAGTTTTCCAGTTGATACTGAATTTGCGCACGCAAAACATAAGCGTCTGCCCCTGGTTTTTCCACCACGGTAAACCATTGATTTAGCATGGCTAAAGCGTCTTGGTAGTCTTCTTGAACCAGATACAACTTAGCTAAACTGTATAATGTCGTTTGCTCTAAGCTCTCAGGCAGGTTTTTAACCTTAAGCACTTTTTGATAGGCCGATGCCGCCGCAGCAAAATCCTCACGATTAAACTGCACGTACGCCAACATGTTGTAGGTCATCGCAGTTTCGTAAGAGTTACGACGAATTTTCTCCATGGCATTCAGTGCATCAAGCGCTTCGGTATATTGCTTGTTGTCTGCAAGTTCTCGTGCTTTATCCAGCTTTTTAAATATATGCGGCCGCATGGTTTGCGCACGCCGCACGCGGCTTTTGCGTTCGCTGCGCTCAGAAGACTGTGCTTTCGCACTATCCGCTTGGTTATCCGCCTGCGCAGCATTTGCCGTCGGTGCGGTTAATGGCATGGCTACACACAAAAAAGCTGCGAACGCTGTAGCGGATACCGCTTGCATGAGAGTGTTTTTTGAGAACGGTTTACGTGTCATGACCATTACTCCTATTTTTTACTCTTATCCAATTCGAAACGGATGATGTTTCGAACACCCGGTACTTCTACTGCTTTGCCGTTTTCAATTTTCGGCTTGTACTTAAACTTTTGAGCAGCACCGATCGCCGCTCGGTTAAATATGTTTGGTGGATCTGCTTCGATCACATTGACATCTTTTACCGTACCTAAAGTGGTCACGGTGAACTCCACCACCACATAGCCTTCAATACCTTTTTGCGCAGCGCGACGGGGATACTGAGGTGCAACTTTAACGATGGGCAGGTATTCACCGTCACCGCCGGAACCCGACAACCCAGAATCGATACTCAAATCCGCACCGATATCCAGCGCACCTATGTCCATGGCCTGCGCGTTATTCATATCCATTGACGGTTTTGGCATATCTGGTTTTGGCGGCTCCTTCGGTGCTGCCGGTGGCTTATTTGGCTTACGCTGCTTGGTTTGTATTTCTTCGTCTTGTTGTACGTGTACAAACTCAACCAGCTTGCCATAGTTTTGCTCCTGCAAAACCGAACCACCCGAGCTGATTAGCCCCTGCATCATGAGGGCCACCGCAAACGTCGCCACAATGGCAGCAACGATTGCAAGCACTAAGCGTCCGGCAGGATGTTGAACAAACTGAGCCGACATGATCTATGGCTCCTCTGTGGCCAGAGATACGTCATATACACCCGCTTGTCGAGCTGCATCCATAACCGCTACTAAGACCTTGGTTTTGGCTTCTTCGTCAGCTTGAACTACCACTGTACCTTGTGGGTTTTCGGCGTGTAAGCGCTCGATGTTTGCGCGCACTTGGCTTTCTTCCACACGGCGCTTGTTAATCCAGATCTCATTGTTTTCGTTAATGGCAATCAGGATATTGGCTCGCGGTTTTGCCGCCGACGTACTCGCATCAGGACGGTTAACTTCGATGCCAGATTCTTTAACAAATGAAGCCGTTACGATAAAGAAAATCAACATGATGAACACAACGTCCAGCATTGGGGTAATGTCGATTTCCCCTTCTTCTGCTTCTGGGGTTAGGTTTGAAAAACCACGTCTCATAATGAGTCCCTATTTAAAGGCCGCATCCGCAGCCATTTCAATTTAGAATTTAGGCTTTCTAAAAACGTAATCGAGGAAGCTAAGGCAAGGCAAAAATTTTTGAAGAAGCGCAGTTTACATGTAGTAAGTGAGCATTCTGAAAAAGTTTTTAACGATGCATTAGCAACGCAGATAGTTTTTAGTTTCTTCTAGTGGTCGAACGTTAATCTATCTTCTAACTTCACTTTCTGGCGCTGCACGTAACGCTGAATAATGCTCAGTGCAAACACTCCGGTTAACGCGCCTACCATTCCCGCCATCGTCGGAATGGTGGCTTTCGAAATACCAGAT
>JBFHVZ010000213.1:0-6914 GCA_041589295.1 Pseudomonadales bacterium
GGGTAACTTTATCAATTCGCTCATCAAAGTAGTTTGCCAACAGGGTGAAAGATTGCCCACTCTCAAAATGATCTAAGCCAAACTGAAGATTTCCTAATAGATTAGATTGCCCTTGTAACGCACGACTAGAATTCAATTCCAATTCAGCCGCTCGCCCAGTCAACGAGACTTCGGAATCTACCCAAGCAATATTGCCTGACAAAAATCCGCTAAATGAATTGGTATCTATAACATTCTTTCTAAAATCTAGCTCAACACCGTTAATGGTTGCAGAATCTGCATTTTGATATGTAAAGCCATCTAGAGCCGAACCTGAACCATCAGGTACGGTTTTCTCAATTGGTTTATCTATATTTTTATTAAACAACGCCAAGGAAATACTTTCGTCTTCAGACATATAATACTCTGCGCGCAAGTCTAAGTTGGTAATTCTAGAAATTTCCAAATCTGGGTTACCAAAAATCTCATCATCCGTTTCTGGATCATATTGCTGCGAGCTAGACCGCTCGGTCAGGCCAGGTCGAGATAGCGTATTACTATATCCAAATCGGAACTGCCATTCTTCTACGGGCTTCCATGTTACACTCATTGCCGGAAGTAATTCTGAGGAATCAAGTTCATTGTCATTTTCTGGGGCAGAAGGATAGATTAACTCTTGATTCGCATCTTCTAACCTTGCGCCAGCTAAGAATACGTATTCACCGTCTATATCTAATTCCGCCGACAGATAAGATGCAAGCATGCTTTCTTTAGCTTCATAGGAATCAGTACCTGTGGTATTCACTTGCAATGTAAAGGTGCCGTTATCAAAATTTTCGGGTACCAGAACATCATCTAAGTCACCTGAGACGTTACCAGACTGGCGAATACCAAAACGGGCGAGTTCAACATCACGCTCTTTATTAGATGTCATAACACCTGTTTTGATTTTAAGGTTTAGTCGGTCAGATACCATATAATCAAAGGTATAGTCTAAGCCTGCATCTACACTGGTCTCCGTTAATTCAGAGTAGCGACGCTCTAATGTAGCGGGGAAAACGGTTCCATTCCGATATTGGTAAGATCGGCGATCCGGCTCATCACGTTTTGTTTGCGAAATGCCTGCGCGCGCTTCTAGTTTGTGCTCATCTCCGAGGAACATAGCTGCACTAAACTGCTGAGATAAAAACTGACGCTCTACCCATTGAAAAGTGTACTCTTCAATCTCTGTCCCTTCGTTATCTTCTCCCACCGATACTTTCGCAGTGTCATCCGTTTTACGCAGCAAAACGGATTTGCTCAACCATTGATTACCTTGATCGTCTTCCTGCCCGAATACAAAATAGCCAGATAAATCAACGTTTCTTTTCGTGCGTTCGTAATCGTGATTGCCTTTTGTAGCGTCATGCCTTGCACGGGTTTCATCTTTATATTGGATTGAACCATAGTAACCAACACCCGATTCTTCTAGGCGATCTCCAAAGCCATAAGAGATGCCAACATCTGGCCCAGCCGTTTTTTCTTTTAAACTATAATTTCGGTCAAAAGCTTTCCCTAGTTCTGCAGCTTGAGATTGAGACAAGCAGGCTGTTGGATCAGAGCAGATATTAATTGCTTCTTGCCCACCATTTGTTGCACTGTCCACGGATGACGGCATATCACGTGATCCATCATCAATACCTAAGTAATCGTTGCCGCCGCCTTCATAGCCTGCAACCTTACTGCCTGTTGTACGCGTATTTAGTCCGGTTGAAACTTTCAGCTTGGAGGTATATTCATCAGGAAGTGCTTTCGTTGTCATACGAATAGCACCACCTGTGGTGTCACCCGGTAGATCAGGCGTGTAGCTTTTTTGAATTTCGATTCCACCAAGAATACTTGACGGAAATAAGTCCAAAGGAACATCACGACGCATAGGGTCGGTACTTGGCATTAGACTGCCATTTAGCGTGGATGAGATATAACGACCTTGCAGTCCTCGCACCACCGCATACTGACCACCAACCACACTCACACCTGCAACACGTTTTAATGCCGACGCGGCACTTGAATCACCAAAGCGTGCAAACTGTTCCGAACCGATTGCATCCAGCACCGCGCTAGAGTCGCGCTCTTGTGCTGTGGCGGTTGACGGAATATACGAACCTACAGCAACGACTTCTTCAATCACACCATCGCCCGACAAGCTCATGGACATATTGACTGCTGTCGCTACGTTTGCCATTACGCGAATATTTTTTACATCACGCTTACCATAATTTGGATCTGATATAGACAGTGTGTATTCGCCACGCGGCACTTCTAATTCGTAGTAGCCATTGTTATCTGTGATGGTCGCGAATTCGGTGCCCTCTAATGAAATGCGAGCACCCGATACACCACCGCCGGTTTCATCGGACTCTAAGGTGCCAGAAATTTTTCCAACAGCGGGCGTTTGTTCTTGCCCTGGTGCGTAGACATTAATTTCTGATACGGCTTCGCCAGCGATCATTTCAACTTGAATTTCAGCGTTTTCATTTTTCTTTGCATTAAATTCAAGTTCACCCACCCATTCGCCAAATTCAGTTAATTCGACAAAGTAATTTCCGCCATCTAGATCAAAACTTACGAAGCCATTTTTACCGACAAGTTTTTTTTGACCGTCGATGGAGATAGCAAGATTGCTGGCTGGTTGGCCGTCGGCCGTGACATAAAAAACAGCTTCACCAGCATAAGCTAACGAAGCACTGGCCGCTGTGATTGCGGCTGCTAACGTACGAAGTGGTTTCATAATTTCATCCCCACATAAACCGAATTTTAATAACGGCCTAACGCAAGTGACTTAGGCGTTACTACCCAAAATTTGATGGGGACGATACTTCAGATTTGTGACAGTCCAGTTACATGGTCCAGATTTATGACGGGGTCATTGCGCCGAGATTTCGGCAAATCATTTTGTTTGTCAGCTTTGACAAAAACACGCCATGCGATGTGTAAACGTTGTTACTTAAACGCAGCATCGAGATCAGTCAGGGATATTTTTCGCTGAATAGGCGTTGCGCTGAACACGCGCGGCGTTATGCCACTCGGCTTTGCTTGGCAGCGTCGGAGGCCAGCGGGTCGTCGATGCGAACTAATACACCGCTGTTGTGTAGGTAAGCCATGAGGTTGGCGAGGGTTAGGTCAAACTGACAATAGTAGCTACCGTTGATTTGCCCATGGGCAATGAGAAAGGCGCGGAAGCGGTCCGCCAAGTTCATATCAATAAACTGAGGCGAGAACCAAAACTCGTCTAAGCGACCTTGGTCGGTTAGGCCTTCCATATCGAAAAAGGCATCGCCCATTACTTTAACCGGAGCGCCATGGTAGAAGGCTTGTAATGCAGTTGTACTATTGATGGTAATTACGCCACAGCAATGTTTTAGCAGTGTGGGTAGGTGGTGGTCATGTAGGTAGACAACCTGATTCTGCAGGTTTAAGCGTCGTGCTAAACGTTGAATATAAGAGCCGTAATGACTGTGCCCACGATCCATTGGATGATGCTTAATCACCAATTTGGCTTGGCTACCTGAGTTAGCAAACGAGGTCATCACTTCTTCGATAAAGTGCTCGATGCTGATATAGGGAGAGTGATGCAATATTTGCGCGTCGTTATGAACTTGCAAAGGCATCAGGAAAAAAGGCTGGTCTAACACTGGGTCGAGCAGTTGACGCTGGGTCCAACGATATTTAACTTTCCGAAAGCCACTGCGCAACCAACAAAAGGCTTCGTATACCGGGCTAAAGGACCTGTGATGCTCATAGTGACGAAAGCGCCATCGGCGTGCTGCGGCCGCGTTGTAATACACGCTGGCAAATTTAACACGGTTGGCAAAGTTACTGCCTAGCTCTACTTCGTCCGCTAGCTTGTGAATTGGCTGGTAGCCTTTAACCGCATTAGGATTAACCGGTGAGTGACCGTTTACTCCACCTTCTTCGAGCGTGATGAAGTTCGGTCGAAGATAGCCTTCTTCAAATGCAAAGTAGCGTACATTTTTTGAGCTACACACATTCTTAGCCAATGCATGATAGTGACGACAATCGCCATACACGAATACGTGCTCGATATGATGCGAGTCGATGAGTGCTGCAAGGTAGTCGGGCCACTCCTGCAAAGCGCCAGTGAAGCTGTGTTGCTGCGCAAAACGGCCGGTGTTATAAAACTCATCACCACCGTTAAAGTTCACCTTGTGCACGATCTCCCCTGCATCCTGCAGGTGCTCCGCAAACTTTTCGAAGAAGGGGCCCAACGGTCCTTGTAGTAATAAAACGGCCAACTGACTCTCCGCCGAACTTACGAACGTGAATGGAACAATGCTTGTGAAAGGTAACTCAATTTGCGTGCCTGACGATGAATCCAGGATGAACGCAGAGGGCCCGCATTGTGGCGCTGATGACAGATTTGTTCAATCACTGTTTCGGGGGTTGTGATAGTTCTTTGGTACCAGTTCACATACCTCGGATATAAAACCAAAGCACCATAAAGCAGTTCGGTTATATCCAGACGTTTCTGCCGGCGATCGAACAAATAATAGTCATCGGTTAACCCCCAACCCGCATAAAATGGCAGACCGAATGTGGACACAGAAATGCCCCGTAACAGCGCCTCAAACCCAGAAAGTGAACACATGGTGCACAGCCGATCGACGATCTCAAATAACTGAGTCAGCGGCACTTGAGTGACATAGGCATCTGCTTTTTCCAACACTTGGTGCTCATTCAGTTTGCCCGGCCGCACGCCGCTATAAACATCTGGGTGCTCTTTATAAATGATAAAAGCATTTGGAAAACGCGCGCGCGCCGCATGCAGCAAATCGAGGTTGGTTTTGATTTCTTGTGTGCCGAATTTAATCGAAAGATCATCCTGAAACTGACCTGTCACTAGCACCACGCTTCGACCAGCAGCCTGTTCACGCAATGCATGAAGCTGAGCTTGGTTATCGACTTCGACATTGTACTTGGTGATATTTAGACGCGTCAGATCGTGCTTTAACTGCGCTGCCCGTCGCCGTTCGTAATCATTTAATTCAATCTGATTTAGTAGCCGCTCCAAACGCGAAGGGGCTAAGCCGTTGTAGTAAATACCTTCGTCGTCTAGAACCAGTGAACTTGGGCGACGCAGGTCAGCCCCTAACCCAGCAGATCGAATAAAGCCGTCTTCCATGCGCCAGATACGTTTAGTACAGTCGGAGGCGTTGGACTCTGTCTTCATACCCCAGTGCAACTCAGTTGCCAGCCCTTTTGACGCATTAATAAAACGAAGTTTTATCGTGCTCTGCGCGACAAATTCGGGAATGAAGCTGCGCTTCCACAAGCTTAACCCCACCACATCTAATTGCTGCGCAAACGGTGTGCGACTTTGCAGCTGCGCTTGCAGCCAATCCACAATCTCTTCGACCTCACACACCCGTTGCCGCTCGGGGTGCCAATAGCTGACATACTTAATTAAGGCTGCTGCCATGAGCTGGTTTAGATTAACGGCATCACGCTGGACTTGGGCTTGAGCGTGATCTTGTGTTAACCCGCGCTGCGCGTAAAACGGCACACCAAAGCAATGAACTGGTTTGTGTTGCCACAGTGCCTCAAAACCCAATTGAGAGCTAACGGTAGCTACCCTTTTACAACAAGCAATTAGTGCACTGGGCGATACATCATCTTGCAGTACTTTGACTCGTTCTGGTAACGATGAGAGATCAAAGTAACCTTGCTTGCTGCCGTGCAGCACATCGGGATGCACTTTCAACAGAATGTAGCCCTGCTCGGCTTCCGCTTGCTGAACAGCCCAATCAAGCATGCGCTGGAAATCACCAGCATTCGCTTGCGCCCCAGCAATTGAGCAATCACCAAATGTTTGATCTACCACCAAGGTGAGCGCAGTGTTTTGATCTATGAGACTTTGCAGCCACACAGGAAACTTGCACCGTCTTTGGTTGTATTTAGAGATACCCAGCTTCGTCAATTGAGCACGCAAACATTCGATTCGCTGCTCAATCTCTGCATCAAACCAAGCGTCACAGTTCGTTAACCAATTATCCAAACCACTTAGTTGACGGCTGTCGTAATAGATTCCGATTTCATCGCGAATAAGCGAAAGACGTTGGCGGTCGTGGGTGGGATGCCCAGCATAGGCAATAAAACCATCTTCGAGCGCCCAATAAGGCAACTTAAGTTGCTCCGCCAGCTGTTGGGTTTTTAGCGTGTTGGGTTTGTTCCCCCAACCCAACAACACGGCGTCTGCAGGCAAACGTTTACAGGGAGATTTGAAAAGCTGTATACGCCCGCCTAACCATGCAGCCAATTGAGGGTTGTTTTTAATGCCCCAAGAGCGGGTGTAATAAGTCATGAAAAAGCAGACTAGCAATCAATAAAAGTCGAATTCTACCAGTTAATCTCAGGCAATTGGATGAGATAGCTCAGGTATAGCTAATGGCTTACAAACGTTCGCAGTAATCGAGGCTAAAGCGCAGAGATTATCAACTGCACTTTTCTTCAGACGAAAAAAAACCTGCAATTTCTTGCAGGTTTTTAAATGATGGCGCGCTCGGGAGGATTCGAACCTCCGACCGCCTGGTTCGTAGCCAGGTACTCTATCCAGCTGAGCTACGAGCGCGTAATCTTTTAAAACTGGTTTGCGATAGAAAATCTCGGGAGGATTGACTCGTGCTACGCACGACCTTTCAGGTGCCTTCGGCAGTCTCAGCTTCGCTGATCGAACCTGGGAGGTTCTTACCTCACGAGCGTTTTAAAATTTCTAAACGCTTGCGATCCATACTTACTTCTTTGATGCCGAAACACTTTTAAAGTTGGCGCGCTCGGGAGGATTCGAACCTCCGACCGCCTGGTTCGTAGCCAGGTACTCTATCCAGCTGAGCTACGAGCGCGTCGTATGGGGCGGCGAATTATAGGTAAACTTTAGA
>JBFHVZ010000214.1:0-6906 GCA_041589295.1 Pseudomonadales bacterium
GTCTAATAGTGCACTCAGATAGAGGTACGCAATACCGCTCCAATAGCTATGTAGGCTTTTTGGAAAGACTTGGTGTCACACGAAGCATGGGCAGAAAGGGAAACTGTTGGGATAATGCTGTCATGGAATCATTCTACGCACGCTTAAAGGTTGAATTGATTTACGCAAAAAACTATCAGTCGATAGACGAAGCCCGTTCGGGTATATTTAGCTACATTGAAATATTTTATAACCGAAAACGAAGACATTCAGCGAACGATGGGCTTAGCCCAGTTGAATTTGAAGCAGCAGCAGTTGCTGCATAACTTGGATGTCTACTTTTTATGGGTAACACCAAATCTTAACGCCTACCACTTGGCGTAATGGTCTTCACAAAAGCCCAGTGCGCCGTCACATCTCCTTCTTTTGATTTAAATCAAGCTAAAGCGGCCAACATTACAGGTCTGTAATGTTCGGGTCACCTGTTTGTTAGTCTTCTACTAATAGACTTTCTCTTAGATTAAATAGCAATTATCTAACTTGTTTATCAATGTGTGTCGATTTTCATTTTTGCTATTGAGTTGTGTGTAGCTCACGGGTTTAAAGTAAGTACGTCCATTTATGGTTTTCTTATTATAGTTTTGAATAAGCAGGCCGATTGACGTTAGAAGAGATCCGTAATTTTTAGCATAGCCAGAGACCCGACTTTTAATGCTTTTGGATTGTTCGATGATTGTAAAGTTGATGGTACTGAGTGTTAGGTTAGTTTAGAGCCAAACCTAATTGATCGAGTTATTTCAGGATATTTCAAAAAGGGTTGCAACCATGAAAGATCAGACTAGTCAAATAAGTGAATTTACAGATAGGGCTGATAGTAATACGGACAAAGCTGAACTTGTCGTGCCCGGAATGGGCAGTAATCATTGCGCTGGCCTTGTGGTTGCATCGCTTGAACGGTTACCAGGCATAGCCAACGTTCATACTAATATTGCCAATCATCAGGTGCTTGTATCCTTTGAGCCATCGCTATCTAATCTGGAAAAAATACGGATTGCGGTTGAAAACGCAGGTTACGAAGTTGCCTCTGCGCAATTGTTATCTGCCGAAGGTTTAAAAAAAGTAACACTTACCGTTCCTGGCATGGGAAGTAATCACTGCGCTGGTCTTGTTCGTACGTCTATCGAGCGTCTCACTGGGATATCAACCATTGAAACAAATATTGCCAACCATCAGGTCATTGTAAGTTTTGATTCGCAGAAACTCGATAACCACACCTTAAAAGAAACCGTTGAAAACGCCGGCTATGATGTTGTCAGTGTGGAAAGCGTGACAAGCAATTCTCACAAGGTAGCAGAAGAAGCGG
The DNA here is from genome assembly GCA_041589295.1 of Pseudomonadales bacterium. Classification (GTDB taxonomy): domain Bacteria; phylum Pseudomonadota; class Gammaproteobacteria; order Pseudomonadales; family Oceanobacteraceae; genus Bermanella. Next base: position 1,343 of record JBFHVZ010000214.1, read on the forward strand.
AAGAGCAGTATCTGGATCAAGCATGGAAAAACCTGTGCTTCGCAGCAATACCGACAACGCTCATAATGCTTTTGATGATTCCAGAAATGTTTTGGCAGCCAATTCCTGGCTATTTGGCAATCGTAGCAGTATTAGCTTTTCCTGTTGTGTTTTTCAAAGGTGGGCGTTCCACACACCGTTCTGCATGGCGTTCATTGAAAAATCGTACAGCCAATATGGATGTACTGATTTCTCTCGGCAGCTTGCCTCCCTATCTAATCGGTTTGGTAGGGTTTGTTTACCCCATGACATCCTTTATCGAAATGGCTTCGACCATTATGACCTTCCACATGCTCGGTCGCTATCTTGAAACACGCGCTAAGGGTAAGGCTTCACAGGCTATAAAGAAATTAATCAAACTTGGGGCCAAAACGGCAATCGTTCTGCGTAGCAACAGTGAAGTTGAAGTGCCGGTGGAGGCATTACAAATCGGTGATGTCATGGTGATAAAACCAGGCAGCAAAGTGCCGACAGATGGCGAAATTATTGACGGCCATAGCCACTTGGATGAGTCAATTGCCACGGGTGAATCCATCCCTGTAGAGAAAGGCCCAGGTGATACGGTACTCGGTGCGACGATGAATAAAGAGGGTCTACTTAAAGTAAAAGCCACCAAGATCGGCGCTGACACCTTCTTGTCTCAAGTTATTAAATTAGTCGAACAAGCTCAGGGTTCTAAAGTACCTATTCAGGAATTTGCTGATCGAGTAACAGCCACTTTTGTTCCAGCGGTGATCGGTATCTCACTATTGAGCTTTTTCTCCTGGCTGATTTTTGCAGACACCTTACGGCCTGTATTGGAGTGGGGTGGTAGCTTTTTGCCTTGGGTTGACCCAAGTTTGTCAGCGCTTATTGCAGCGATACTGGCCTCGGTTGCTGTTTTGGTAATCGCATGTCCTTGTGCTCTTGGGCTGGCAACACCTACAGCGATTATGGTGGGGTCAGGTATGGGGGCCGAACGCGGCGTACTGATTCGCTCGGGCGAAGCGATACAAACTCTAAAAGATATCAAGGTGGTTGTGCTGGATAAAACCGGCACAATTACCGCAGGCAAGCCATCCCTCACGGATGTTATTCCAGCGTCAGAATTTACCGAAGAAGAACTGCTGCTGGCCACCGCCGCTGTTGAAGGTGGTTCAGAACACCCATTAGCACAAGCAATAGTACAGGGAGCGAAGGAAAGGGGTTTAACAATTCCTACGTTGGAAAATTTTCAGTCGATAACCGCTCGCGGTGTAGAGGGCGTTGTTAACGGTTGTTTAATTCATGTGGGCAGTCGAAGACTGCTTAGTGAACAGGGTGTGGAACTCGGCAATTTAGATGAAATTTTAAAGTCACTGGAAGTTCAGGGCAAAACAGCCATGTTGGTCGCGATAGATAAGCAAGCGGCCGGCGTTGTCGCTGTTGCTGACACAATCAAAGAGGATTCAAAATCCGCGATAAAAGCCATGCACGATCTGAACATCCATGTGGTGATGGTGACCGGTGATAACGAACGGACAGCCAAGTTTGTTGCGGACCAAGTGGGTATTGATGAAGTTCTGGCAAACGTACTACCAGAAGGTAAAGTCGACTCGGTTAAACACCTGCAAGCCAAATACGGTAATAGTGTGGCGATGGTGGGTGACGGTATTAATGATGCGCCTGCACTAAAACAAGCCAATGTTGGCGTGGCAATAGGTGCAGGTGCTGATGTGGCCATCGAAGCTGCTGATGTCACGCTGGTTCAAGGTCAATTAACTAAACTCGTTGAAGCAATCCTACTGTCAAAGGCCACCTTTCGAAAAATCGTTGAAAACCTGTTTTGGGCTTGGTTTTACAATCTTGCCGCAATCCCTGTGGCGGCGTTGGGCTTACTGCATCCAATGATTGGGGTCATCGCAATGACTGCAAGCTCCCTGTCAGTTATTGGTAATTCGATACTTTTGAAGCGCACCAACATCACGGTTAAATGACGGGAGGCAATCATGAGTAAACAATCGCAATCTTTCTGGCTGACCCAAAAAGGCTTGGCTGCATTAGGTCTTATTGCTGCGGCTAGCTATTTCTTATTTGTAGAACATAGGGAGCATGTTTTTGAGTTCCTACCGTATTTGATTCTTTTGCTGTGCCCATTAATGCATGTATTTATGCATGGCGGTCACGGGAGACACGGTGAAAAAGATCACAGTGGAAAAGATCATAGTGGGAAAAGCCATGGTGTGAATGACGCTGATCAAGAAGCCTACCAGCGAGGCTTAGAAGCTGGACGTAAAGAAAGCGAACATCAGCAGCACCACTAGGGCGATTTGAAACAGGAGAAAATTCATGCACGGTGATTCAGCCTATGGTCTGTGGACCTTAGTTATACTTAATTCAGCAATATTTATATTTTTTGCATTTAGCTTTACCAAGCCAAAAACGAAAACGGATTGGCGTAGTTTAGGCGCGTTTTCAGCGTTCATTGTGGCGCTATTTACAGAAATGTATGGTTTTCCACTTACCATATATTTTTTATCCGGTTGGTTGTCGGAAGCCTATCCCGGTGTGAACTTCATGTCCCACGAGAATGGACATTTACTACATACATTTTTTGGTTTTGAAGGTGATCCTCATTTCGACATCCTACATATTCTAAGTACAGTCTTTATTATTCTAGGATTTTTTATACTTGCTTCGGCGTGGAACGTACTGCATAGCGCCCAAAAATCCGGTGTACTTGCCACAACGGGCTGGTACGCACGTTGTCGTCATCCGCAATATTTGGCGTTCATTATCATTATGTTTGGCTTTCTACTTCAATGGCCAACCCTTCCGACGAGTATTATGTTTCCTATCCTAGTTATTGTTTATGTGCGACTAGCAAAGTACGAAGAATCTGTTGCCATAAAAGAGTTTGGTGAAACGTATCTCAAATACAAGGCAACTACCGCCGGCTGGATACCTAAATTTAACTAACTTAACCTGATCCTAAACCAATGAAAAAGGAATGAAAAAATGATCTATAAAAACTTTATCTCTGTATTGGCTATCTCTGCCGCGATGGCAAACCCAGTTTTTGCCAGTGGCGACCATAATCACGGTGGTGATAATCAAACTGCCATGCAAGGCGGTATGATGGGCATGATGAGTCATGAAAAAATGATGGCGATGCATGGGCATATGGAAAAAATGAAAACGCTGATGCAGTCTTTAAAAAACGAAAAAGATTCGGAAAAGCGTGAAAAGCTCATGGATGAACACATGGCCCTAATGATGGAAGGCATGGACATGATGAATGATGGCATGATGGGCAAAGGAATGATGGGCAAAGGAATGATGGATAAAGGCATGGCCGACGGGAAAATGAAAGGCCATAGCAATGATATACAACCCAACGCAATGATGCAGCGTATGGATATGATGGATAAAAAGATGAATATGATGCAGATGATGATGGGACAAATGATGGATCACGCTCAGGAAGAAAAAAAGACTCGCCGATTTAAACGTAAATAGATTTGAGCGAATTTCCATAACATAGGATAACCATTGTGAGCGAAATTAAACATAGACTGGGTGTCGATGAAGTGAATTTGGTGTTTCGGCATCTAAAGCTTGAAGACATAGTCGTTGCTGATTTGGAAACAGCTGTCAATGAGATCGACGCCATGTACGGGTTGGATGCGGTTTCATTTGATGAGAAGACCAGTACACTAAACCTTGCTTATGACGCATCAAGAGTTGGGCTGGGTCAAGTTGAAGAAATACTGGAAAAACACAACGTAGTGGTTTCTCACGATTGGTGGACCCATTTTAAAGAAGGTTATTACAAATTTGTTGATCAAAATGTTAAGGACAACGCTAAACATGAACCTTGGAGTTGCCATAAACAAAACGTCCGTGCACCTAAGCTTAAAAAATAGTCCGTAAGGCCTTGATTATGCTACGCCTGGTCGTTAAACAACTGATGCATGACAGGCTATTCAGCCTGTTATCCATCGGTGCACTTTCGATGGCTATTGCTGTCCTGTTGGTGTTGCTTGGTTTTGAGCAGGGGCAATATCGGCAACTTGAAAAGGCGGTTTTAAATCGAGGAGGCGATTTAATCGCGGTTCAAGCCAAGGTGGATGGTTTTATGGCCACCCGATCTTCTATTCCGCAATTTGCTCGAGAAAAAGTGGAGTCAATTGCCGGTGTTGCACAGGTTCATCCTATGACCACAGTACCCGCGATTTACCGTAACGGGGCTAATCAAACGCCCATATATATGATTGTTTTTGATTCGGCCGGTAGCGTCGGCCCTTTGCTGATGGGCGATGTAAAAGACAGAGGGCATTATATTGTTGTTGATCAGTCGTTGGCTCGTCGCTATCAACTATCGGTTGGTGATGAATTTTTAGTTTCTGATTTTTCCTTTGAAATATCTGCAATTAAGCAAGAGTCTGCTTTCATGACGCCTTTTGTTTTTATTAATTACGACGGACTGATTGACTTATTCTTGGATTCGGAAATTGCACCGGACCTGAGTACGTTTCCGCTACTTAGCTATATGATAATTGACGTTGAACATAGTGTTGATGTTGACAGGGTTAGGGCGTCTATTGAACAGAATCTCCCCGAGGTTGATGTATTTAAACCGACGGAGCTGGCAGCAAATGATGTGCGTATGGGAGAAGGATTTTACAAACCCGTGCTAGGGCTATTGGCCATGGTAGGTGTTTTCTTGGCTAGTTTACTAGCCGCAATTCTTATGCTCTCGACCGTCTCTCGCAGTAAGCGAGATTTTGCCATTCTATCGGCCCTTGGTTTTCCGCTCACTTCGCTGCTGAAGTATGCCTTCATTTTTTCATTTGTTTTAATTACATGCTCAATATTACTAGGTTTTGGTTTGGCGGCTCTGTTAATCTCGTTCATTGAATATGCGCGGCCTGTTTACGAATTCTATATCGTAAATCTGGCTGTCGGATTACGCCTGTTTTATATATTTTGGCTGCTTCTCTTGCTAGGAAGTTGCTTACCTTATTGGACGCTGAGAAATACTGACCCTCAAACTGCGATGAGCGCACAACGATAAATCGGGCATAGGCTAACTTTGGTGCGGGATAAAAATGAGCATGGTACGTTAATATGAATATGATATGGCTGTGGGGTTATAAAACCCTAAGGCATAATATCGCGTCTACCTTGGCGAGTATTTTTGGTATTTCTGTTTCATTTTTTCTTGCATTGTTTTTTGCAGCAGTGTGGTCCGGTGAAACCAAGCAAATTGTCGCCTATCCAAAGTCGTTAGATGCTGACCTATGGGTGATGCAAGATGGGGTGAGTAATATGCATATGGCATCTTCCTATCTGTGGGATTGGAAAGCGGATGCAATCCGTAAGCTCAAAGGTGTAGCTCGGGTCACAGGCTTTGTTTATGTGAATACGCCAGTGAAAATCAACCAGGCAAAACTGTTTGCATTTGTCGTGGGCTTAGAAACCGGTGACAGCCCCGCCGCGAATGTCCACTTGGTGGCAGGCCGAAAAATTTTAGCCGAAGATGAAATCATACTACCCTCGCAAAC
>JBFHVZ010000215.1:0-6875 GCA_041589295.1 Pseudomonadales bacterium
GAGCCCTTGGTCGGGTCGGTGCCAGCGAAGCAGCGCTTCGATGCCGCACAGGCAGTTACGCGCGGTGTCCCACTGGGGTTGATAATAAAGCTCAAACTCCCCCTGACGCAGCGCTTGGTGCAGGTGGTTTTCCATTTCGAGGCGCTGCAGGGCTTTAATGTTCATTTCTTCAGCGTAGAACTGGAAGTTGTTCTTGCCCATGGCCTTAGCGTGATACATAGCGGTATCGGCATTTCGCAGCAGGTCGGTGCCGTTGACTGCGTCCTGTGGATAAAGCGCCACACCGATACTGGCAGACAAGTACAGGTTTTGATCTTCGATAACGAAGGGTTGTAGCAGTTGGTGCAGGATGCGTTCGCTGCCTTCGATGGCTTCTTCGCTGGCCTGTTGACTGCTATTAAAGCCCGGCATGATGACGGTAAATTCATCGCCACCGATTCGCGCAACCAAATCTTGCTTGCGAATGGCAGCGCGTAAACGCAGGGCGACTTCTTTTAATACTCGGTCGCCCACGGGATGACCCATGGTGTCGTTAATGGGTTTGAAACGATCTAAGTCGATAAAGAGCAAGACCACGGATTCGTGGGCTTCGCTCATAAGTCGCTCAAGGGTTTCGTGCATTTGTTGGCGATTCGGCAAGCCAGTTAATGGGTCGTAATAAGCAAGGCGCTGAATGCGCGCTTCGCTAACTTTGCGGTCGGTAATATCCGAGCTAATGGCAATATGACTTTGCACCTTGCCCTGCTTATCTTTTAGCGCGGTAACCCCCGTCCAACTGGGGCGGGTTTGTCCCTGACGGTTGCGATACGGCAACTCGCCTTGCCAGTAGCCGTTGTTTTCTAACGAGTCGCGGATGGTTTGAATGTCTTGCGGTAGCAGGTCTGGTGCAAGAAAACCCAAGGGTTCTCGCTGTTTAATTTCTGAAAGCGCGTAACCCGTCATGTGGGTGAAGGCTCGATTGACTTGTTGTATGCCACCGCGCGGGTCCGTGACGACAATGGCTTCGCTGGAGTTTTCAAACACTTCGGCGGCGGTGCGCACTTCTTGTTCGATGCGGCGACGCTGAGTCACGTCACGGCCAATGGCCAAGATGCCTTCGATGTCGCCATGTTCTGAGCGCATAATGCTGCTTTGCACTTCGAGTACGACGTCTTTGCCGCTGACGGTTTTCGCATGCAGATCTAATGAGCGCACCTTGTGGTCTTCGTATTTGGCTTGCCCCAATGTGGCATCGTGTAAATCTTTGCGCGCTAACAGTTGCATCTGGCTCATGGATTCAGCGGTAAAGATTAGCGACAACCCTTTGTGCATAACGTCGTCGGGTTTGATGCCTAAAATTTTCTGCACCGAAGGGCTCACAAACGTCAGTTTTAGATGCGTATCCAAACTGATTACGATGTCACTAATGCCTTCGGCCAACAATCGATACTGGCGCTCGCTAAACGCCAGTTTGTGTTTCGCATGCTCTTCTTCGGTAACGTCGCGACCAATGCCCACATAGTATTTGGGTACACCATGATCGTCTGTGGTAAATACGCGGTCGCGGAAACGCATGATACGTTCACTGCCGTCTTTGTGTTGCATGCGCAGTTGAGTTTCTAACACTTCGCCCAGTTTCATGTAGCGCAATTGACTCAACGATTCGGCCACCTTGTCTTTGTCGCAAGGCAACACCAGTTCGCGCCAATGTTTAAATTGACGTGCTTCTTCTTTTTCGTAACCCAACAACTCGGATACGTGGCGACTGCTATAAACCGTGCGTTTTTCCAAAAGATCGTTTACATAAACAGTATCGGGTAGGGCTTGCAAAACTTCTGACCAAAAGCGTTCGCTGTCTTTAAGCGCCTGTTCGGCTTCAATGCGATCTGTAATATCAATAAAGCTAATGAGTGCTTGGTCTACGCCGACGGAATCAAACGAAATACTGACAACAAAGTGGTAGACACCGCCCCCGCGCCGTTTGACTCTGGCCTCTAAACTGATTTGTTGTTTGCCATTTTGAATGGCGGCCGCCGTGGCGATAATGAGATCTTCATTGCCACCAGAAAAAATTTCGCGAATGGAGGCTTGCAGCTCTTCTTTGTTGTGAGTGCCATGTAATTCGTGGGCGGCTTCGTTCATGTCGATTAGTTCAAACATCGAAACCAGCACCGGGACTTCGCGCGGATGTTCTTTCAAATACTGTTTTACACTCTGTCCATTTAATTGCGCTAACCAAGCACGCACCAAGGCAATATCGACATGCCACATACCCACGCCAGCGCCTTTGTACAATGCGCGATAACGGGTTCGACTTTCTTCTAGTAATTCGCGATCGGCCACTTGCGAACTAATGTCACGCAATACCCAAACTATGCCTAAATTCTTTTTACCTTTTTTTAGCAGTTTATGACTGAGCTCTAACGTAGAAACCTGTCCGTTCACATCCACCATGAGTTCTTGTGTTTGGGCTGGACCATCAAGCAAGGACTCTAAGTCGATGGCGTTCATCCAACCGGCATCTTGCAGGGGTAATTGTTGAGGCAGATATTCGCCGACTTTGAGGGATTTTCCACTGGGGGTTAGCCACTTTTCAGCTTTATTACTGTAGATAATCCGACCGGTTAAATCCGTAGTGATGACGATTTCTTCAATGCAGGACAAGGCTTGTTCAGCGCGCTCGCTTTTTTCTGCCGCCAACGCCAGTGACTTCACATGGCTGCGTTGCATGTACCGAATAAACCGCACCGACCATATGGCTAAAAAAATGTAGGCAGTTAAAAACAGTAATTTGGCATAAAGGGGTTTAATAGTTTTCCAAAATAAATAACGCTTGTCTTCAACCGCAACCACTTGCCAATTAGTGTGTTCGATGGCCAAGCCGCCATGTTCCACTAACGCCTTGGGTGATTCGTCGAATAAAATACCACTCTCATCCGCCAGCCATTTTTCTCGTTTGGTATCCACCAGCGCCAAGCTAAAGCCGGGTGAGTACGCGCTGTTTAGCGCATCGGTATAAACCGAAAAAGACTGACGCAATAAAAAGTAACCATAGGATGCGTCGGCGCTGCGAATTTCAACCAAGGAATACAGGTTACGATTTGGCGAGACAAAAATAGGCGGCTTATTGCTGTGGTTAAAACGAAAGGCATTGATGCGGTGCAGTAGGTATGACAACTCGCCAGACTGAGTTGTCACGTTGGGGTGGGCAAATTTTACGCTGCCACCCAAATCGAACACGATAAAATCGTGGAACTGGGACTGCAAACTTTGTTCAAGGGCTTGGGTTAATGTGGCCACCGCACCATTGACCGAGGTTTGTGAAGTGGCGATTTCTATCAAACTGGGCGCGTAGCGCTGCGCAATTAATTCGGTCACCTCTAGCAACGAGCGCGATGTCATACCGGCTTGCATGGCGTAGTGGGTTTGGGTGTTGTCTATGCTGTCGTGGTATTCACGTAATGTCTCTTGCGATTGCAAATAAAAGCTAATGCCTTGCACCAGCACCAAAAACACAAAAAACAACACCAATAAGGGTTTGACGTAGTCTTCGGTTTTTTTATTGTTTTTCATCACTATCGTCCTGTGGACACATCGACTGTTCATTCCATTGCAAGTGCTAACCGATCTGACGCCAGCTTAGGCTTCGCGCCTGTGGCTGAATCGCATTGCGTTTAGCCCTTTAATCCTTTAGGTTTGCGCCTATTCCAAACCGACCTCAAATTCCCAGTAAAGGAGCTGCCTCAGCTTATGGCGCAATACGTATTCACCATGAATCGCGTGGGCAAAGTGGTCCCCCCCAAGCGCGAAATCTTAAAGGATATTTCCTTATCCTTCTTCCCCGGCGCCAAAATTGGCGTATTGGGTTTAAACGGTGCGGGTAAGTCCACCCTACTGCGCATTATGGCCGGAGTCGATACTGAATTTAACGGCGAAGCGCGCCCACAACCCGACATTAAGATTGGTTACCTGCCGCAAGAGCCTGAACTAGACCCGAACAAAGACGTACGTGGCAATGTGGAAGACGGCTTGCGTGAGATTTTCGATGCCATGGCCGCGCTGGACCAAGTGTACGCAGACTACGCCGCCGAAGACGCTGACTTCGACGCCTTGGCAAAAAAACAAGCGCGTTTAGAAGCTATTATCGAGGCCGCTGACGGCCACAATGTGAATAACAAGATGGAGCGCGCCGCCGAAGCCTTGCGTCTACCACCTTGGGATGCGGACGTGACCAAACTGTCTGGTGGTGAACGTCGCCGCGTGGCGTTATGCCGTTTGCTGCTGTCTGCGCCAGACATGTTGTTGCTCGACGAGCCCACCAACCACTTGGATGCCGCATCCGTTGGTTGGCTGGAACGCTTCTTAGAAGAATACCCAGGCACCGTAGTGGCCATTACCCACGACCGTTACTTCCTCGATAACTGTGCGGAGTGGATTCTGGAATTGGACCGTGGTCACGGCATTCCCTTTAAAGGCAACTACAGCTCTTGGCTAGAGCAAAAAGAAGAGCGTCTAGCGCAGGAAGAAAAGAAACAGTCTGCCCTTGAGCGCACCATTAAGCACGAATTGGAATGGGTACGTTCTAATCCAAAAGCCCGTCAAGCCAAGAGCAAAGCCCGTCTGGCCCGCTTTGATGAACTGAACAGCCAAGACTTCCAAAAACGCAACGAAACCAACGAAATCTTTATTCCACCTGGCCCGCGTTTAGGCGACCAAGTGGTGGAATTCAAAGACGTGAGCAAATCCTTTGGCGATGAACTGCTCATCGACAACTTCAACGCGCAAATTCCACCGGGTGCCATTGTCGGTGTTATCGGTGCCAACGGCGCGGGTAAATCCACCCTGTTCCGCATGATCGCAGGTACCGAGACCCCTGACAGTGGAGAAATCAAAGTGGGCGAGACCGTGAAGCTGGCGTTTGTCGAACAGCTGCGCGATCAACTGGACGACAGCAAAACCGTGTGGGAAGCCATCTCCGACGGACAAGACCAACTGCAAATTGGCAGCTACGAAGTCAGCTCTCGCGCTTACTGTGGTCGCTTTAACTTCAAGGGCAATGACCAGCAAAAACGCGTGGGCGAGCTGTCCGGTGGTGAGCGTGGTCGCTTGCAACTGGCCTGCATCCTTAAACAGGGCGCAAACATGCTGCTGCTCGACGAACCGTCCAACGACCTAGACGTTGAAACCCTGCGTGCTCTGGAAGAAGCACTACTGAGCTTCCCCGGCTGTGCCGTGGTGATTTCCCACGACCGCTGGTTCCTTGACCGGATCGCCACCCACATTTTGGCCTACGAAGGCGAAAGCCAACTATACTTTATGGAAGGCAATTACGCGGACTACTTGGAAGACCGCAAACGCCGCTTCGGCAGCGAAGTGGATGAGCCAAAACGTATTAAATACAAGCGCTTAAGCTAGTGTGACCCCAACGTCTCCCTAGCGCATGCTCGGGGAGACGTTCCATGTCAGAACAACACCGCAACTTCAGCCGCATCCCCTTCGACGCCACCACCACCGCGTCCCAAGGGGGTGACCACTGGCCGGTTCAACTGGTCGACATCAGCCTGAATGGCGTCTTATTTGAGCAACCCGCTGACTGGCGCATCAACCCCAGAGATTTAATCCGCATCGACATAAAACTGGGCGAAGGCGTCCACATCCGCATGGATACCCACCTAGTCCACACCACTGAAACCACCGTCGGCTGCAAATGCGAGCACATAGACGTGGACAGCATCACGCAACTAAAGCGCTTGATTGAATTAAATACGGGATCGGATGAAGTCTTGCACCGAGAACTCAGTGCGTTGATTGGTGAGCATACTTCTCAATGACTGGGGCACCTCTGCATAATGCAGCAGGACTCTGCGTGAGTGCTGTAAGGCGAGATAACAAGGCAAGCTTCGCAGCGAAATGACGTGTCCTTTTCAAGAAGCTTAACGAAGTTATACCGACTTGCAGCCCACGCCCTACGGGGCGAAAGGTAAAACTCAATATCTGTGTTGTGACTTTTCAATTTAACCCGTTAGATTTTCAAAGCCACGCCTTGATCTTGTGTTTTACCTTTCGCCAGAGCCTATTCTGTATTATTCAGAGGTGCCCTAGGGCAAATCTTCTGTATCTTGTCGGCCGATAATGCGCATGATTTCGACAACCCCAGCATTGATACGATAATAAATGCTGTCTACGCCACACACACTTCGCCGATAACCTTCTCGAATATGATCAACCGCAGGGTACTGATAGGGAGCATCCGCCAAGTCCGACAATCGTTGAACCAATGCTAAATAATAGACTTCGGCTTGACGCGCTCCGAATTGGTTAACACCTCGCCAGTAAATGCGTGCCAAATCCATTTTGGCATATTCGCTTAACCTATACGGCATCCCGCCCTAATCCATCCTTGATTTCTTGTAATATCTCCGCCGGTGTTTGATCGGTAAAGCCGGCTTTTTCGGCCTCGATCAACTTCGCTCGAATAATGTCTAGTTCGCGACCAGCTTCCTGCTCTCGCATCTGACGCTCACGGATCAAGTCACGTACAACCTCACTTTCATTGCCATAATGACCCATTTCGATCTGCGACTTAATCCAACTATCCTGTTGATCCGTCACGGTAATACTCTTTTTGATCATCGCCATGTCAGCCTACCTTATGCGCACCAAATACTACCTAGTAGTATATTGCACTACTCAGAATCAACAAGCTGATACTTAAATCTGCTCCGACGCTTCGCTGATATGCTCTACCGCCATGACCTTCATGCCCTCAATACCTCCTTTTGGCACGTTGGCTTTGGGTGCAATGGCTCGTTTAAAGCTGAGAATTAGAGAGTGCTGCTTCTATTAAATCAGCTCCAACGCTTCGCTGATATGCTCTACCGCCATGACCTTCATGC
>JBFHVZ010000216.1:0-6772 GCA_041589295.1 Pseudomonadales bacterium
CATGATGCGGGTATTTCAAGTGAGTTTGTTTGAACGAAAAACGCTTAAGGCTCTACTTCAACCGGATCAATTTAAGAGGAAGGTAAGCGAACCTCAGATGAGGTTCGCGATATGACGATAAAACTGTGGGACAGCAGTGGCTTTGCGGCTTTTTTTATTTGGTTTCGATATTTGGGTTTTCGCTATGCTTTAGGCGAGAGCCAAGCCATAAGTTTTTCAATTTTATCTGAGCATTCTTGGTACTCGGACTCACTTTGAGAGTCTGCAACAATCCCCCCGCCTGCCCAGCAATGAATTTTATTTTTCTCAAATATAAAGCTTCGAATAAGTATGTTTGAGTCAAAGTGATCGTTGGTGGAAGAATAAAATAGGCTGCCACAGTAAAAGCTTCGACCGCCCGACTCTAGTTCGCGAATGATCTCCATAGCACGCTTTTTAGGCGCGCCCGTAATTGATCCACCGGGAAAAGCATTCCAAAAAACATCGAGTGCGCGGCTGTTTTTGTTGAGCGTGCCGCATACCGTGCTCACCATGTGATGAACCGTTGGAAAAGTTTCAATATTAAATAGCGAAGGAACGTGTACATCGTGGCAGTGTTTGCTTAGATCATTCCTTAGTAGGTCTACAATCATGACATTTTCGGCTTTGTCTTTTGTGCTAAGAGCGAGCGATTCTACTTCGCCGTTTAAGCCGAGATTTGGACGGGTACCCTTAATGGGTTTGGTTGTTACATGCTTGCTCTCAACCGAGATGAAGCGCTCTGGGGTTGCACTTACCAGTTGCCAATCCTGATTGTGCCAATAGCAGGAGAAGGGTGCGCTGGCTTTGTCTTTCAAATTAAAGAACGCCTTTAAAGGTTGGCCTTTATAGTGAGCATGGTAATGCTGAGCTAAATTGATTTGATACACATCGCCCTGCAATATGTACTGTTTGGTTTGATTAAACGCTTTTTCATAATCATGACGAGTCCATGTCGCTTCAAATTGTTCGGCGAAAAAAAACTCGTTTTCAGTATGAGCGTTTGGCGTTTGCTTAATGGCATTGTTGTAAATTTCAATAAGCTCTTCACAGGTGTTTGTGCCGCTAGTGTGGTGATGAACTAAGTATGCGGCTTGGCTTAGGTGGTCCCATAAGAAAGCCCAGTTGAATAGCCGAATGACTGCAAGTGGAGTTTTTCTATCAACTGCAAAGGGTGTATCAATATTGCGTTCGGTAATGCCTAAATCGTAGCTGCAAATGCCAATCACGCCGCCAGTAAAGGGAAGGTTTTGATAGCGGCAATCTACTTTGGGTAATTTACTTTCCAGTTTCTTAGTTTTCGCTTTCAGTGTCTCAATAGACGATGCATCGTTATCGAAAATCGAAAAATCGTCCAAGGGGTTAGCTGCTAAAATTGTCCAGCGACCATCGGGGTGATTGGAGGTAGGGCTGTCCAGCAGGGTGAGATCTTGCTGTTCAAAATAATGAGCTAAGGCTTCCAAGTTATTGGAATAGGGAAGCGTGTGTACAGAAAATGACATGCAGGTGGTGTAGCAACTCTTGTGGCGTCTAAAAATTATACAATTACTCGTACATTTGTTCGATATTTTGGCGTAATTTTTCTGGAAAACCCAGCCTAATAAACGAAGTTATCAATCTGGAGGCCTGTTAAACTGGCGCGTACGGTTAATTAATGCAACAATGCACGTCCTTTATGGAACGCTACACGAAAATAAAAATAATAATAGGTTTTACGGCTACATGTTCGTTTTACTCTTAGGGTCAATTTTAGGGTATACCCTGCTTATGGAATTGGTTGAGGTCGAGCCTCAGCCGAAGGGTATTGTCCATTACGAGACGGGTTTTGGTGATCACCAATACCGTCATGCCGAAAAAATGGAGCCTCTCTCTACGTTAAAATTCAATAACGTAGTGCGTCAGGCCTATGACTACAGCTGTGGCTCAGCAGCACTTACCACTCTTCTCGACTTTTATCTTGGACGAAACTTCCAAGAGCGTCAGGTTATGGAAGGGCTCTTACAATTCGGTGATGCCGAAAAAATTGTACAGCGCCGCGGTTTTTCCCTGCTCGATATGAAACGCCTTGTTACGGCACTGGGTCACCCATCTGGTGGTTTCCGCGCGCAGCAAGAAGATTTAGAAAAACTCGACCACCCAGCGATTGCTCCAATTGAATACGCAGGTTTTAAACATTTTGTGGTGATTCGAGGTGTGAAAGACGGCCACGTTTACGTGGCGGATCCTTCATTGGGCAACATTAGTTTTACCATGAGTCGTTTCTTGGAAATTTGGGATCGTAACGTCTTGTTCATTGTGTTCCCTAACGGTCACAAGCCAGTAGGTGGCTTAGAAATACGTGACGAAGATTTACGTGTTATTGATGAGCGTACTTTTACGCAGTTGGCCTACCGAGATTTTAAAGACGTTTTTCCCGTGGATCAGCTAAAAGAACCCATGTTCTTTGGCAATGCCATGGCGAAAAGCGCGAACAATGCTTATTGGGATGAAGGGGAAGATCCAGACGATCCAGAGGATGATGTGCTCATGAGTGCAGGTGATCCCGGATTTGATCCTTCAAAAGTAAACACAATTGATAGTACAGAGCCGGTAGTAAAGACCATCCGCTACCGCAGAAAATAATAATTATAAGGACGCATAATGACTCGGTTTACATCTACCTTGTTGATATTGGGGTTAGTTTGTTCTGGTTCCGCCTATGCCGAGCGCTCTTCGGATATTTCCAAGGCGCGGGAAGCGCTAGCGCAGAACGAAGATGACAATACTCAAGAAAAATCGCTCGAAGAAGTCTTTGAGGCGACAGAAAACCGCTATTCCTTAATGAAGGAAGGGCAAAGCTCCATGAACTACTCATTGAGCTACAGCTATGTTGCGGATCAGCGCTTAAGTGTCGAAATTGCCAATGGTGGCGTGCGTGCCTTTGATGTAAACCCCTCTAACACTCACACCCTAACCAATAATATTTCGTTCGATTATGGTCTTAAAAACAACCTGACATTGGGTGCAACCTTACCCTTGGTGGCCAAGTACGATTCGGCCGATAATATCAGCGGTACTGGCTTGGGGGATATTTCCGTTAATGGTCGCTGGCAACCCTGGGCCTATGTGCCGGGCGAGTTGACGAAAACCGTAACGGGTTCATTTAAAACTCACTCGGGTGACAGCCCGTTTGAAACCATTTCGGGCAAAAAGCTGCCAACCGGTTCTGGTTACTATTCGTTATCAGGTGGTATGTCGGTTTCTAAAGTGGTTGATCCAGTCATGCTATTTGGTTCAACAAGTTTGAGTTACGGCTTGCCGGTGAAAGAAATCAACCAAATCCGAGACGGTGCTAAGTTGATGGAAGTTCACCCTGGCGCGAGCCTCGCATTTTCGGGTGGTTTTGCCCATTCACTCTCTTACGACGTATCGTTGAGTATGTCATTCCAAGGTAGTTATACCGATAAAACGACTTACATCTTCGAGGACAGTGCTGGCAGCCATTCTAAAGCGGCATCGCAAGCATCCATGTCAGGTGTGTTGAACTTTGGTTTGGGTATTCGCGTTTCGCCAAAAACCATTACTAACGTAGGTGTTGGTTTTGGTATGACAGAAGACTCGCCAGATATTTTGCTGTCGCTTTCCATGCCAATCGATGTGAATGGATTGAAAGCTAAATTCCTACCAGCAGATGCTTCTTAACCGAGGATGTTAAGGTTATGAAGACGTTAAAGTATTTTGCGCTGTTGGCGCTCTGGGGATCGGCTTCAAGCGTTATGGCTCAGTTGAGCCAGTCGTTACTGCTTGACCCGAAAGCCCTTTCGATGGGTAACGCTGTTACCGCAGACCCGCCGGGCATAATGTCCATTCACTATAATCCAGCAGGTTTAACCAAGCTGGAAGATAGACAACTTAGCGTTACCTTGATGAACGTTATTTTGCACTCTGAGGCTGAATTTGAAGTGCCAGAGGATGCTGAAACAGAGAATGAACTTTTAGACATCAGCGAAGACCCTGCAGCGGGGAAAAAGAGTGAAGTGCATCCAGCAGCATTCTTGCCCGGTGTGGGTATCGTGCCCATGCATTTGCCCGTTTTAACCTTGCCTTCGGGCGGTATTTCAGTGAATCCTCCCGGGTCAAAATTTACCTTTGCTAATGCTGTGTATATTCCTATGGCGGCAGGCTTTTATAAAGAAGATGACGATCCCGGTCGGTATCAAGGTAAACAAATTGCCATTCAGCGTATGACGTTCTTATCGCCTTCTTTTGGTTATAAGGTCAACGATGAGCTATCAGTGGGCGCAGCTATTTTATTTTCATCTCAGGCATTTGCCATTGTTCAGGACGTTCGTGCGCCAAATATCATGACCGCAGCCGGTGAGTTATTACAGGATGCCTTTGGTTGCGAAGAAGGCGGTGGGGGTAATGATCCCTTGGTGCCATTTATTTCGCTATGTGGCGGCCGTATCGGACCGTACCGAGATGTGGGTACGCTTTCTATGGCCATGGAAGAAAAGCTTTCTCCATCCTATAACCTAGGTGTGCTGTGGGAACCAAATGATTGGTTTGCATGGGGTGCGAACTATCAGAGTGAAGCCAAAAGCCAACTAGTAGGGCATTTTGAATTTGACTATACGCGAGATTTTTCCGGTTTCTTTAGTGGTTTTCGTAGTTCGATTTTTGGCGCCATCATAGGTGCAATGTTCCAATTGCCCACAGGTGTCAGTAAAGAAACCGGCTATGTAACCACAGAGTTTACTTATCCTCAGCATTTTCAAACCGGCTTTAAATTCAGGGCGTTTGATCGTATTCAGTTTAATGTGGATGCCGGCTGGACGGACTATGACGAATGGGATGCATTTTACTTTGAATTTGACCGACAGCTAGATTTCTTGAATGCCGCAAAAATACTTGCCCCCACGGAAGCAACCGGTAGTACGTTAAAGCAGAACCTTAATTATAAAAGCGTTTGGAGCTTTGGTTTTGGTCTTGAGTTTGATGTGAGCTCTCGTTTAAAAGCGCGCTTGGGCTACGAGCCGCGTAATACTTCGGTGCCGGACAATCGTCGAAATGTTATGGCGCCATTGGGATACGCTGATCTTTATGGTGTTGGTCTTGGGTATAAGTGGGATCTCGACACCGACATAGACTTGCATATGAGCTACATGGAAAGCGTCGAAGAAATTGATGCTAACGAGCCAAGTGGTTCGTTAAACCAAAACTGCTTAACCTGTGTTGCTTCAAACCCTTATCCCGGTTTGGATGTTAAAACCAAGCTAAGCATTATGGCTGCTGGTATTACCTTTAGGACTAAATTTTGAACCTACGACTCGGTTTGTTGTTGAGTTTGCTGATGTCTGTAGGCTGTCAGTTAAAACCTTCGGAGCATTCAGAATTTTACACTTGGGTTGATGAAAGTGGCCAGCTGCGTACTGAGCGCATTGATGAAGCTGGCAGTGCAAAATCCATATCAAATACCGCTGAGGCTGGAGCTACTGATTCAGCTGCTAATCAGGCCTCCAGTCAAACGTCTAGCCAGAATGCTCAGGCGTTTGACCCTTCCGACTTTACAAGCTCTGACGATGTTGATGCGCGTTTGCGCGATGCTCGCTTATTTGCTTGGCAAGATGAAACCGGCAAACAATCTGTCACCCAATTAGAGAAGCCAGAGCAAAAACCTGAAAATGATGAGCAGGGTGTTGGCTTGTCCATGCCGCAGACTGCGAAACGGCGCTTTGGCAGTGATTGCTGCAATAAATTAGCTGGCTTTGAGCGTTTTTTGTGGAGTGATTTAGCAGGACGAGAGCTAAAGCTGAATACGTACTATGCGTTCGAAAAATCGCTTAATAGCGATGCCCTTATGCTTGATCTTGCAGATTTTGAAGGTGGTCAAATTCGGCTTAAAACCTTTATCCGCAAAGGCAAAATGGCGTTGCCTGATGTCCTTCTGTTGAATGAGCGCTTTCAGTTGGTTGATGTACTGGCGACACCGTTCACGCATTTTGTTGAAGAATCATGGGCAAGCTATGGCTATATGCAAGGCATTATTCGAGCTGATCAGCTTGAAAAAATTGAGCACATTGTATTGATTCCCAGCGAACAAATTGGTGTTTTGGAGCTTGGGCAACAAACGGCTAAAATTACCAATCTAGGTTCTATTTTGGTCCAGCGAGATGCGCCAGCCCCTTGAAATAAAACACGCCTTCATTAAACGCTCCAGTCTTCATATTGCTTACCGTACGTATTCTTATCCTGAGTGCACGTCAGGTCGACGCTTGCTTTGCTTGCATGGTGCAGGTGTCGCTGGTGAAATTACGTTTGGGTTTATTCTGCCGTTTTTGCGGGGGTGGTCCGAAGTCTTGGTGCCCGACCTGCGAGGTATGGGGGAAACGCGCTTCGAAGATGGTACTGAGCGGGCGTTTAGCACGGATTTGCTCATGCATGACCAGCTGGCTTTGCTGGATAAGTTAGGCTGGGATGAGTTTGACTTGTGTGGTTATTCCCTTGGCGGGTTGGTGGCCATGCAGCTTAAGCAGCATTTGGGAAGCCGCATTAAGAACACTTATCTGATTGAACCAGCATTGCTTGATAATCAAAATTTCGATCTGACACGGGCATTTCGCCATCAGTATAAGGGTGTGGCAAAACGCTTGTTCAGTGATACGGATAAGCGGGCAGCGCTGGTTGGCTTTTTAGATTTGGTTTCGCCAAATCGGACCCGTAGTGAATCAGCTGAGGCCATGGTACTCAGTCGCTTAGGTCATCGTCCTGTGGG
>JBFHVZ010000217.1:0-6588 GCA_041589295.1 Pseudomonadales bacterium
GATGGGTTTACGCCGTCATTTAAAAAGCTAAAAGGTGGATAAATCACGGAAATGACTTTGTCAGCAGCCTGGGAAGCCGTCGGCTTCCCTTTTTTTATCGCTCGAGTTTTGTCTGTGGATCAGGCCGCGTGGTGATTACTCGGCTTTTCTTGAAGGTTATCTGGGTTGGTCGATGATGTTGCGTTTTGCATATTTTGATCAGTTGGTTTGTGCGTTAGCAGCAGGATTGCCGGTAGTACAAAGAAATCGAAAGCCAGCGCAATGAAAATCGTCATGGCGACCATGATGCCGGTGTAGGCACTTACGTTAAAGTTGGATACTGCCAATACTAAGAAACCACAAGACAACACCAGCGTGGTAATCATTAACGCACTACCGACGGATTCAAACGCGTAACGAATCCCTTGTTCCGGTGTTTTCCCCAGCTTAAGTGCATCCTGAAACTTGCTGATAAAATGCACGGTATCATCCACCACAATCCCTAGCGTCACCGCAAAGATTACCGATACAGCCACATTTACTTCACCCATGAAAAGCCCCCACAAACCAAATGCAATGGCCGCTGGGAACGCATTGGGAATTAAGCTAAGTAAACCAAACTTAATGGACCTCATGGCTATGGCGATGCTTAGGGCAACAAACAACACAGCAAATAAACTGCCGCTAAGCATATTTTTAATGTTATCTAAACCGTAGTAGGCAAACATTAAAGGTACGCTGGAACCGTGAATTTTTAGCTCGGGTGCATGTTCATCAAGCCACGCCTGTGCGCGCTGTTCCAAGGCAATTAAGTCCGATGAGTTTTGGTCATAGATTTTCACAAACAAGCGCATGATGGACTTATCTAGATTCACCGTATTGTTTAAGTCTAAGCCGTAGGGTAGGGATAACTCATAAAGTAATGTGTACTGAGAGGCCAACTCGCGACTTTCAGGAATGCGATAGTAGGACTCATCATCTTCATGCATATTTTTATTTAAACGCTTCAGCGTCTTGGTGTATGCGCCTACGTGAACCACTTCCGGCTGCTGTTGATACCAGTCCAAAAACGCTTCGATTTTGTTTAGGAATTCAGGCTCGTAAATGCCACCTTCTTTACCCGTATCAATGGCATATTCCATGGTGTCAAAGCCCGGTAAATGCGCTTTCATAAATTCGGCAGCCTGACGAAACTCTACCGACTCATCAAAATAACCAATGGCGTCATCGTTTAGTTCGTTTTTAAACAAGAACGCGGCAATAAAAATCGACAGAGGAAACGCCCAAAGCAAAATGCCTTTACGGTGTGCAATGGATTTATCGGCACACCATTCGCTAACTTTTTGCAGTGGGTTATGTTGTTTCGGTTTGCCGCTTGGCAACAGCATCATAATGGTCGGCAAAAAAGTAAAGGTCAGAACGCATGCCAGCATGACGCCGAAGGCCGTCAGTGTGCCCAACTCGCGAAACGGTGGTGAGTCGCTAAAGTTCATACTTAAAAAGCCAATGGCGGTGGTCACACTGGTGAGAATGATCGGACGCATGTTGTTTTGAATGGCTAGCTCAAGGGCTTCGCGTTTAGCAAAACCTTCGGCCATATAGAACTTCCAGCGGTTAAACATATGTACTGCGTCGCATACGGCTAATGTCATGATGATGCTCGGTGCCGAAATCGACACCTGATTCATGGCGATGCCCAACAAACCGGTAAAACCGGCAGTGCCGACAATGCTCGCTGTAATCAGTAGCAAGGTTGCCCCCATGGCCACAAACGAACGCAACAACACCAAAAGCAAAACCGAAATCAGTAAGTACATAACGGGCACAAGTGTTTCGGCATCTCGTTGAGTGAGTTCAATAAATGTGCCGTTGTAAGCGGAAACCCCCATTAAATGAATTTCGCTACCGGGTACTTCAGCCATCCATTCCTTAGCCATTTTTCGCGAGAGCGCCAAAATTTCACTGGAGATTTTGGCTTCTTTATCTGCGTCATCTGGCAGGTTTAGCGTTACCCCCACCATGGTGACTTTGCCATCTGCTGAAATGATGCCGTGCACAAGTTCTTTCGATTTCAGCGCAATGTCTTCAGCCGCTTTAATATCTTCGGCCGACATATTCATCGCGTCTTCTACCAGAGGTTTAACGATGAGTTCATCGCCATCCACAAACGTGTGTTGATAATTGGTGATAGACGTTGCACGGCGTGAATGCGGCATTTCCCACGCGGCTTCGGTCATGCGCTCGATGAGGCTGAGCATTTCAGGGCTGAAAATGGGCTTGTCTTTATGGGTGACGTAAAAGCCGATGCCGTCTGATTGGCTAAACGTATCCTGGATGAATTCGTAATCCAGCAACTGTGGATTGTCATCTTTGAAAAATATTTTGTAGTCGGATTCGATTTTAAATTGCTCGATGCCTTTTACTAGCATCAGCAGAGCCAGCAGGCTCAAAATCATGAAAATCCAGCGTCCCGAAACCAGAATGCGCGCGCTTGCTCCTGCCATGGCGAACCTTTTTTATCTATTTATTTTTAGTGTCGCAGCAGGCTAAGAGGGATGTCGCAGCCTGTCAATTTGCGAAATTGGAATCAGACCTGATTCGTCAAAGATAGGCGCGTTGAGGCTAATCAAAAGGTTTGAGTTGTGAGTTTGGGGTGGCAACTTGAAACTTGATTAAAAACCAGTCAAACGTCGTTCTATTTCTAAAAAACTGTGTCTCCTTGTGGTAATTGATTTGTTTATCAATATACTCATTGGCGTACCTTACGTCGTAGTAAAAACTAAGGAAAATCAATGACTAACGAAAAGGATTCGTCAGGCTTCGGCAAGTTTCAAACCGAAAATTTAGGCGTAGATGTGCAGCATCGCATGGTGAAAGATGTAAAAGCACTCATGGCCAGAGGCATGACGCAAGACAAAGCCGTGGATTGGGTGTACGCCCGCCGCAAAAACTACATTGAAAACCCCAATTATTCACTAGCGCCCTATGACGGCTTTCCGCTTTCGGAGTAACACCAGCTGTTAATGCTTAGCGCGTTCGTACTTGGCGAGTGCTGACTTAGTTTAGGCCATTAAACATAAGCAGCGCTCACGCCTTTGAATTAAGCCACTTTTGATTTCACCGCTTTTGTCTTTCTGAAAGTGGCATCAATGTGCCCTAAACCCTCATGAGTCATCACCAAATAGTGACCGTCTTAATAGGCGTTCCGCCACACTTGGTTGTCTCACTGATACCAATGAGGGGCACGCCGAGTGCGACCCACTGAGTCCCCAAAAGCAAAAACCCAGACTTCTTTCGAAATCTGGGTTTTCTAGATGAGTGGTGGCTACACCGCTGGGGTTTGATATTAGCGAACCTGGGACTCGTCCCCAAATAGCAAAAAGCCGCTTAGTAAACTAAACGGCTTTTCTGAAAAAGTGGTGGCTACACCGCTGGGGTTTGATATTAGCGAACCTGGGACCCGTCCCCAAAAAGCAAAAAGCCGCTTAGTAAACTAAACGGCTTTTCTGAAAAAGTGGTGGCTACACCGGGATTTGAACCTGGGACCCCATCATTATGAGTGATGTGCTCTAACCAGCTGAGCTATGTAGCCTCCGAAATGTGGCGCGCATTATTACGATTCACCCCGCCTGTGTCAACTTGTTTTTTTGTTTTTTATTCAAGGACTTAGCCATTGCTTGTGGAAGCAGCTGAGCAACTAGCTATGGACAGGCCGCGACACGTGATGGCGTATGGGGACTCAGTCCAGAATTAGACCTTGGCCGATGGGATGCGGGGTACTTATACTGCCAGCCAAAGAATAATCGCGGAGTACGGAAACGATGGAACGGGGTGATCAGGGCGGCCAAGCTCAGGTGTTGGATGCTGCCATTATCGGTAGTGGTTTCTCAGGCTTGTGTGCTGCCATTCAGCTGCGCCAAGTTGGGTTCAAGCATATACAAATTCTGGAAAAGGCTCAGGAGGTAGGAGGCACTTGGCGTGAGAATACTTATCCTGGTGCGGCCTGTGACGTGCAAAGTCACTTGTATTCCTTGTCTTTTGCGCCAAACCCGAACTGGAGCCATGTGTATTCTGGCTGGCAGGAAATCCAACGCTACCTTGTGGATGTCTCCTATGAATATGGCTTGCGTCCGTATATCCGCTTTGGTGCCGAGGTGACAGCAGCGGATTATGATGAAGCGGCTCAGCTATGGCGTATTCGTCTTGCCAGCGGGGACAGCTTGCAAGCCAGAACCTTGGTGATTGGCACTGGACCTTTGCACGTCCCTCAATTTCCTAACATTAAAGGTTTGGACTGTTTTGAAGGCCCGGTTTTCCACTCTGCCCAGTGGAATCACGAGGTGGATCTGAGCGGTAAGCGCGTGGCGTCTATTGGCACGGGCGGCAGTGCGGTCCAGTATGTGCCTGAGGTGGCAAAGCAGGCGGAGCACTTGACTGTGTTCCAACGTAGCGCGGCTTGGGTACTGCCGCGCAACGAACGGGCCTACACAGGTTTCGAGAAAGCCTGTTTTAGGCGCATTCCTGGCTGGCGTCGGCTGTATCGCAGTTGGTTGTATTGGTTGAATGAAAGTCGAATTCTGCCCTTTCGGCATCCGTTCTTTATTCAATCGTTTCAGTGGATGGCACTTTGGAATTTACGTCGCGCCGTTAAAGACAAGGCGCTGCGCAAGAAGTTGACACCGGATTACACCATCGGCTGTAAACGTATCTTGATCAGCAATCAGTACTACACTGCGTTTAATCGCTCGAATGTCAGTTTAGAAACGGACGGCATTGTTGAAATTCGCCAGCGTAGCATCGTCACCCGCGATGCTGCAGGGGCGGAACACGAACACGAAGTCGACGCATTGATTCTAGGTACCGGCTTTGTGGCGGACCCATTGCACTACATGAAAGACATGCCGATTCGCGGTATCGGTGGGCAAAAACTGTTGGAGGCTTGGGCTGAAAATGCTGAGGCCTATTTGGGAATGACGGTAACGGGTTTTCCCAACTTGTTCATGATGGTTGGGCCGAACACCGGGTTGGGTCACAACAGTGTTGTGTTTATGATCGAAGCGCAGGCGAAGTACATCGCCAATGCGTTGTCAGAATTGCGCGAGCGAAATGGTGGTGAGTTAGGTGGCGCTATCGAAGTGAAAGCCGAAACTCAGCGCGCGTTTAACGAAAAAATTCAAAAAGACTTAAAAGGGACGGTTTGGCAAACCGGTTGTAACAGTTGGTATTTGCAGGGTAATGGCAACAACTTTACGCTGTGGCCTAAATCCACGGCCAACTATTTTCTCCAAACGCGCCGTCTAGATGCCAGCGCGTTTAATTGGACGCTTAAAAAGAAGGAATCAAATGCTGTAGAAGTATATGAAATCGCTAAATAGAAAAGGAACGCACCATGAAAATAATAAAAAAAACCTTGGCTCCATCCATCATTTTGTTCGTTGCTGTATTAATAGCTGCATATGTCGTAGCGGGTAATTTTTATAAAAACGAACTGTATCATGCAGCGGTTGGCTTCGAAGCCAACCTTAGCGGTTTGTCGTTTAAAACAATGCAACTTGCAGACGGTGAAGTGCATTACCTTGAAAACGATCAAGCAGGCCACAAGCCCACTGTGCTGTTAGTGCATGGGTTTGCGGCCTATAAAGAAAACTGGTTGAGATTTGCAAGACCGTTTCAATCCGACTTTCACGTTATTGCACTTGATTTGCCTGGTCATGGGCGTAGCTTTAATCACCAAAGTTTGACGTATTCCTTGAGTAACCAAGTTGGCTGGATTCACGAGTTTATGCAAAAACTGGGTGTTCAGCAGTTTCATATTGCGGGTAATTCAATGGGCGGCGCAATCAGCTCGTTGTACAGCGCGACCTATCCAGAGCAAATTCTAAGCACCACTTTATTGAATCCTTCTGGCCCCAAAGGACATCGTCCTGTGTTCATGGATTACATAGATCGCGGGGAAAACCCGCTCGTGGTAAACAATGCTGAAGAGTTTGATTTTTTAATGGATTTTGCCATGGAGCAACGCCCTTTTGTGCCTTGGCCATTAACGGAAGTATTGGCAGAGCGGGCCAGTAAAATGGCCCCGCTGCATCATAAATTAAGACAAGACACCTTGGCAGAACGAGGCGACGGTTTCGAGCCGGTTTTGACACAAATTAAAGCACCAACACTTATCCTCTGGGGTAAACAGGATCGGATTTGTCACTACAAAAATGCCGAGATATTTGATCGCTTAATTGCGAATTCACGCGTTCATATTTGGGATAACGTGGGTCATGTGCCCATGATCGAAATTCCCAAGCAATCTGCCCTGATGATGATCGACCATATACGCACTACCGGTACAGAATTGGCGACAGCACAGTCGTCGTTAAGTAATTAATTCACTAAAAAAGCCGCTTGTATGTTCAGTACAAGCGGCTTTTTTATTTCGCGGAACAGCGTTGCGGGTTAAAGCTTCGCGTCCAGCTTGTCTTTCAGCACCTTGTTGACCATGCCGGGGTTGGCAGCGCCTTTGGATGCTTTCATAACTTGACCGACGAAGAAGCCGATCATTTTGCCGCGCTTGTCGGGTTCAGCGTCGATGTAGTTTTGTACTTGTGCTTCGTTGGC
>JBFHVZ010000218.1:0-6539 GCA_041589295.1 Pseudomonadales bacterium
CTCAGATTCAGATGACAACAAAACCAACCTTAGCTGCCTACTCGAGGCAAGGCATTTATCGTTCGAGGACGAAAATAATATTGGTGGCATTATTTCAGGGCGTTTGTGGTTAGGGGTAAGCAATACACAGTGCAATGCATCACACATTGTTGCGCAGTGGCAAGATACGTCGGGCAGTTTATTGCCGAATGCCCTAGACCTAACGGTCCAAACTGATAAATCGGATGCATCTTCTTTGTTATATGTGCAATTGCCTTCGCTAACGGTTAATGAAAACTATGAAGCGTTACGGATAACTCCTGTACTCGACGATAAGGTCGGTACCCAGGTTGAAATTGCATTGAGTGATCGAGCGGAGTACACCCAAGTCTACGGGCCAGGAGGAAATCGCTTTAACCATTGGTATTACGGTGAGGACAGACCAACCTTGTTACTGCGCACCGAAATGCGCGGTGAACGCAAGATCTGCCTATTTGAAAACGACAATATTTTAATACACGACTCTGCTTACGAGACTGACCCTAACTTTGGTAAGAACACAGCGAACGACTTGCTTTATCCCGCGTTTGAATTTGATTGTACCGACTCAAAAATCAATACGCACCGCTTAGTGATGACCTATGATGACGATGATAACGACGTGATTCACACCTATTCGATGATAAACGATGCATTTTATTACGCGGATTTAACCTTTACGTTATTCGAAAAATATCTGGCAGCACGCCCATTAGAAAAGCTACGCGTGCGTGTGCATTATGGTTTGGGATATGACTTTAATTATTGGGCGCACTGGGATGGCGCTTACGTTAATTTAAATGATGTGGAATTTCGGGCATATGGCAGTGCCTCGTTGGATACCATAAGTCATGAGGTCGCCCATGGTGTATTACAAGCGCATTCTGCGCTTAAGCACGCCCATGATGTTGACTATTCGCTTGACGGTCGCACCCTGCATGAAGCCTATGCGGATATAACCTCCGTAATGGCCAATTATGCGATGACGGGCGAGTTAAACTGGATTAACGGTGACGAAAACTTTGCCGTAAACAAACGTTACTTAGACCGAATAGAAACGGAGTCCGGCGCAGTATTAAGCTATTTGGATTACCCCCAAGCCGGTAATTACTATCAACGCATGGGGATTTTGACATACCCTTTTTACTTGCTCACACAAGCGTGGGGGATTGAACAAGCGTTTACGCTTTATACCCGTGCAGCAACCGAGTGTTGGCAGCCAGAAGAAACCCTATTGCATGCCGCCACGTGTATTCATCAACAAGCCGATGATTTGGGCTATAACACAGCTGAGGTCATTGAGGCCTTTCGCACGGTAAAAGTAAAACTCGCCGCAGAAGATACCTTTGCTCATTTTACGGCAGATAAGCGTAAACGCAGGGTAGATTTCAATAACCTCACTCAAACAGATCGCATTTTAGTGAGCCATCATTGGGACTTTGGCGATGGCCAAACCAGCGTGCTTGAATTTCCGCAACATGTTTACTCTGCAGATGGCACGTACCAAGTGACCTTAACTGTGCGCGACCATGTCGGAGTGACGGATTCGTTTTCGCGCACGTTAGATGTGACGGACCAGTACTGCGCACCAAGAGAGAAAGGCGCGCGGCATCGTATCGAAAATGTAGTAATAGCAGGGCAAACGATTCCGTTTGATGCGCAAAAGTGGGATTACACTGATCAAATCATTCAGCTAAATGCTGGCGAAGATATTGAAATCGCCATCACGGGTGACAAATTAAATGATACTCGTGAGCGCGTGACTTGGTATGTCAATGTCGATCTTAACGATGACGGAATCTACACCGGTGTGGATTACAGCGACCGCACGAAGAGTGAGCAACTATTACGTAAAGAAGTCACAGGCGCCTCGTTAGTGTTAAACAGCACATTTAAAGTGCTCGAACAATACAAGGGGGGGACTTACTATTTACGGGTATCCAGCGATTCAACAGGCTTCCCATGCAGTACCGAAGTTGGAAACACGTTTGATGTGAGAGTTCAGGTAAATTAAATTTTGGACAAGTATTCGAGTAGCTTTCCGCGCTCTATGGGTTTGGTTAAAAAACCATTAAAGCCAGATTCAATAGCGCGTTGTTGCTCTTCTGACGTGGCGTTGGCCGTTAAGGCAACCACATGCAGCGTTTGCCATTTCTCTTGTGTACGCAAAGCCTGAATTAATTCGTAACCATTCATGTTGGGCATTTGAATATCACTTAAAATGACATCCGGCATGTTAGGAGCTTGCGACAACGCCGCTAGGAGTTGCTCGCCGTCATCGTACACTTCGTGGGGACAACCAATTTTCTTCAATAAACCGTTAATGACCATCTGATTAACTGGGTTATCTTCGGCCACCCAAACGACAAACTCTGTAATATTATGCTGAGCTTGAAACTGGGTTTCTAGTGAGGCGCGCGCTGGCATGGGGAGTGTTACGCGAAAACAAGCCCCTTTTCCTTCTTCACTTTCAACATCAATACTGCCATCTAATAGCTGGCACAAAGAATGGGTGATAGATAAACCGAGACCGGTTCCTTGAATAAACTGTTTTTGCTCTGTGTAGTCCTGAGTGAATGGCGTAAACAAGCGGGCTAGGGTGTCTTCGCTGATGCCTAGGCCGGTATCTTCGCAGCAAAAAGTAAGTTGTTCATTTTCGTAGTCGACGAACAAACGAATGTGGCCTTGCTCCGTATACTTGACTGCGTTGCTCACAATGTTGCTGATAATTTGGCGAACGCACTTTTCGTCACTGTATACGGCGTCGGGTAAGTTGTCGGGTAGCTGTAAGTGAAAAGCAAGGCCTTTTTCTTCTGCACTCAACTTAAATAACGACGCTAAACCGGTAAGACAATGTTTGATGGAAAATGTGGTTTTGAGTAATTGAAACTCACCGCTTTCAATTTTCGAAAAATCCAAAATGTCGTTTACTTGATTTAATAGCAAATGAGACGCTTCATTTAGTGTGCGAATGTACTGTTTGTACTTGTCTTCCATGGGCACATCATTTAGCAAGTCGACAATACCAACGATGCCGTTCAGAGGTGTGCGGATTTCGTGACTCATATTTGCGAGAAAAAACGATTTTGCTTCGGACGCTTTTTGCGCGACCACTTCGGCATTGTGTCGTTTAAAGGCTTCGTCTTTCAGCTCACGCAGTTGAGACTTAATTTTGCGCGCGTAGTTATCCACTATGTTCATGAACTTCATGGCAATAAAATACAGCGGAATGGCCACGGCCATAATGCCAAAGAAAGCATGGTTGGCTCTTTGATCGTGCACGGTAAGATTGGCAGGTGTGTATCCCATCAAGCTAAGCACGTAGTACACGCAGTAGGTGAGTAACGTCATGGCAAACCAAAAGTACGATGAACGTTTGGTGGAAATAGGAAAGGCAAACAGTGGAACCACCAATAGAATGAGTGTGGCAAAAGACGCCAGACCACCATTGGTGTAAATCGCGAGGTTGATGCCGGTGAAACCGGCAAACAGTAATATTTCGCCAGCTAGGCGTGGTGATCGGCGCAGTGACGACAGTGCGAATAGGCAAATGCCGAGTACTAGGCTAATTAAACTCAGTCGGAGCCATATACCATCGTAAAGGGCTTTGCACCCGTACAGGGCCAGCACGCCCATGTAGACGTACAGCAAATTACGCGTGAAGCGCTTTTGGTCCCAATCCTTTCGACTTGCCCGCATGATCCCTCCACCTCATTTATTGAGTATAGAAGGAATCTGAAAACTGGCTGTTTAGGCTTAGGCCGCGCTGGATTTGCTAGCGTTTTTAGGCGTGACCAAACTGTCTCTGAGTTCGAATGCCTCACGTTTGGCTAAAAAAGCCTCTACCTGCGCGGGTGCGGCAAAGGTAATGCGGAAGCAACCGCCTAGTTGATTAGCCACGTAATCCAGCCGTGCCATGTTCATTTCGCAGAACTGCTTAGCTAGGTATAGCCCTAGGCCAGAGCGGTCGGGCTCGGAGCTAAAGAAGGGTTCGTAAATATGATCTAAATGTTCGAGGCTGACACCATAACCATTGTCGCGAACTTCAATCACATCCTGCTTGGTGTGCTTATTGTGACTGATAATGATCGAGACTCGGGCAAACTCGCGGGCGCGCTCTTTAGAATAAAATACCGCATTTTCCACAATATTCTTTAATGCCATGCTCATTTGCGAACTATCAAAATAGGTGTACGGCAAATGTTTGCCAGCTTTAACTTCTAGCTTGATGTCTTTGAACAAGGTGTCTTTATAGACTGCAAGTTGCTTCGGTAACCATTCGCTCAATGGATGCTTATTAAAATCAGTGGCTTTGGTCACACTCATTTGATGGATATTTTTAATAGTGCGATCGACGCGGCTCATTTGATGATGAATCAATACTTGGCGTCGTTTATCACCACTTGAAACACTTTGCGTTGCAATTTCACGGGCCAGTTTATAAATGTTTTGCATGGGTTCGCGGATTTCGCGCACGATGCTCGC
Organism: Pseudomonadales bacterium; assembly: GCA_041589295.1. Taxonomy (GTDB): domain Bacteria; phylum Pseudomonadota; class Gammaproteobacteria; order Pseudomonadales; family Oceanobacteraceae; genus Bermanella. The sequence goes on from JBFHVZ010000218.1 coordinate 4,504, forward strand.
TGTCAGCTTACCTAAAGATGCTTGCTTTAAACTTTGTGCCTGTTGATACACCACGTTGGTGTCTTCGAGAAAAATAACGGTGCCGCGATCGGTACCGGGCATCAGCTCTGCAAATAGGGGAAGCACTTTGGCCGTGGTCGGGCCAGTCTTAAATGGTTTGGCTTGGTACTTAGGGAACTTACGGTACTGTGCCAAGCCATCTAACAATTTTGCCGGCAAAGTATTCACCGCACTAGGATAGCCAAGTAAACGCTGCGCGGCTGTGTTTTGAAAAATAATCTGATCTTGCCCATCCAATACCAGCACGCCTGTTTGCAAGCGTTTAAGTACTAACTTAGTGAGCTGTTCCATACTAAGCAAGCTGTCGGCCTGACTACGATTTATATCAAGCGAAAGGTGTAAGCGCTTAACCAAGGCTTGAATCACAAAAGCGGTGATAAAAAAGATAATGCCAAGGGTGCCAGCGTTGACGTAATTGTAGCTTTGCCCTAATTCGGAAAAACGATATTCGACAAATACCAAACCGATAGCGCCCCAAGCGCTAATCAATAAGCCTTTTTGCCCTGTGAGTAATGCGTTACCAACTGCAATACCAACCACCATCAAATAGCTCAAACTGGTGCCGGAACCGCTGGAATAAATAAGTGCAACAAGCAGTGATATATCTAACAGAAAAAACGCCAGTAAATGATCGTAGTGAGCTTGCCCTGCACTGAATGCCAACACCAAAAACACAATGGTTAGGCAGGCGTGCAAAGATAAAATCATTGGATAAAGTTTGGGGTCGTTTCGCCCAAGAAAGCCAAGGTCAATATCGAGGAAGTAAAGACTGATTAGGATTAGTGTGATGATCAGGCTGTAGGCGCTGAAGTATTTTAGTATGCGTAACCGATCCAACGGGAGGAAAGGTTTATCCAGAATATCGGTTTCCATGTGATGGTCCCTGCAAGCGTCGAGTTAAATACAGCCATAACGTCGTTATTCTTTTTATTGTTGTTTACTTGGTCGCACCGGCGAATCATAGCTGGGGTGTTTGATGCAGAACATTGTCTACTCGTAAACAAATGTAAAACCGTATTAGGGTTGCCAGTGCAGGAGAATGACTTGAAAGAGTTGTTCAAGTGCGAAGGGTTTAGCGACATAGCCGCACATACCAGATTTTTCGGCTTCTTGTTTGTCTTCGTCCATGGCTTTGGCAGACAAAGCAATAATGGCGGGACTATTGTTGCCCATGGCGCGGTTAATTCGATAACTGGCTTCGTAACCATCCATCACGGGCATGTGAATATCCATCAACACAATGTGAAATTGACCCGATACGGCTTTTTCGTAAGCCTGTTGGCCGTCTTCGGCTTCATCTATTTCCGCGCCAATTTGCGCAAGTAATTCTTTGGCAATTTCGCGATTTATTAAGTTATCGTCCACGACTAGGATGCGGCAACCTTTTAGACTGGTCTCACTTAATTCGTTGTGCGATTCGTCTTTGCTCTCTAGTAAGTGACGCGCCAAGACTGAATAGGTGATGGGTAGTTGCAATATTTCGTATTGGGTTTGGTTGTCTTGCTTGAGCAAGTGCCCATGCTCGTCATAAGTGAGTGCTAAGGTCAAATCTAGGGTTGGATTTAGGGTTGGATTTAGGGTTGGATTTAGGGACAGGTCTGAGCTTGAGTTTAAAGGTTGGTCTAAGGTACTGCCGCTGGAGCGTTCGGCAGACGTTACACTGTCGATATGTTTTTCGTCCACAATTAAGAATGCGTTTTCCCCTTGTTTGATTTCGTCCAACGATTTAATCGGGGTGACTTGCAACTGCATTTGATCTAATAATTGGTCGACGATGCGGTTCAAGTGCCAATCGGCAATCCAAGTATATCCTTGTGCATATTTGGCTGCTTGTACGGGTTGTGGTGTTTCTTCTGCCACGCCTAAGGGTAAGGTGAGGGTAAACTGACTGCCTATACCCACCTCAGACGCGACGCTAATATCCCCCCCCATAAGTTCGGCGAGCACCTTACTAATTGAAAGTCCTAAGCCTGTGC
>JBFHVZ010000219.1:0-6468 GCA_041589295.1 Pseudomonadales bacterium
CGTAAGCGCTTGAATTCTTTATTGCCACCGAACTTTTCAATGATGTCACGCAGGCCATTTTGACCGCCGTGCCCACCGCTAAACTTAAACTTGGCAACACCAACAGGTTGGTCTAGCTCATCATGAGCCACTAGGATTTGATTGACGGGGATTTTATAGAAATTGGCGAGAGCCTGAACGGATTGACCGCTCTTATTCATGTAGGTTGTGGGGAATAACAACCATACTTCCTGACCTTTGATCATGGCTTTGCCAGCTAGGCCGTGGAATTTTTTTTCTGGCTTGAGCTGGACGTTATAGTAACGTGCCAGCTCTTGCAGAAACCAGGCACCCGCATTGTGTCGGGTATCTTCATACTCTGAGCCCGGATTACCCAAGCCCACAATCAGTCGAATTTGATCCTTCACGCGGGAACCTGTTTCTCAGAATAAATTATTCTGCAGCGGCTTCTTCGCCAGCTTCTTCGTCAGCAGCACCGCCTTTAGGCGCTTCAACAGAAACAACGGCTGCGTCGTGGTCAGCGCCGTGAGTCAGTTCAAGAATTTCAACGCCGTTAGCCAGTTTCAGGTCAGACAAGTGCAGAGTGGTACCCACTTCTACGTCAGCCATATCAACTTCGATGAATTCTGGCAGGTTCTGAGCTTCACAGATAACGACTACGTCAGTCATGTTGTGAGCGATTTTACCGCCGCCCAGTTTCACGCCTTTACATGCTTCTTCGTTAATGAAGTGCAGAGGGATGTGCTGTTTAACAACAGTTGTCTTAGATACGCGTTGGAAGTCAACGTGCAGAACAACAGGCTTGTATGGGTGGCGTTGAACGTCTTTGATCAATACAGATTCTTTCGTAGAACCTACGTTCAGAGTGATTACGTGGCTGAAGAAACCTTCGTCTTCGAATGCTTTGTTCAGTTCGTTCAGTTTCAAAGTAACCTGAGTTGGTTCTTTTTCACCACCGTAAACGATGCCAGGAGTGATACCTTGCTCACGACGCAGGCGGCGGCTCGCACCCTTACCCTGTACTTCGCGAACGTCGGCATTTAATACGTAATTAGCCATTTTATTAACCTCTATAAATGAAATCAGCCCTAACCCCGCGACCAAGGTTAAGGCTCTTTGACCCAGACGACGGTTGAGGCGTCTGGGCTTCCTCAGTGCTGAATCCGCTGATTAGCGGAACATGGCGCTGATGGATTCTTCGTTATTGATTCGACGGATGGACTCTGCCAGCAGGCCAGATAGGGTCAATTGTCGAATCTTACCGCATGCAACCGCGGCTTTTGTCAGCGGAATAGTGTCTGTGACGACCAGTTCATCCAGCTGAGAATTCTTGATGTTGTCAATTGCGGGGCCGGATAGTACAGGATGTGTACAGTAAGCGACAACCTTTTTCGCGCCGAACTCTTTCAGTGCAGCGGCTGCTTTACATAGGGTGCCCGCGGTATCCACCATGTCATCGACCAGAACACAGGTGCGGTCGGTGACATCACCAATGATGTGCATAACTTGCGCTTCGTTGGCTTGGGGACGACGTTTGTCGATGATGGCTAGGTCAGCGTCATCTAATTGTTTAGCAATGGCGCGGGCACGAACAACACCGCCCACGTCAGGGGATACCACAATCAGGTCGTCGTAGTTTTGCTTTTCGATGTCGTCTAGCAGAATTGGCGAGCCGTAGATGTTATCCATAGGAATATTAAAGAAGCCCTGAATCTGGTCTGCGTGCAGGTCAACGGTCAAAACACGGTCAACGCCTGCGGTTTGCAGCATGTCGGCAACGACTTTAGCAGAGATAGGTACACGGGCTGAGCGCACACGGCGGTCCTGACGGGCGTAACCGTAATAAGGCAGTACAGCAGTCACACGACCTGCGGATGAACGACGCAGGGCATCTGCCATAAACAGCACTTCCATCAGATTGGTGTTGGTGGGTGCGCAGGTAGGCTGAATAATAAAAACGTCCTTACCGCGAACGTTCTCGTTGATTTCAACCGTGATTTCTCCATCGCTGAACTGACCCACTGTGGCTTCGCCCAGAGGTAGATCCAAACGTTCAACAATTAAACGGGCAAGTTCCGGGTTAGCATTACCCGTAAAGACCATTAACTTAGACACGTCGGTTTCCCCTTTGTGCTAGTGGCAGACTATAAGATGGAGTTTAGAAGAAAAATGGCAGGGGTGGCTGGATTCGAACCAACGCATGACGGGATCAAAACCCGTTGCCTTACCGCTTGGCGACACCCCTATTTTTTAGACCTGACTGTTTAAAGCCGTGTGCAGTGGCGAGTGGTTAATGCCTCTTGCCACAAAGGCTTTTGATTCAGCCGGTAGCTGGGCTAGAACCGTGTTTGCTTGGTCTTTAGATTGAACCTCTAAAAAACAACAAGCGCCAGTGCCGGTCATTCTAGCAGAGCCGAAATTGTTTAGCAAATTCAATGACTTAGCAACTTCTTTGTAGAGTTTGCTAACCACTGCTTCGCAGTCGTTTCGACCCTCGCCCCTCAGAGCGGCGCTAATTCTGCATTTTTCGGTGTTACGAGTCAACTCTTTATTTGAAAAAATTTCCCGCGTATCCACATGACAGTTGGGTACCACCACCACAAACCAGTTTTCAGCTAAGTCTTTGATTGGTGTGATCTTTTCGCCAACACCTTCGGCCCAGCAGGCTTCGCCGCGAACGAATACCGGCACGTCTGCACCGAGCTGTAGACCCATCTCTGCGAGTGCATCCAAAGACAGGTTTGCGCCCCATAAATGATTCACTGCCAATAGCGTTGTGGCAGCATTGGATGAACCGCCGCCTAGGCCGCCGCCCATGGGGAGCACCTTATTTAAGCCGACCTTGATGCCTTTTGATGTGCCACAGGCCTGCTGCACCATTCTTGCTGCTTTATATATAAGGTTGTCGTTGAGGGCGACACCCATAATGGCGGGTTGAATGTCGATGCTGCCATTGTCGGTTAGCTCAAAGGTCAATTCATCGCCGTAGTCGATGAATTGGAAAATGGTTTGCAGTTCGTGATAACCGTCTGCGCGTCGACCCGTAATGTGCAAAAACAAGTTTAGCTTTGCTGGGCTGGGTAATGTGAGTGGGGCGCTTTGATGTGTCGCTGCTGGCATGGTGTAAACACGAAGAGGATAACAAGGTGCTGCATTGTAGCGGGTTCTCATTTTAGGCTGAAGACTCAGTTACAAGGACGGTCAAACGTAGCAAAAGCCTGAATGACAATTTAGACTGCGGGCCGCGATTTTTTCTTCCACTGTTTTTACTGTTGCGAATTTTTGCAAGGAGTGCAGCCTGTGATGCTTCGTTTATTTCTATTGTGTGGATCATTGAGTTTTACGCTTAATTTGTCTGCGTCGGCCAATGAAGTGGAGCGACCTGTTAATAGCAAGCTTTTGTACAATCAGGCAGCTTTTATTCCATCGCAATGTTATGTAAAAACCCAACCTGATGATCAGAAAACATCGGTGGTTTCCAATCCTTGCTATGTCTGTCACACCGACAGTAAAGCCCCCAATATGATGAATGATGCCGATACCCAATTGGAATTCGGGTTTAATCAGTACGCACGACGTAATCGCTGGGATAACTTATTTAAGGATCGAAGCGAGGCCATTAAAACTATTTCGGACGACGCTATGTCTGCTTATGTGCGCGAAAGCAACTACATAAAGAATGGTGAACTGCTATTGGCGAAGGCATTGCAATCTTTACCTAAAACATGGGATGGAAATGGCAACGGCAAGTGGGATGGTTATGTACCCGATAGTTACTTCAATTTTGATGAAGAGGGTTTTGATCGCACACCACAAGGGGAATACACAGGTTGGCGCGCTTTTGTTTATGTTCCGTTTCCGGGTGGTTTTGTACCGGCCGCGGGTTCGACCGATGATGTGCTGATTCGACTTCCTGAACTTTTCTGGTTGGATAAAAACAGCCAAAAAACATTGGCGATTTATAAGTTGAATTTGTCCATTGTTGAATCGCTTATTAAACAGCAAGACCTCACCATTCCTGAAGTCGATGAGGTTGTGCTGGGTGTGGATTTAGATCGCAACGGAAAACTAAATAAAACCCGTCTAATTAAATTTGAATCCAATGCGGTTGATGGCAGTGGTATGCGCTATGTGGGTCGCGCCGAACAACTGAGACAAGAAGGCAAATTGCAATTAGCTGCAGGCCTGTACCCCAAGGGCACAGAGTTTTTACATTCAGTGCGCTATGTGGATTCAAAGAACGGTCAGGTTGTGCTCGCAGAGCGCATGAAAGAATTGCGCTATGCAAAGAAAGTCGGCTGGGCCAGTGTGCCGTTTCATCACCAATTTGCGGTTGCAGAAGCGCAAGAGCGAGAATTGTTTCCAGAACAAATACCGCAAGTGGTTGGTGATCATGAAACAGGTGTGGTGAATGGTTTGGGCTGGCGATTTCAGGGTTTCATTGAAGATAAAGCTGGCGCACTGCGACCACAAAATTACGAAGAGCATGTATTTTGTGTGGGTTGTCACTCGGCCATTGGTGCATTGCATGATTCAACCTTTGCATTTGGGCGTAAGCACAATGCTTACAAAGATGGCTGGGCGTATTGGAGTGGTCAGGACCAGGCATTGAGCGCAATTGCGTTTGTTATTGCTGATCAAGCGGTTAAAGCAAATTTCCTAGATTACTTTTCGCAAGTCGGTGCTGTTACGGATTTTTCTGTTAAAGATTTTAGTGCCCAGAACGTAATTGGCGATTTATTTCCAACTGAATCGCAAATTTGGCAAATGAATAAAGCCTACAAAGTCATCGTAGAAGAGCAAAGCTTTATTTACGGGCGTGATGCTAGTGTAACGCCGATGACGGACTTGGTTCATCGAGTTATAAAACCACAGCAAAAAACGGGTATTGAAAAAGAAAAGGTGAGTGCATTCTAAAAAACATTTTTGTTTTTAAGGAAACATTCTCATTAGCTGTAAGAGATTTCGTACTGAAAAATAAATCGTGAGTAAAATCACAAAATAAATTGTTTATCGTTTTGGTAAACGATTGTTTGCGCCTTTGCATATCTATACACTTCGGCCTCCAAAAATTATAACCCTAGGGACAGGAGGCTTGTGTGAACCGCATAGCGCTATTTGTTGTCAGCTTTGTCATACTTGTGTCGACATTGGTTTATGCCGATCAAGAAAAAATTCAGCGTGGTGTTAGTTGGCTGGGTGGACAACAATCTCAAGATGGTGCGTTTTATTCGGCAGGTGGTTTTGCTGATGCGCTTCAAGTCACAGCTGAATCTGTTTCGGTTTTAGATAAAAGTCAAAACGCTGTATTTGATAAAGCTGCTGCATCGGCCTTTGTGGATCAAGATCGACAAAGTCACACCGAAGCACTTTATTGGAAGATTTTAATCAAGTCCCTATCTCAGCAAAGCGTTACCGCTGAGTTTGAATCTATTAAAGCAAACCAAAACCGCGATGGGGGTTTTGGTTCCTACCAAGGTTATGACAGCAACCCCTTAGACAGTGCCTTCGCATTAAAAGCGGCACTGATCGCAGAGCCCAGCAATGCAAGCTTAATCAGTAATGTACTGAGCTACCTATTACAAACTCAGCAATCCAGCGGTGCTTTTGTCCTTAACCTTTCGAATCAGCAATCGGTGTATGTCACGTCACTGGTCCTAAGTGCGTTAAATAGCCTTAAGTTTCACTTTCAAATTTCTAGCGAAATTGAAAAAGCCACAGATTTCCTTGTAAACCAATTAAATACTAGCGATAGCGCAACGCTGACGGCATGGCAAAAAGCCATTGCGATTATTGCGATTCGTCAGGCTACTGTAGATGCCACCGATTATAAATCTGTGTCGGACGCACTATTTGATGAACAACTTGCCAACGGTTCATGGCAAGACGACGCCTATACAACCGCCTTGATTTTAAAGTCATCACAAGCAGTTTCTAGTGTAACCCCACCGGCAGTGGTAACAGAGGCATCCGTTTCGGGCCGCGCATTAAATCGCGAATCAGGTGCCCCGGTTGCAGGTGCCAATGTGCAATTGTATTCATACGATACCTCGGCTGTGGTTGCGACGTTAGCGTCCAATGGTCAAGGTTTGTTTCAAATTAAAGAAATCCCAGCCGGAAATTATCAAATTGAAATTGCAGCGGCAGGCTACCTACCGGTTTCTGCGGATTTAAACCTTGTTGCTGGGCGAAACTTAGAACTGGGTAATGTGCATTTAGAAGCCGTCTCAACACAGGCGGTTTTACAGGGTACTGTATTGTCAGCAGAAGACGGGCAGGTCTTACCCAATGTTGTGGTTTCAGCAGGTGGTGCAAGCGCGAATACCGACCAATCGGGCTTTTATCGTTTAACGCTTGCACCGGGTGATGTGGCTATCGAAGTCAGCTTGGCTGGTTATCAAACGGTTACGGCTTCGGCTACCTTGGCTGCTGGATCGGTCAGCACCTTTTCACCTAGCTTGTACTTAG
>JBFHVZ010000220.1:0-6410 GCA_041589295.1 Pseudomonadales bacterium
ACCAAGATCGGCGCAAGGGGAAACCCTTAAGCGACACGGTTTTCAATACACCCATTTGCAATTCCGGCACAATGCTAAGCTTTGGCAGCACAGCCACACCCAACCCAGCTAACACACCGTGCTTAACGGCATCGTTGGATCCCAACTCCATCATAACCGGCATGGATAAACGCTGCTCTTGGCAAAACAATTCAAGCGCTAAACGCGAACCAGAACCCGACTCGCGGCTGAGCAATCCAGCACGGGCAAAGTCAAGAAACGTCGGACTGTGCAACTTGTGAATCGGATGATCGGCATTCGCAACCGCGACTAACTCATTATCCAAAAATGGTAATGAAGCCAACGGCTTTTCATCAGGCACAATCCCCATGATAACTATGTGATCCTGATTTTCGCTTAAACGACGTAGCGCTTCTGCGCGATTCACCACACCCACCTGCACGTTGACTTGCGGATGTGACACCACAAACCCTTTAAGCAAGTACGGCACAACATACTGAGCCGTATTCACTGCCACCAACTTGAGACTGCCGGCCACCTGCCCTTCAAGAGCCGCCAAGTTGGTTTGCAAAAACTTAAGCTCATCAAAGATCAAGCGAACACTGCTGGCCAACACCTCTCCCGCCGCCGTGCAAAATAATTTGCGTCCGACGTATTCGAAGACGGGCACCTCAAGGGCCGATTCCAATTGCCTTATTTGACTACTGACAGCGGGCTGAGTGAGCCCCATCAGCTCCCCTGTTTTCGAATAACTGCGGGTTTGGTAGACGCTTAAAAACACCTGTAATTGGCGCAAGGTCAATCGCCCAACTAACTTTTGAACTGATAACGGCATGGTCACGCTTTAGGTTTTATGTATAAGCAATAGGTTATACATGAGCTAAATAAAATCAATTTTACTTTATAGCTGTGCACAACCATGCTTTCCGCCATTGGATTCACACCACGGCAACCCACCACGGAAACACAGTCATGTTAAAGAAAATACTCATTGCCAATCGCGGTGAGATCGCTGTTCGTATCATTCGCGCCTGTGCAGAAATGGGCTTGCGCTCAGTGGCCATCTACACAGATGCCGACCGTTATGGTTTACATGTTAAGCGCGCTGACGAAGCCTACTATTTGGGTGACGACCCATTGGCAGGCTACTTAGACCCGTACGGTATTGTGAGCCTAGCCAAGCAAGTAGGCGCAGACGCCATTCACCCCGGTTACGGCTTTTTGTCCGAAAACGCCCAGTTCGCCAAATTGTGCGAAGAGCAGGGCATTAAATTCATTGGCCCAGCCTCCGATGTTATCCACAAAATGGGTGACAAAACCCAAGCCCGCGACAGCATGCGCGCCGCCGGCGTACCGGTCACACCGGGCTCCGAAGGCAACTTGAAAGACTTAGACGAAGCCTTAACGCTAGCAGAGAAGATTGGTTATCCCGTCATGCTTAAGGCCACTTCTGGTGGTGGGCGCGGCATACGCCGCTGTGACAGCGCGGCCGACTTGCATACCCAATACCCTCGCGTCATCAGCGAAGCCACCAAAGCATTTGGCAGTGCAGAAGTGTTTCTCGAAAAATGTATCGTGAATCCGAAACACATCGAGGTGCAGATTCTGGCCGATAGCCACGGCAACGTGGTGCACTTGTTCGAACGGGATTGCTCGATTCAGCGCCGCAACCAAAAGCTCATAGAGATCGCCCCTAGCCCTCAACTCACACCTGAGCAGCGTAGCTATATTGGTAATCTTGCGGTTAAAGCTGCTCAAGCTGTCGGTTATGAAAACGCGGGCACGGTGGAATTTCTGCTCACCGGCAACGAGGTGTACTTCATGGAAATGAACACCCGTGTACAAGTGGAGCACACCATCACGGAGCAGATTACCGGCATCGACATAGTGCGCGAACAAATCCGCGTCGCTTCCGGTCTTGAGCTGCGCTACCGCCAAGAAGACATTCAGTTTCGCGGTTATGCTTTGCAGTTTCGTATTAACGCCGAAGACCCGAAAAATGACTTTCTACCCAGCTTTGGCCGCGTAACCCACTACTACGCACCGGGCGGCCCTGGCGTACGTGTCGATACCGCTATCTACACTGGCTATGAAATCCCACCCTACTTCGACTCCATGTGTCTCAAGCTAGTGGTGTGGGCATTGTCTTGGGAAGAAGTCGTCGAACGCGGATTGCGCGCGCTGGACGACATGCGTTTACAAGGCATTAAAACCACAGCGGCCTATTACAAAGCCATCTTGGCCAATGATGATTTTCAACGGGCCACATTCAACACCAGCTTTGTGCCAGAACATCCCGAGCTGTTGAAATATTCTGAAAAACGAGATCCCACCGAAATGGCACTGGCCATTGCGACCGCAGTGGCGGCTCACGCAGGTTGGTGATTCTCGGTACTTCAATTTTTAGTTTTTAGAATTCGGTTTAAAGCCTAATCGTTAATACCAAAGAGATTTTTATCATGACTCAAAAACAAACCCATAAAAACACACCAAAGCCCATAGAAGTCACAGACGTTGTATTACGTGATGCTCACCAATCACTTATCGCCACGCGCTTACGCACCGAAGACATGCTACCCATTTGTGAAAAGTTAGATCGCGTTGGCTACTGGTCTTTAGAAGTCTGGGGCGGCGCGACGTTCGATGCCTGTGTGCGGTTTTTAAAAGAAGATCCTTGGGTACGCTTACGTCAATTAAAAGCTGCGTTGCCCAATACTCGATTGCAAATGCTGTTGCGCGGGCAAAACTTATTGGGCTATCGCCATTACGCTGACGACGTGGTCACACGCTTTGTCGAAAAAGCCGCTGAGAATGGTATTGATGTATTCCGCGTTTTTGATGCGTTAAATGATGTGCGCAATTTAGAAACCGCCATGGCCGCCGTTAAGAAATCCGGTAAACATGCACAAGGCACCATCTGTTACACCACCAGCCCCGTTCACACACCGGCCACGTTTGTTGAGTTAGCTAAAAAACTGCAAGCCATGGGTGCCGATTCGATTGCCATCAAAGACATGGCGGGCTTATTAACGCCGTTTGCAACCTACGAGCTGGTCAGTGCGTTAAAGCAAGCGCTAAACGTCCCGATTGTTTTGCACAGCCATTCAACCGCTGGTTTAGCTGCGTTGTGCCAACTAAAAGCCATTGAAGCAGGCGTTGATCGTATCGACACCGCGATTTCTTCGTTTGGCGGTGGCACTAGCCATCCTGCCACCGAATCTCAGGTCGCGGCGTTAAAAGACACGCCATACGACACAGGCCTAGATTTAACCCTTCTTAGCGAAATCGCAGATTACTTTCGCGAGGTGCGCAAAAAATACCATCAGTTTGAAAGCGAATTCACACGCGAAGATGTTTCGGTTCAAATCAATCAAGTGCCGGGTGGTATGATGTCCAACTTGGCAAACCAATTAAAAGAACAAAATGCGTTAGATCGCATTAAAGATGTCTTTGCCGAAATTCCAAGAGTACGCGCTGACTTAGGCTATCCGCCACTGGTCACACCTACTTCCCAAATCGTTGGCACCCAAGCGGTTTATAACGTATTAAGTTCTGAACGATACAAAACCATCACCAACGAAGTAAAACGTTACTTGCAAGGTGGTTACGGCCAAGCACCTGCACCGATCAACGAAGCGCTGCGTAAAAAAGCCATCGGCAACGAAGGTGTCATCGAAGGTCGCCCAGCTGATTTATTGCAGCCCGAATTAGAAAAACTGACACAAGAAATTGGCAAACTCGCCACCTCGACCGAAGACGTTTTAACTTACGCCATGTTCCCAGACTTGGGCCGCGAGTTTTTACAACAACGTGCCGACGGTACCTTACAACCAGAAGCACTACTACCGCTGCAATCTACCAACGTAACTGCGAGCATGGATGGCGCCCCGACCGAGTTTAAAATCGACGTTCACGGTGAAACCTATGAAATTGCTATCACAGGTGTCGGTGACGGCGGCAGCGGAAAACGTAAATTGTATTTATCGTTAGACGGCATGCCAGAAGAAACCTTATACGAACCGCTTAATGCCTACCACGCAGAAGGCGGTAAAAAACGGGGCAAAGCCACTTCACCCGGTCATGTTACCGCAGCCATGCCAGGGAACGTAGTTGATGTGCTTGTAAAGGTCGGCGATCAAGTTAAGGCTGGGCAAGGTGTACTCGTCACCGAAGCCATGAAAATGGAAAACGAAATTCAAGCAACGGTGTCAGGCAGTGTCACCGCCATTTATGTGGAAAAAGGTGATCGTGTTACTCCGGGTGAAGTACTGATCGAAATTAAGGAGGGTGCGTAATCATGCCCGATATTGTGGTCATGTTTTTTGTGTTGGGCTTAGTCGCTGGCTTACTCAAGTCTGATCTCAGCATACCTAAGGAAGCATATGAAACCCTGAGCTTATTGCTGATGCTGACCATAGGCCTTAAAGGCGGCATGGCGCTTCATGGAGCACTCTCGTGGAGTCTAGTGACCGAACTTGTTACCGTAGCTGCATTGGGTGCAATCATTCCGTTTGTTGTATTACCTGTACTTTTAAAAATAGCCAAAGCCGACACTGCGAACGCCGCCAGCTTAGCGGCTCACTATGGCTCTGTTAGTGCCGGTACTTTCGCTGTGGCATTAGCTTATGTCAGCACGCAGCAACTAGAAACCAATGGCCAAGTCACTTTGTACTTAGTCATGCTTGAACTGCCTGCCATCTTAGTTGCACTGGCGTTATACCGTCGCTTAAGCAAAGGTGAAAGTACCGCCCATCACAGTGAATTGTGGCGCGAAACCTTTACCAACCGCGGCGTCGTTCTATTGGTGGGTGGTGTCATCATTGGCTTTATGTACGGACCCATTAAAGGTGCAGCAGTGACGGAACTGTTTACCAGTGCCTTTAAAGCCGTGTTGGCTCTATTCTTATTGGAAATGGGTTTAACCGCTGCCGAAACGCTATCGCCCATTCCGTGGAAAAAATGGCGATTACTTTTATTTGCTTTGATTGCACCTGTGTTTTTATCCTTAATCGGATTAGGTGCTGGGCTAGCATTAGGGTTAAGCCTAGGCAGCATAGTGATACTCGCCACACTGACCGCCAGTGCGTCTTATATCGCTGCGCCTGCAGCCATACGCACGGCTATTCCTAAAGCGGATATTGGTTTGGCTATGCTCATGTCATTAGGCATTACCTTTCCATTTAATGCCATCGTCGGCATTCCGCTTTATCACCAGCTTGCGCAAAAACTCATGTGATCCAACATATGAAAAGCTAGGCCTTGATAAGTTAGGCCCTAATAAGTTAGGCCATGAAAAGTTAAACGATCAGAACTAAAGGCTGTTCCGCAGTGGGCAGCCTTTAGCCTTTTGGAACTGTCTAAGACCGCAATCAAGACAAAAAGGGGAATTTCAGCCTATAGTAAAGTGAACTCGACAACGCAGTGACCCGCACTCAACACATAAGGGCCAATCATTATGCTGTCAGCTTTACTTACATCGCGTCCTTGCCTAAGCAGTATAAAAACCTTTAAAAAATCAATCACACTGCTTACCTGTATTGCGTTTTGGTGCTCGTTCTCATTTGCCAACAATGAAGTTATTAACGTGAACACCGAAGAGTTTTCACCCTTAAGCTACAGTGAAGCCGGTGAAATAAAAGGCATAGCGACAGATCAAGTTAGGCAGATATTTGAAATAGCAAAAATCCCTTACGACCTCGTAATCTTCCCTTGGACGCGGGCTTATAAAAACGCGTTAACCAGTCCGAATACATGCGTATACACCACCACACACTCACCTGCGAGATCAACGCAATTTAAATGGATTGAGCCTTTGTATTGGAATAAGTCAATCCTCATTACCAATCGGGGTATGAGATTAGATATCCAAAGTTTAGAAGAAGCGAAAAAGTATCGCATTGGGGTGCAAGCAGAAGATGTCGCGAAAGACTTTCTAGAAAAGCAAGGTTTTACAAAGCTTGACCTCGCCGTGGATATTGATCACTCCATTTTAAAACTAAAAGCCAATCGAATTAATATGGTTGCACTAGCAGAGTCGGCATTCGATCAAATCACTAAACGAGATTACGGTCTGGTTAAAGTAATGGATATCACAGCCCTAAAAATGGGGCTGGCCTGTAACTTATCTGTACCTGACTCTGTGATTACACGTTTACAACGTGCCCTAGATCAGCTGATTGATAGTGGCAAACAACAAAGCATCATTGATGCTTATCACCACAAGTATTAGATTAAATTCACCAAAGAAAAAACAAAAAAGCCCCGATGTTTTCACATCAGGGCCTTCTTTTGTGGCGCCCGACGTCAGTCTCCCGACGTCCGACTAAAAACACCAATTACTCGATGATTTTAGCAACAACACCAGCACCTACTGTACGACCGCCTTCACGGATCGCAAAGCGTAGACCTTC
>JBFHVZ010000221.1:0-6394 GCA_041589295.1 Pseudomonadales bacterium
AGCTAGAAGCTACCATGATGGTTTTGCTGCTAGCTTCCGGCGTCAAGCTTCAAGCCAAATTTATTTCATGCTTCTGGCGTCCGACTCACCGTTACTTGTCGCCCTTACTTGTCGCCCTAAAGGACGACCTACGCGCCTACCAGTCGTAGGTCGCGGCTCAGCGTGCCCCTTGAAGGTATCAGCCCTACATCGACTCCCGCCACATTACACCCATAAAAAAACCCGCACTAGGCGGGTTTTTTTATGTGCTTTAAAGCGTTGATTAATCTTCAGCAGACTCTTCAACAACTTCTTCAGCAGCAACTGGACGGTCGACCAGTTCTACGTAAGCCATAGGCGCGTTGTCGCCCGCACGGAAACCGCACTTAAGAATACGCAGGTAACCGCCAGGACGATCTTGGTAACGAGGACCAAGTTCATTGAACAGTTTACCAACCGCTTCTTTAGAGCGAGTGCGAGAGAAAGCCAGACGACGGTTAGCAACAGAATCTTCTTTTGCTAGCGTGATCAGAGGCTCTGCAACAGAACGCAGTTCTTTCGCTTTTGGCAGAGTAGTTTTAATAATTTCGTGTTCGATCAACGACACAGCCATGTTCTTGAACATAGCTTGACGGTGAGAACTCGTTCGGTTTAAGTGACGACCACTTTTACGATGGCGCATAATCTCATTCCTACCGCAAAACCTACTTAGGCAAGCGCTTTGTCATCTTTTTTCAAGCTGGCAGGTGGCCAGTTTTCCAGGTGCATACCCAGAGACAAACCGCGAGAAGCCAATACATCTTTGATTTCTGTAAGGGACTTCTTACCCAAGTTCGGGGTTTTCAGCAACTCAACTTCGGTGCGCTGGATCAGGTCACCGATGTAGTAAATGTTTTCTGCTTTTAAGCAGTTCGCGGAGCGTACAGTCAGCTCCAAGTCATCTACCGGACGCAACAAGATTGGATCGATTTCGTCCTCTTGTTCTTCTGGCTCTGGCTCAGCTTCATTTTCCAGATCAACGAATACTGCAAGCTGTTGCTGCAGGATTGTTGCAGAGCGACGAATCGCTTCTTCTGGTTCAATGGTGCCGTTAGTTTCCAGATCGATAACCAGTTTATCTAAGTCTGTACGCTGTTCCACACGGGCATTCTCAACACCGTAAGCAACACGCTTAACCGGGCTGTAAGTCGCATCCAGCTGCAATTTGCCAATGGCTTTTGTTTCTTCCTCATTCTGATTACGAGACTCTACAGTTTCGTAACCACGACCCGCTGCTACTTTGATGGTCATTTTCAGATCACCTTTATCAGCCAAGGTGGCGATAATGTGTTCTGGGTTGGCGATTTCAACGCCATGATCCAACTGAATATCAGCTGCCGTTACCTGGCCCGCACCAGACTTGTGAAGTGTTAAATACGCTTCGTCACGCTCGTGCAAACGTACTGCAACACCTTTAAGGTTCAACAGGATTTGAATAACATCTTCCTGTACACCTTCGATGGTGCTGTACTCATGCAAAACGCCTTCGATTTCCACTTCAACGATGGCTGCGCCAGGCATAGAGGAAAGCAGGATGCGACGCAACGCAGCACCTAAGGTATGACCGAAACCACGCTCAAGTGGCTCTAGAGTAACCTTAGCCTGAGTATTGCTAATCTGCTCTACTTGGATGTGACGCGGAGTTAAAAATTCGTTCACTGAACGCTGCATAGCTGCCCCTATGTTCCTCTATTACTTGGAGTACAATTCGACGATCAACTGTTCGTTGATTTCGGCGGATAACTCAGAACGTTCTGGAACTGCTTTGAACGTACCTTCCATTTTCTTGGAATCAACATCGATCCAAGCAATGTCAGCACGCTGTGAAGCTAGCTCTAGTGCATTCTTGATACGCAGCTGGTTTTTAGCTTTCTCGCGAACAGCCACAACATCGCCTGATTTCACTTGGAAAGAAGCAACGTTTACAGTCTGGCCGTTAACGGCAACCGCTTTGTGAGATACCAGCTGACGCGCTTCTGCACGAGTAGAGCCGAAGCCCATGCGATACACGACATTGTCCAAACGAGTTTCAAGAAGCTGAAGCAGGTTTTCACCGGTAGCGCCTTTGCGACGGGCAGCTTCTTTATAATAACCACGGAATTGCTTTTCCAGTACGCCGTAGATACGACGAACTTTTTGCTTTTCACGTAGCTGTAAACCATAGTCAGATAGACGGCCACGGCCTGCACCGTGTACACCTGGCTTGGTTTCAACTTTACATTTTGAGTCTAGTGCACGAACACCGCTCTTCAAGAAAAGGTCAGTACCTTCACGACGAGACAGTTTGCACTTAGGTCCAATATAACGAGCCATAGTTCTCTGTCCCCTTAAACGCGACGTTTCTTAGGTGGGCGACAACCGTTGTGAGGGATTGGAGTCACATCGGTAATGTTGCCAATTTTATAGCCAACGGCATTCAATGCACGTACAGCTGATTCACGACCAGGACCAGGGCCTTTAACCTCTACGTCCAGGTTCTTTAAGCCGTATTCTTTAGCGGCTTCACCTGCGCGTTCCGCAGCAACCTGTGCAGCGAAAGGAGTACTCTTACGAGAACCACGGAAACCAGAACCACCGGCAGTTGCCCAAGATAGAGCATTACCTTGACGGTCAGTAATGGTAACAATCGTGTTGTTGAATGACGCATGAATGTGCGCCACGCCGTCTACGACGGTCTTTTTAACTTTTTTCTTAACGTTACGTTGTGGCTTTGCCATAAATCAACCCTGCCCTATTAACGCTTAATTGGCTTACGTGGGCCCTTACGGGTACGCGCATTCGTTTTAGTGCGCTGGCCACGCAGAGGCAGACTACGACGGTGGCGGATGCCACGGTAGCAACCTAGGTCCATCAAACGTTTGATGTTCATAGATAGCTCACGACGCAGATCACCTTCAACAGTGAACTTTGCAACTTCGGCACGGATCTCATCCAACTTCTCGTCAGACAGATCGCTAATTTTGGTTGATTCTTCGATACCTACTGCGGCACAGATTTGCTTCGCAGTTGGCTTACCCACACCGAAAACATAGGTCAAAGAGATGACCGCATGTTTATTGTCAGGAATGTTAACACCGGCTATACGAGCCATTTTTCACCCCATCACGCCTAAGCGTGTTAGTGCTTTTTTCTGGATAGGCACCAAATAATAATCCTCGGCCAGGAATGTTTCCAATCCTGGCCGATTAAGCCTATCCCCCTATATAACAACGTCGGCGGGGATTAGCCTTGACGTTGTTTGTGCTTAGGATCTGTACAGATCACACGCACGCTGCCGTTGCGGCGAATAATTTTGCAACTACGGCAGATTTTCTTCACTGAAGCACGTACTTTCATGGAAAGTCTCCAGTTATACCGAGATTAGCGTACCAAACCGCCGCCAATACCTTTCAAATTAGACTTCTTCATCAGACTTTCGTACTGGTGAGACATCAGGTGCGATTGCACTTGTGCCATGAAGTCCATGACTACCACTACTACGATGAGTAGGGAGGTACCACCAAAGTAGAACGGGACATTAAACCCGACCACTAAGAATTGGGGCAGCAATGATACAGCAGTTATGTATAAAGCGCCAAATAAAGTTAAGCGGCCCAATACCCCGTCAACATAGTTGGCTGTCTGTACGCCTGGGCGGATACCTGGGATAAAAGCCCCACTTTTCTTCAGGTTTTCTGCAATGTCCTTACTGTTAAACATCAGGGCAGTGTAGAAGTAGCAGAAGAAGATAACCGCTGCAGAGAACAGGATCAGATACAAAGGTTGGCTCGGACCTAAGGCCAGAGATACCGTTTGTAGCCATTCCATACCTTCGGTGCGACCAAACCATTGACCCATAGATGCTGGGAACAACAGGATAGAAGAAGCGAAGATGGGTGGGATAACCCCAGCCATGTTGATTTTAAGAGGCAGGTGACTGCTCTGTGCCGCAAAAACTTTGCGACCTTGTTGACGCTTTGCGTAATTGATTGCGATACGACGTTGACCACGTTCGATGAAGACAACGAAGGCCACAATCAAGATTGCCACAATGGCGATGCCCAACAACGCTAGGATGTGGGTGTCACCTTGACGGGCAGATTCGAATGATTGACCGATGGCGCCTGGCAAACCAGCCACAATACCGGCAAAAATCAGCAGAGAAATACCGTTACCGATACCACGCTCAGTGACCTGCTCACCCAACCACATCAGGAATACCGCACCACACACAAAGGTGGATACCGCAGTGATGTAGTACATTGGGTCAGCAGAGAACGCGATACCTTGGCTAGCCAAGCCCGCGGATACACCGAAGGCTTGGACAGTGGCCAAAACCACTGTGCCGTAACGAGTATATTGACTGATTTTACGACGGCCAGCCTCGCCCTCTTTTTTGAGAGCTTCCAGCTGTGGGCTCACTGCCGTTAATAACTGCATAATAATAGAGGCAGAAATGTACGGCATGATACCTAGTGCGAAGATCGACATGCGTTCCAACGCACCACCCGAGAACATGTTGAACAAGCTCAGGATGGTGCCTTGGTTCTGGTCGAACAAGGCAGCTAGACGATCAGGGTTTATACCAGGAACCGGGATGTGTGCCCCGATACGGTAAACGACGATGGCCAGCAGCACGAATTTGATACGAGACCATAATTCGCCCAGTCCTGCTGGAGCCATTCCTGTTGGTAGTGAGCCTTGTTTAGCCATCTAAAATGGTCCTTATTCTTCTACTTTACCACCAGCGGCTTCGATTGCTGCTTGCGCGCCTTTGGTCACTTTAAGACCTTTAACGGTAACAGCTTTCTTCAGTTCGCCAGACAGAATCACGCGAGCGCGTTGAATTTTTTCACCGATGATATCGGCTTTTTTCAACGCTTCTAGATCGATCACGTCTGCGTCTACAGCTTGTAGTTCGTTCAAGCGAATTTCAGCAACATACTGAGCTTGACGAGAGGTGAAGCCGAACTTAGGTAGACGACGCTGCAATGGCATCTGACCACCCTCGAAACCTGGCTTCACACGACCACCAGAGCGAGACTTTTGACCTTTGTGGCCACGACCGCCGGTTTTACCGAGGCCGCTACCAATACCACGGCCAACGCGCTTACCTGAAGGACGCGAACCTGGTGCTGGGCTAAGAGCATTCAATTTCATCATTACTCTCCTTCCACTTTCACCATGTAGTGAACCTTGTTGATCATGCCGCGTACTGCTGGCGTGTCTTCAAGTTCTACAGTGTGACCGATACGACGTAAACCTAAGCCCTTCATGGTTGCGATGTGCTTAGGCAGTTTGCCGATAGTGCTGCGCACTTGTGTAACTTTAACTTTTGCCATGTCGGATTACCCCAGAATGTCTTCTACAGATTTTCCGCGCTTGGCAGCCACTTGCTCAGGGCTACGCATGTTGCGCAGACCGTTGAAAGTTGCACGTACTACGTTCACAGGGTTAGTGGAACCGTAGCACTTAGCCAATACGTTTTGTACGCCAACCATCTCTAGTACCGCACGCATCGCACCACCGGCGATGATACCTGTACCTTGAGACGCAGGCTGCATGTATACCTTAGAACCGCCGTGACGGGCCTTAACAGGATATTGCAGCGTGTCGCCGTCCAATTGAACATCGATCATGTTGCGCTTAGCTTGTTCCATTGCTTTTTGAATTGCAGTTGGAACTTCGCGCGCTTTACCACGACCGAAACCGATTTTGCCTTTACCATCGCCTACCACAGTCAAAGCTGTGAAGCCGAAGATACGACCACCTTTTACTACTTTCGCAACTCGGTTAACTTGAACTAACTTCTCTTGAAGTTCGCCTTCGCCACCGCGTTCTACACGTTCGTTTGCCATGTCTCCGCCCCTTAGAATTCCAGACCGCCTTCGCGGGCTGCATCAGCTAACGCCTTCAGACGACCATGGTATTTAAAACCAGAGCGGTCAAAAGCAACTTTTTTGATGCCTTTAGCAATCGCACGCTCAGCAATCAGCTGGCCTACTTTTGCTGCAGCTTCAGCATTACCGGTATTACCTTCACGTAGATCTTTCTCTACAGTTGAAGCGGTAGCTAAAACTTGAGCACCATCGGACGAAATAATCTGGGCGTAAATGTGACGTGGAGTACGGTTTACACACAGACGGGTCGCACCGATCTCGCGCATTTTCATGCGAGCGCGACGAGCACGACGAACGCGTGCTATTTTCTTCTCGTTCATGATCTAACCCTATTTCTTCTTAGCTTCTTTGCGACGTACATGTTCGTCAGCATAGCGAACACCTTTACCTTTATAAGGCTCTGGTGGACGGTAGCCACGAATCTCAGCAGCAACTTGACCAACCTGTTGTTTATCAACACCTTTGATAACAATTTCAGTTTGGCTAGGAGTTTCTGC
>JBFHVZ010000222.1:0-6381 GCA_041589295.1 Pseudomonadales bacterium
CGTTAGCCATCCGGCGGCGATTCACATGGACATCTTTAAAGTGATGCCACAGGTAATCATTGGCAGTAAAGCCAATAAAGCCATGTTCATGGACGTACTCAGCCTCATCTACGACATACTCGATAAAAGCCGAAAAGAAGGCATGATGTCCATCGAAGCCGATGTGGAAAACCCACAGTCCAGCGGCATCTTTTCCAAATACCCCGCCGTGCAGGGCAACCATGCTCTAGCCGATTTTATTGCCGATTACTTCCGCTTGATTGCTTCGGGCAACATGCAAGCCCACGAATTAGACGCACTCATGGACATGGAGATCGACTCCCGTTTACACGAGTTACAACAGCCCAGCGCCGCCGTGCAAAAAATCGCCGACGCCATGCCGGGCTTTGGTATCGTCGCTGCGGTACTGGGTATTGTAATCACCATGGGTGCCATTGACGGGCCAATGGAAGAATTAGGTCGCCACATTGCCGCTGCGCTCGTCGGCACGTTCTCGGGGATTCTATTTGGCTATGGTTTGTTCGGCCCAATCGCCGCGTCCATGGAGCACATTGCCCACGAAGAAATTAAATTATACGAGTCGGCCAAGGCCACCATCATTGCGTCGGTGAATGGTCTACCACCACAGTTAGCCGTGGAATTCGGCCGTAAAGTCTTGTTCAGTCATGGACGGCCGTCATTCAGCGAGCTGGAAAACAAAGTACGTGGCCGGTAGCAATCCCTTCTACGAATGATCTGTTTTTAAAAAAGTTGAAAAGGAATTTGCGAAGCTAGCAAAACCACATGGATAAGTTTGAACAGCAAAACGTCATCATTCGACGGATAAAAAAAGGCCATCATGGTCATCACGGCGGTGCATGGAAAGTCGCACTGGCGGACTTTGCCATGGCCATGATGGCGCTGTTCTTAATCCTGTGGCTAATCAACTCATCCAACGAAGAAGAAATCGCAGCGGTCGCGGGCTACTTTAATGATCCAGCGGCATATGAAGACGGTAAAAAAGTACCCAGCAAATGGGTCATTGATTTGGGCGGCAGCCCGTCGGTACAAAACAATGTGGCTGTCAGTGAAACCGTCGACCCCACTAAAGTTCTGCAAGCAGAAGAAATAGAAAGCGCGGCCGAAGCCATCGAGAAAGCACGGCTCGAGGAAATGCAGTCCGACTTCCAAGATAAAATTAACGAAAGCGCCACGTTAAGCCCATACAAAGATCAACTTAAAGTGGACATCACCAGTGAAGGTTTACGCATCCAAATTGTGGATAAAACCAATCGCCCAATGTTTGATCCCGGTTCATCCCGCTTGAAATATTACGCCGAAGACATTCTGTACGAACTGGCCCCTATTTTAGGTTCAGTACCCAACCGCATTTCCATCACGGGCCACACAGACAGTTCGGGCGCAGCCAACCCTTGGGACCCAGGTAATTGGGAACTCAGTGCAGGCCGCGCTAACGCCGCACGCCGCACCTTATCCGACGCGGGCTTAACCGAAGAAAAAATTGCGCAAGTGGTGGGCATGGGCGACAAAGCCCATTTCAATATTGATAACCCACAAGACCCCATTAATCGCCGCATCGCCATTGTGGTATTAAACAAACGCACCGACAAAGCCATTGCCAGCCGCGCCGGCGGCTATGGTCAAGACCAAGAAGGCGACGCCAAACCCGACGAAGATCAAGAAACCAGCATCAAGCGTTCTGGCTCGTTATTGGATGAACTACAACAACAGCGCGAAGAAGAAGATAACGCCTACGACGCGCCGCCAGATGTGCAAGACGAAGCCTTCTGGTAATCCATCACTTGCATCATGACTAAGCGCAGTTTTTAACCGCGCTTACGGAATCCCGAGCTTTTGTTTTGACGCGTGTTTTTCAGATATTCCAACGCATGGAGAGCCTGCCCCACGAAGTGCTTTGGGTACGTGCTTGCGGCGACCTGAAAAAGACACTCGAAATGAAAGTAAAGAGGTTTATCAACAATCTGCGTCGGCTGAGCTGTCATCCGAATGCGGAAAAACTCGGACTCACCCGAACAAAAATTCGTAAAAGTGAGAATAGGCTTTAGCGTTTCTGATGAGTGAAGAACACCAAGGTGTCGTAGAGTAATTCTTCGTCGATGGGTTTGCCAAGGTGCGCGCTCATACCCGACTGCAAACTCTTTTCCACATCATCTGGCATGACGTTGGCGGTCAACGCAATAATGGGCAAGTGCTTCCACCGTTGTTCCGAACGGATACGTTCTGTTGCTTGATAACCGTCCATAATCGGCATTTGGCAATCCATAAGCACGGCGTCAATCTGAGGATTTTGCCGTAACATGTCGATGGCTTCGCGCCCGTTTAACGCCAAAATTACATAGCAATTCCAATCCTTTAAAATCTCTTGAATCAATTCCTGATTCACCAAATTATCTTCGGCCACCAAAATGGTTTTGTTTTTTAATTGCGAATGCTCGGCTCGGCCTTCTTCTGTAACGGGTGCATCAGCAGGCTTGTAGGGTAGCGTGACGAAAAATTCGCTGCCTAAGCCTTCGGTGCTTTTTAGCCAAATAGCCCCGTTCATTAAATTAACCAGCTTATGGGTAATCGACAGGCCCAAGCCTGTGCCACCATATTTGCGCGTCGAGGAAAGATCTTTTTGATTGAACTGTTGAAAGATTTCCCCTTGGTACTGCATGGGTATACCAATACCGGTATCCTCGACGCAAAATTGTAGAAAGCGGTTTTCGTGGGAGATAACAGCCTTCACTTTCACATGACCTTGATCGGTAAACTTGATGGCATTACTACACAAATTCATTAGAATTTGTTTTATACGAATGGGATCACCTTGAACGTATTCACTGACATCCGCGCCAACTTCAACACCGAAATCTAACGACTTTTTACGCGCTGAAGGTTCATACATGGTACGAATATCGTGCATGATCTTCCTAATGTTCATGGGTTTTCGTTCTAGTTTTAGGTTGCCCTTTTCTAGTTGCGCAATATCAAGAATGTCGTTAACGATATGATTTAGAAGCTGCGAAGACTCTTCTATCTTTTCAAAGTAATAGTGACGTATTTCATCGTTAGATTTACTGCGTGCAATTTTACAAAAGCCAAGTATCGCATTTAGCGGGGTACGAATTTCATGACTCATATTCGCTAAAAATCGAGTTTTAATTTGGTTTGCATCAATTAATGCAAAGTTCATTTTTTCTAAGTCTTCGGTTTTGGCTCGCACCTCGTTGCCTAGGCGAATATTGAATGAGGTCAACATTAAGATCAGCACTTGAATCGCACACCCCATCAAGGTGCCGAGGATTAAGCTATACCAACTTAACCAGTCTTTGCCGTAAACCGGCACAATATCCGAATGGCTAAACCGGAAATACCAAGGCTGCTCAAAGATAGTTTGTTGGCGTTCGACCATAAATGGTGACTTAGGCAGTGGCTGGCCAAATAAACTGACCAAGCCCTTATCAGCATCGCGGCGATACACGTGTAGATCCATCCCCCACTTATCCATAATGGCGCTTAAAGATTGCGTTAAGACCTGATAATCCAACTGTGCAACCAGGGCTCCGTAGAAACCAAATTCTTTTTGATAAGGGGTTTGTGGGACGAAGAATTTTTGACCGTTATGATACAAGGGTAACGCCACATATAACGCCGTCATGGCTGGCGAGTGGATTTGTATGGTGGTGGATACCGTGCTGGCCTTGTTTTGCGCGCGACTAATAAGGTCTTTTATCTCAGCTTGATGCAGTTTATGCCCCGCCAAGATAACACTGCCATTTGTTTGCGTTTGCCAGCGACGTATCGGGGTATATAGGTTGCGGTTTTTGCTATCGACCTTATACCAAAGGACCTGCTGAAACTCGGCGCGCTCACCTATGATGGCATTCAACATTTCGTTGTAGGCTTTGTCATTTTTAGGCTCATATTTGCTAAATACCTCACGCAGTATCTCTAGCATTTGCCCTGCGGCCCGAGCGCGTTGATCTAATTCCACAACGGTTTGATCTGCATGTTCGGTCACTTCTTTGCGAATGTTTTGAATAAAGTTGTCACGGGAATAAATAAACGCCACACAAATCAGACTAAAAATAAGCACCGACGGAATTAAAATCAGCCAACCTCGCAAACGCGCTTTTTCTCGCACAAACACAATCACGACAGGGGCAAAAAACCAAATGCCCACGGTGTCACCAATCCACCAGCTGAACCAATTAAAGCCCGCTTTTTCGACAGGCAGACCGACAAATAGAATAAGCCCAGCCACGCCGATGGAGCTGGCGATCAACCCTGCAAGGGGCCCAGAATAGACAAAGAACTTAAGGGTGGAAGCCACCGTTTCGAACGGTTGTGGCCAATGGCAAAAACGTCGAATCAGGCAGGCCGCAACATACGCCTGCAACGTAGAACCCGATGCGATCCATGCCGGTAGCATTAGCGCTGTCAGACTAAGTTCACCGCCTTGGCCGACCACATAAAAGTTCGCCAACAGCGAGCCTATCCATAAGCCGATCAGCGCCTGATTGCCGTACAAAAGCACCAAGGCCAACGCGACCCCTGCGCCGGGCCAGACCACACTGGCAAAACCCGGAGGCAGCGCGAAGAACAACCCAGCCCATGCCGCCAAAAAATACAGGCCACCCGTTACAAGGATGGCCGTTAACTTCAACGGCCGAGCCTCTATAGACTGCCCAGTAGAAAGCTCGCTAGAAGACCCTGTACAAAACGCAGAAGGCAGCGCTTTAAAGAGTTTGGTAATCAGTCGATGGACGCTGACGGTCATTCGGCCTGCTCAAAATGGTGAAACCTCCACTAAGCATAGACGCTTCTGACCACTGGCAAGTGCCAAGCACTGAGGGCTTTCAACTAATGGGATATGGGAACGCCAGTACCTGATCTAAATGGCTGGCGTTGAGCTTTAACATAAGAATACGGTCAAGCCCCAAGGCCACACCTGAACAGTCTGGCAGGCCATGCTCAATGGCCGCAAGGAAGCGCTCATCCAGCGGCCGCGCTTGGCCATTTAGCTGAGCCTGAAGCGCGAGGTCTTTTTCACAGCGCCCACGTTGTTCATGGCTTTGACTCAGCTCGTCGTAACCATTGGCCAGCTCCAAACCGTTCACATACAGCTCGAAACGCTTCGCCACGGCATGGCCATCATGGTTTTCCGCCACCTTGGCCAGCGCCGCTTGTGACTGTGGATAACTGTGGATAAACACCAAGGTGTGCTTAGGCAAATTCGGCTCGACCAAGTGGGTCATAATGAGATCGAGACAACCGTCACGATCGAGCATTAATTCAGGGTCGCCTGCACAGGCGCGGGCCTGTTGCAGCAGCGACTCATCGCTGGCGCTAAATGGATCCAGCCCACTGTAACGACGCACGGCCTCGCCATAACTTAAATCCATGCGCGCCTGAATACCCAAGTAGTCACCCACTAGCTGCGCAACTTCATCCATGAGCGACATTAACGAAAACCCTAAACGGTAGTATTCCAACATACTGAATTCAGGGTTGTGCCGACGCCCGCATTCACCGTCGCGAAACACCTTACAGATCTGGTAAATATCACCACTGCCCGCCGCCAATAACCGCTTCATGGGGTATTCCGGCGACGTGTGCAAGTACGCCGCCTGACCCATACAGCTAGCCTGCACCGGACTCAAATACGGATCGCTCACCCCAGCTTGCGACAACGCAGGGGTTTCCACCTCAAGCACATCGCGCAACGCAAAAAAATCACGAATATAGCGATAGAACTCAGCGCGAGCTTTTAACGAATCAAGAGAAGCAGAAGGTTGCCAAGTCATGTTGGTCGCCTGACGCTGAACGTATGAAGCCGGAAGCCGGAAGCCGGAAGCCGGAAGCCGGAAGCCGGAAGCCGGAAGCCGGAAGCCGGAAGCCGGAAGCCGGAAGCTAGAAGCAAACCCAATTGCCGGTTCAACTTCAATACGTTTACGTCTAAATAAATTGTGGTAAGAAATGATTTCTCGGATAACAAAAAACCGTAAGCGTTCACCTACGGTTTTCCTGTTGTTAGCAGTGCTGTCACAACAGCCGCCTAAGAAGCGTTATTGAGGAAGCCAGAGCTAGGCAAAAATTTTTGAGAGGCCGCAGTTTAGTTTACTAAATGAGGACCTCGATAAAATTTTTAACAACGCTCTGGCGACGCAAATAGCTTCTATTCACCCTTAGCGCGAGAAACATAATCACCAGTTCTAGTATCAATACGTAAAACTTCACCAATATTGATAAACAGCGGCACTTTCACCACGGCACCTGTGGTCAAGGTCGCAGGCTTTGAACCACCTTGTGCGGTGTCGCCTTTCAGACCTGGGTCGGTTTCAACCACTTCTAATTCAACGAAGTTTGGCGCTGATA
>JBFHVZ010000223.1:0-6296 GCA_041589295.1 Pseudomonadales bacterium
GGTTCCACCAAGGTGTAGGTCGGGCTTTTCACCGCCCCTTGGTGGCCCAGACCTTGAATTAGGCCTCTGCTCAAGGTGGTCTTACCCATGCCTAAGTCACCGTGCAGATATAACACTTCACCGCCTTGCAGTTGCGGGGCAACGTCACGGGCCCACACCAACATGGCGGGCTCATCTGCAAAGGAGAGAGAGACGGTTTGTAACGCTGTACTCATGATTCTGTCTTGCTCTTTTGCCGCTAACCAGCGGCGAACATTTAAGCCAATAAACTGCGTACCTGAGGCAACAGATCGGTGGCCACCATGCCATTTTCTCCATCTGCTGCGGCCAAATCTGCCGCCGCGCTGTGTAAACACACCGCCGTATCAATCGCCAATTTTAAGCTGACTTTGGCATGAGCGGCAGTGTTTTGCTGCATCGCCAACATAGCACCCAAAATGCCGCACAGAACATCGCCCATGCCGCCGCTGGCCATGCCCGGATTACCATCTGTACACACGCTAATGTCCCGACCGTCGGCCACTAACGTTCCCAAACCTTTTAACACCACATGGCTGTTAAAGCGCTCACTTAACGTAACCGCCGCGGCGAAACGGTCACGTTGAATCTCCTCGGTTTCGCAACCCAGTAATCGCGCAGCCTCACCGGGGTGAGGTGTGATCACGCTATCTCGGGCGCCAAGGTTATGCTGGATGCGGCCCTGTGCCAATAGGTTTAGCGCATCTGCGTCTAATACCACGGGGGTATCTAGCTTCATCGCCTGTTGCAATAACTGCTGTCCCCAGTGGCGCTGGCCCAAGCCAGGGCCGATGACAATCACATCCGCCTTGGCGAGTAACTCTTGAACATCCTGACCACCATCGACTCCGTGCGCCATGACTTCAGGGTAGCGCGCCAGCAATGCGGGAATGTGGTTTGGCTGGGTCGCAACGCTGACCAAGCCTGCACCTGCCCGCAATGCGGCACCTGCAGCCATGATGACCGCGCCACCAAAACCCAAGTCACCACCGCAAATCACCACGTGACCAAAATGTCCTTTGTGTGCATCCAAGGCACGACGGCCAACCAGTAAGTTTTGACGCTGAATTTGAGGCCAACTCACTAAATGGCCGCTGGGTGTCTGCGTATCCAGTACCGCTTGCGGTACACCCAATTTTGCTAAACGTACTTCACCTGCATACACGGGGCCTTGCCCCGTAAACAAGCCACGCTTGTGGGCAATCATGGTAATGGTCAGGTCTGCCTTGACCGCACAGCCCAATACATTGCCGGTATCGCTGCACAAGCCAGACGGCACATCCACCGCCAACACAGGCAAACCACACCCGTTGATTTGGTCGATGACGTCGGCCTGCACGGCACGTACTTCCCCTTGCAATCCAGTTCCCAATAAAGCATCCACCACCACACCCGCTGCGGGCCAGTTGATGACATCACCTTGTTTTAAGGACTGCACAGAAACGCCGGACTCAATCGCGCCGTCGGCAGCCAGTTTCGCGCTGCCGCTGAGTCTATCCACAGGTGTGGCCGCCAATAGCTGCACATCAAAGCCGTGCTCTTGTGCCAAGCGCGCAATAACATAACCGTCGCCACCGTTATTGCCTGCACCACAGATCACCACCAAGTGACGCACCTGAGTCCACTCACTCAACAGCGCTGCGAATGCCGCTTCACCGGCCTGCTCCATGAGCGCGTAACCATCTATGTGCAACTCGTCTATGGCCTGCCGATCTAGCTCGCGCACTTGTTCGGCTGTGTACAGCAGGGTCGTGGGTGATTGAGCTAGCAGCGTTGCGGGTCCTGAAGCAGCCATCCCTATTCCTTATTTGCGTGATCCGTAAAATGCTTGGCCTTTGTCTGTGTTTCGCCAGCCGTATTCGTTTAAAATCTCAGCGATTATACGCACATCGTCGGTGGCGCCCAATGTTGTCGGGCTCCACTGCCGCTTTATAGGTTGTATCTTGTCCGATTCTCATTTTAGCGCCGAGACATTAGCCACCCTCGCCACAGATATTAAGCGCTGGGGACGTGAGCTTGGGTTTCAGCAAGTCGCCATTACCCATGTGGACGTGGGCGAACACGCGCAGCATTTGCAAAACTGGCTGGCAAAAAACTATCACGGCGAAATGGCCTACATGGCAGACCACGGCAATAAACGCTATCGCCCTGACGAATTAGTCCCCGGCACATTGCGCGTGATCACTGCGCGCATGGACTACATGCCGCCAGAGATCGAAACCTTAAAAGTTTTGAACCGCCCAGCCGACGCTTACATTAGTCGCTACGCGCTGGGGCGCGATTACCACAAACTTATTCGCAAACGCTTAACGCAATTAGCCAAACACATTCAAGAGCAAGTAGGCGAGTACGGGCATCGTGCATTTGTGGACAGCGCCCCTGTACTTGAGCGCGCACTGGCACAACAAAGCGGCCAAGGTTGGATTGGCAAAAACGCCATGCTGATTAACCCCAAAGCCGGCTCGTATTTTTTCTTGGGGGAGTTATTCACTGACTTACCCTTACCCGTGGACGAACCATTTGGCCAAATGCATTGCGGTAGTTGCAAAGCCTGCATCGACTTTTGTCCCACAGGTGCCATCGTCGACAACCATGTGGTTGATGGCCGCAAATGCATCAGTTATTTAACCATCGAATTAAAAGGACCGATTCCCGAAGAGCTGCGCAGTAAAATGGGTAACCGTATTTTTGGTTGTGACGATTGCCAGTTGTGCTGCCCGTGGAATAAATTTTCTAAACCCACACAAGAGCGCGACTTCACTCCTAGGCACAGTTTGGACAGCGCATCGCTGATTGAATTGTTTAATTGGGACGAAGCCACGTTTTTGCAAAAAACCGAGGGTACACCCATAAGGCGGGCCGGTTATGAAAGGTGGCTTAGAAATATTGCGGTAGCGTTAGGCAACGCATTAGCAAAAAAAGAATTAGCACCGCAAACGCTACTTGAAATCGAGCAGGCGTTAAGCGCAAAAATAAACAACCCCTCTGATCTGGTGCGCGAGCATGTTCAGTGGGCGTTAAAGCAGGGTTGAAACTAAAGCAAAAACAAACCCAAAAACAAAAAGAGCGGCCAACAAGCCGCTCTTTTTGTTTTAGTAATCGTCGCTAGTCTAGGTATTAAATGTGATAGAACACCAAATACACTGACAATAACACGGCCACCCAAACCACCATGGTTTCCACTGGCCATAAGCGCGCGAAATAGCCTTTCGGTTGACCCTGTTCAACATCATAGGTTTGGCGAATCATACGTTTAATCAGCGCCAACGAAGAACGCTCGAACTTCACGTAAGTGCCGTAGATTGCACATCCAAATGTGGTGACAAATTTAGGCGCTAATCTGCGATACAACCAATCCGCATCCAAGTTAGTGGATGGCAGTTCGGGTGGATACAATCTTTGCAGATTCAACCAAACAAACGCCAACGCAGAGAAGAACAACAACTGCAATTGCGTTAATACGTGGGTGACATCATAAGGCTCGTAGTTGTGCTCCCAAGGTAACAGGGCATAAACCGTTTGCGCAGGGAACGTACCTAAAATCACACAGGCTACTGCACCTAAGAACATGGCGATTAACATATTTTTTGGTGGCTCTGTGGTGCGAATACCTGAGTCGTGAGCGAAGAACGCAAAATAAGGAATCTTAATACCCGCGTGGTGGAATACCCCGGCAGCGGCGAATAACAGCAGCAACCAAACGTAGTCGTAACCTTCTTTCACGGCGGCAGCCATAATCATCGACTTAGACACGAAACCGCTGAACAGCGGGAATGCCGAAATAGACGCCGCGCCCACAATACAGAAGATAGTGGTCTTCGGCATGGATTTATAAAGCCCGCCCAGTTCCGAACCATTTATCTTGCCGGTCATGTGCAGTACCGCGCCCATGGTCATCATCAACAAGCCTTTAAAGATAACGTCGTTAAAGGCGTGCGCTACGGCACCGTTCAATGCCAATGACGTACCTATGCCAATACCCACGATCATAAAGCCAATCTGGTTAATCAAGCTGTACGCCAATACGCGGCGCAAATCGTTTTCGATAACGGCATAGAAGATTGGGAAACACGCCATGGTGACGCCGATCCAAACTAAAATTTCTTCACCGGGAAAACCACGGGCAAATGCATAAACCGCCACCTTGGTGGTGAACGAGGCCAAAAAGATTGTGCCGCTAGGCGTGGACTCGGGATACGCATCGGTCAACCAGTTATGCACAAACGGGAACGCACACTTAATACCGAACGCCGCAAAGATTAACCAAGCGCCGATTTCGGCAATACCGTCGTGGCCCAAACCTATTTGCGTAAACAACAGGCTGTTGTTCACTTGGGCAAAGATCAATAGACCCGCCAGCAACAACACGCCAGACAACACTTGAATGATGAGATAACGCATACCCGAGGCATAGGCGCGATCAGTTCGACGTGCCCAAATTAAAAACACCGAGGTCAGTGCCAGCAATTCCCAAAACACAAACAGGGTGAGTAAGTCACCAGCGAATACCGCACCCACTGCGCTGGCAGCGTAAGCCAAACCCGCAACGTGTTGCACCGTATCTTTTACATGTAAGGCGTAAATAATGGCGATCAAAGCAGCAAGGTGAAACAGGTAACCGAACATCATGCTCAGCTTATCCACCTTCACCGGCTCCAATGCGTAGCCCATAAACTCCATGGACCAGAACACACCGTGCTCCAAGCCCATTAAATTCAAAGCACCCACAACCGGCGCAGCCAACATAATAATATTGCGCGTCCAACCACGCAGAATCAGCGCGGCAAACGCGCCAAGCATTAGGGGCAGAAACGGGATCACACTACTCATCGTAATAGTCCTCCCCACGCATTAAAAATGTTCGCATCCATTTCGCGATAAACACCAAAATCGAACAGCCAACGAAACCATAAATGGCATAAAACGCTGGGACGTTTTCCCAACTGTGATAAATATGACGGTGAACGATGAAGTCTGCGATTACTAACAACACACACACCACATAAAACACTTTTAACATCTTGCTGACGTTTTCTGGTTTATCAAACCAGCCGTCGGAATCATGATGGTCAGACATTTAACCTTCCCCCATTTCGGCTGGAGCGACCGTGGCAGAACCCATTTCGGTCGATACATCAGGAATCATATTGATCAGTTCAATCAGCGGCTCAGGGTAAAAGAACAGCGCCAAGCAGCCGATGGACGTGACGGTTAACGCAATCAAAATTGGTAAAGGCGCTTCTTGAGTTTGTGACCAACTCCAAGGCTCGGCACCTTTGGCAGTACCACCGGAGCCATTACTTGGAGCAGCGAAGAAGGCTTTAATAGGAATGGGCAACAAGTACGCAATGTTCAGCAACGAACTGATCATCAACACCGCCACAATAATCAGTTTGTCCGCTTCCAGTGCGCCAATGGTGAGATACCATTTGCTCCAAGTGCCCGCCATGGGCGGCAAACCAATAATGCTGATGGCACCGATGGCAAATGCCGCGAAGGTGATTGGCATTTTGCGGCCTAGACCCACCATGTCGCTGATTTCTTTTTTATGGGCCGCCACCATGATGGCACCGGCACAAAAGAACAAAGTAATTTTACCCACGGCATGCGTGGCAATGTGCAGCGCCGCACCGGCCGTCGCAATGGACGACGCCAACAACGCACCCACCACGATGTAACTCAACTGGCTCACCGTGGAATAGGCCAGTCGCGCTTTTAAATTATCTTTGGTCATGGCGATGCAAGACGACAACAAAATGGTCGCTGCGCCTATGTACAGCATGATATCCGTGGTGGGAATGTCCTTGAGGTTATCCACACCGAAAATGTAAATCACCACTTTCAAAATACTGAACACACCGGCTTTAACCACAGCCACGGCGTGCAATAACGCACTCACCGGCGTTGGTGCCACCATGGCCGCAGGCAACCAGCGATGGAACGGCATAATGGCCGCTTTACCAATGCCGTAACAAAACAGCACCAGTAAGAAACCCAACACGGCTTTGCTTTCAGACTCGTCGAAAATACCGCCGTCCACAAAGTCCAATGTGCCCGTCACGCTGTAAGTGCCGATCACGGCAAACAACAAGAAGGCGATGGACGTGCTAAGCAAAATACCCAAGTAAACACGGCCACCCTTTTTCGCCGCTTTGGTGCCAGCATGGGTCACCAGCGGGTAAGTGGAAAGCGTTAACACTTCGTAGAAAATAAACAGCGTTAGCAAGTTGCCAGAAAAACAAATGGCCATGACCGAGCTAATGGCAATGGCAAAGCAA
>JBFHVZ010000224.1:0-6184 GCA_041589295.1 Pseudomonadales bacterium
GAGCTTAATAATCAGTTTGAACAGAACCCTTATAACAGAAGCCCTATTGTTGATCTGAGGATGCCTTGTCATGAACCTACTGTTAATCATACTGGCGGTGTTTGCTGGCTTGTATGTGTTGGTCAAGCTGACCGAAGGCCGCGCTGAGCCCATGTCTGCCGAGCAGAGTCAAAAGCTTAGTCGGTGGATAATGATCGGTATTTTCGTCTTACTGATTGTTCAGGGTATTGCCTTGGTCGTGTGACGAAGGTTGGAGCAGAATCGAGACTAAATGGCGTAATATGACTAAAATGTCATTGGAATTGTAATAATTGGTAAATCCCCACTTGAACTGGTTATCAATTAAACAGTGAACTGTCCTACATGGCTTGATATTACTAAAACCATAGTGTTATTGTGCGCGCGCTCTCAAATCTCTGACCTGAATGGGTTAAGAGGTTTGCATGAGTTTGTATTCCGTGCCATCAGCTTGCCATAAAATACGAATAAAGGAGGCGCTCGACGTGATGAGGTTGATCGGAGTTTCATTGGCTCTGGCAGGATGCCTGACTACAGCCACTGCTGTTGCCAAGGTTAGCCCACAGGAAGCGGCTCGCTTAGGTAAAGACTTGACCCCAGTGGGTGCCGAACGTGCAGGCAACAAAGCGGGCACCATTCCAGCTTGGACCGGCGGTATTACCAAACCGATTGCGGGTTACGAAGCGGGAAAATTCCACCCGGACCCCTATGCCCAAGACCGCGTAATACTGGTGATTGATCACACCAATGTGGATCAATACAAGAACCAGCTAACCGCAGGCCAAATTAAACTGATTAAGGCCAACCCGACCTTTTTCATGAACATTTACCCAACTCGTCGATCTGCGGCTTACCCTCAGTTCGTTTACGATCAGGTGAAAAAGAACGCCACCACGGCCGAGCTGCAAAAATACGGTTCTGGTGTACAGAACACGCTGACCAGCAGCCCGTTCCCGATCCCGCAAGAGGGTCTCGAAGTGCTGTGGAACCACACGCTGCGTTTTCGCGGTTTAAGCTCGTCGTATGTCTCGTCGACCGCCAGTACCACACCCGGTGGTGATAAGAGCGTAACCACCCGTGAATATGAGTACTACTGGGCGTACAGCCAGCCAGGTATCTCACTGGAAGACATCGACAACAAGATCTTCTTCCTAAAACGTAAAACACTTGCGCCAGCTAAGCTGTCAGGTCAAATGACCTTGGTTCACGAAACACTGGACCAAGTTCGTTCGCCACGTAAATCTTGGATTTACATGCCAGGCCAGCGCCGTGTGCGCCGTACGCCAGACTTGGCCTACGACACCGCAGACATCGACTCCAACGGCATTCGTACCGTGGACCAAGTTGATATGTTCAATGGTGCGCCGGACTTTTACGATTGGACTTTGATCGGCAAACAAGAAAAGTACATTCCGTACAACGCCTATAAAGTGCACTCAGGTAACCTGAAAATTGATGACATCGTGGGTCCAAATCACATCACACCCGAGTTGCTGCGTTTTGAATTGCACCGTGTATGGGTGATTGAGGCAAACTTGCGTGTTGGTATGAGTCACATCTACACCAAGCGTCGTTACTATGTGGATGAAGACAGCTGGCAAATTGTTTTGGCTGAAGAGTACACAGAAGAGGGCAAGCTAGCGCAACTTAGCGAAGCTCACACGTTGAACTACTATGAAATGCCGCTGGTTTTCTCAACGTTGGACACCACCTACGACTTCAACGAAAAACGCTACTATGTTGAAGGCTTGGATAACGAACGTCGTCCAATGGACTTCTCGGTAACGTTTAGCCCGCGTGACTTTACTGCGTCTGCCATGCGCCGCGAAGCGCGTTAAGGATCCGGCGCTAAAGGTTGCTTTTAGCGCGCGAGCATGACTGAATAAGGGGCTTATTAAGCCCCTTATTTTTTTGCCCCATGATGTACTCAGGTTTTCGTTGCTTTTTTTCTGTCGTGCTGTTGTGCACGTTATGGATACCCAAGCCCTACGCCAGCCAACTACCCGAAAATTTTGCTCACCTGCCTGATGACGTACAAGCACTGATTTTGGAATACGCGTTTTTTTCTGATCAAGTCAACGATCGTTGGGGACGCGAAGCTCAATTTGCTTCACAAAAAGCCTATGTGAAGTATTTGGACGATTATCTAAGTCGTTCACGTATTGATTTCGACAGCGGTATAGTTGTGGTCGAAACCCTCGCGTCGTCAAACCCCATCGTGCAATTGCAGTCGGCCATCATTACTACCTTACTCACACCGGAAGATCCCAATAAGGTCGATATTTACTCCGCTAACAATATCGAACCCAACAGCAAACCGTTTTTGCTGGGCCGCGTGCTGGACCACCAAGGACAAAATATTCAGTACCCATGGCGTGCCAAACAATTTGCCGACTATCTCATTAATCGTCATATGACCCGCCACAGCACAGATAAAGGCATTATTTATCGTGTTGAAATTCCCATGGTGCGACAGCGTAACAAGGTGGCAGCACAACATTGGATGCCTTGGGTGCAAGCGGCCAGTGATCGTTTCGATTTACCCGAAAGTCTAATATTGGGCATCATCGAAACCGAAAGCGCATTTAACTCGTTTGCGGTCAGCCATGCGAATGCCTATGGGTTAATGCAGGTGGTTCCTAGTACTGCCGGGGCAGATGTTTTTCAAAAAATTTACCGTCGCGATGATAAACCCAGCCGCCAGTATTTATTCAATGCACAAAATAATATTATGGTCGGCAGCGGTTACTTGAGTATTTTGCGCGACCAGTATTTAAAAGGCATTGAGCATCCTACTAGCCAGTTGTATTGCATTATCAGTGCATATAACAGTGGTACTGGTAACGTTTTAAAAGCGTTTTCTGCTGATCGACGTGAAGCCGTTGCGCGTATCAATGCATTATCGCCAGCCGACGTGTTGTGGCGTTTACGCAAAAAACACCCCAGTGCAGAAGCCAGACGCTATATTGAAAAAGTGTTAGCCAACCAGAAAAAGTATGTGAGTCGATGAGCAAAACAATGTCGTTATCAACGGACAACTCAACCGCGCCCATCGTCATGACGGGGGTAAGCCAGCGCGTTGGCCACCATTGCGCACTGGCGTTAGTTCGGCAAGGTTATGCCGTGGTGGGGACCTATCGCAGCGCTGAAAAAAATGCCGAAAACCTAGCGCAACTGCGTGCCGCTGGCGTGACGTTAATTCAAGCGGACTTTGCGACACAGCAAGGCATTGAGCAGTTTATACAACGCATTCAGCAAGACTTTTGTCAGCTTCGTGCTGTGATTCACAATGCGTCTTCTTGGGCGAAAGATGCGCCGGATCAGTCGATTCAACATCAATATGAATTAGCCGAACAATTACTGGCCGTTCATACCTTGGCGCCGTACTTGATGAACTTGGCATTTGCGCCACTGCTTAACCACTTTGCGTCGACAAAAATGGAAAAGATGGACGCGGTGAAAAGTCATGCGCAAACCTCTGCAACGCAAACCCCCACACAACGGGACATCATTCACATCACAGATTATGTGGTGAACTCTGGCAGCGACCACCACATTATGTATGCTGCCAGTAAGGCCGCGTTAGAAAACATGACACTATCATTTGCGCGTCGCTTGGCCCCGCACGTGAAAGTTAACAGCATCGCCCCGTCGCTCATTATGTTTAATCAACATGACGACCAATCGTACCGAGAAAAAGCCTTGGCGAAATCGTTGTTGGGCATTGAGCCCGGCGCACAAGTCGTAGCCGACACGTTAGCGTATATATTGAATAACCCTTACTTAACCGGACAGTGTCTGCAGTTAGACGGTGGCCGCGCCATTCGCCAGAGTTAATTTGCGTTACACAAAAATTTTAAATCAAGGACTTATCACGGACACTCCCATGGTTGATACCAAAACATTTGCCGAGCCCATTCCTGTGGTATTACAGCAGCACTTAAGCGGGTTGTTCGGAGCCCCCGGCCATGTTGTGCGTCTTGATGAGTTACCCTTGGACTTGGTGCTATTAAACGATGAGCAATGCGCCTCGCCGTTTAGTCCCGAACAAGTGGATACGATTTGGCAAAACATGCCGTATTGGGCATTTGTTTGGTCCAGTGGGGCGGCGCTGGCGCAGTACGTGTTGGATAACCCTCAATCCGTGGCAGGCAAACGCATTGTGGACTTTGGTGCAGGCAGTGGGGTGGTGGGATTAGCCGCGTTAAAGGCCGGTGCTCGCAGCGCGTGTTTATGTGATATCGACCTGCTGGCATTACAGGCAGGACAATACAATGCAGCGTTAAATGGTATAACGGTTAGTACCGCGCACAGCCTTGCCGACGCAGGGGAATTTGACCTGTTATTGGTGGGCGATATTTTATATGACACTCGAAATCACGACTTGGCGCAAACCTTATTTGAACAGCGCAAACCGCTACTATGGGCAGAAAGCCGAGCGCAAACCAAGCTCAGTCATCAGGGCCCCATCGCTCAATATGCGGGAGAAACACAACCCAATATCGGTGGGTTTGACGAGCACACCCAGATACACATCTATCAGCATTCGCCTGCTTAGTTGTGCCTAAAACGCCGTTTTTAATAGCGGCGACTTCCTTAAATCTATTCGCTTATACCGAAACATAAGCTCTGAGCAGAAACAGTTCGCTTTACAGTGGGAGATGAGGTCTATACTGATCTCATGATCGTTAACGTAAGTGAGATAGTCCATGCGCTATAAAACCGTTAAAGACGTGGTGGAACATAGCCGTAAGCTGCATCACGATATTCGTGAGTTTTACCATAAGTTGGCTGAGCAGACTGCGCAGGCGCGGGTGAAAATGTTGCTGGAGTATTTAGAGCGCCACGAAACCCAGCTTGAAGACATGTTAAAAAAGTTTGAAAACGACAAGTCGCAAAAAATCTGGGATGAATGGTATCAGTACGCTCCAGAAGACAAGCTACAAGACCTGTTAGAGGACGTTAAAGTCAGCCCAGATATGGGGGTGGACGATGTGGTGCTTATGGCCTTAAAGCTGGATGATTATTTTATCGGGCTTTACAAAGACATGGTGCAAAACGCCGCGTCAGCCGATGTTAAAGCGGTGTTTGAAAGCTTGGTTAAGCTTGAAGAAAAAGAAAAAATTCGTACCGTGCGTACGGCATTAGAAATGAACGACATGTAGGACTTTATTTCAAATCACTTCAGTGCTTAGTGGTACGTATCGGTAAGAAGTGAGCGGTAAGAAGTGAGCGGTTAGATGTGTGCGCTTGATGCGAGTAGCAGGGAGAATAAAGGTTTGGATTATGCAAACGCCCCTGCTACGACCAGATGCATCTAAAATTTAGCGCGACCAACCTTTATCATGTAAAAACTTTTTCAACGCGGCGATTTGCTCTTCCTGACTTAGGTGGTCAACTCCTTCCATCAATGCATGCATTTCTGCTGATTTTTCCATGAAGAAATCCACAAAGGCGCGAACCTTTTTCGGCAAATGTCGCCCGCTAGGGAATACCAAATACAAGGGCTCGTGCTCCACTTCCCATTCAGGCAATATCACATTTAACTCGCCGTTGAGAATGGCCTCGTAAGCGAAAAAGCTCGCCGCTACGGCGACGCCTTGACCGGCAACGATATGCTGAATGGCGACATCATGGTGGTTCACCATGACATTGGTGTGCACCTGAGGCGAAATACGCTCGCCGCTTTCTTTGTTGATCAGCCCTGTCGCGTGAATATGGTCATCACGACCGCCGATAGTAACCCATGGAACTTCATTTAATTGGTCAGGGTGAGTAAACGGACCGTATTGCTTAATAAATTCTGGACTGGCTACTAACACTGGATCAGTGTCGTCGAATTTGCGCGCGATCAGGCTAGAATCTTCAAGGTTGCCAATAACAAAACCGCAATCAAAGCCATCACGAATTAAATTGGTTTCGCCATGGCTGAATACTAATTCCAACTGAATTTCTGGGAAACGGGATTTGAATTCGGCTGTCAGTTTACCCATGGTACTGACCGCAAATCCTACTGGAGCGCTCACTCGAAGAGTGCCACCCGGTGCCGATTGATCGTCAGATATTTTTGCGTGAATGTCGCTGATTTCTTCAAAAAGCGGTCTGAATTGCTCGTAATACTGCAAGCCCACATCCGTGGGGCGAACGTCACGGGTGGTGCGTTCCA
>JBFHVZ010000225.1:0-6180 GCA_041589295.1 Pseudomonadales bacterium
AAATTGCGATAATGGAAAAACTGCTCAAGTTCCGGCAAATACTTAAACATAAAACGACGATCTTGGTGCACGCTATTACCGCACATAGGCGATACACCCTTGCCAATGTAACCACGTAAAAACTCGATGGTCTGACGCTGCGCTTCGGCTTCGTCAATGGCGCTGTCCTTCACACGTTGGGTGAGGCCGCTATTGCCATGGGTTTTGGTGTTCCAATCATCCATGGCATCCAGTACCTCATCAGACTGGTGAATGGCCAGTACCGGACCTTCGGCCAGTACGTTCAGATTAGAGTCGGTAACTATGGTGGCGATCTCAATGACACGGTCTGTGGTTGGGTCCAAGCCCGTCATTTCAAGATCGATCCAGATTAGGTTGTGTTTGTTTTCCATGATTCACCACGGGACCAGTGCTTACCTAGTCCAAAATAACAGTTACAATCGTTAAATTGTAAGTTGATCCCGTGGTTATAGCAAAACATGGCCAAACGTAAGCTTAATCGTCGTCAGGCCTGGCGCGTTAAAAAGATCCAAGAAGAGCGGGCTGCACGCGCCGACAAGAAGGAATCCAAGATCGCCGATGATATGGAAGGCGGTGAGCTGGGGCCTGAGCAGTCTGGGTTGGTTATCGCTCACTTTGGTACTCAGGTTTTGGTTGAAAGCACCGAATCTGACGTCACCGTGCGTCAGCAACTGCGTTGCTACATGCGCACTAACCTAGGTGGTCTGGTAACAGGTGATCGCGTTATTTGGCGCTTAGGGCAAGAGGGGCACGGTGTGGTCGTGGCTCGGCTGGACCGAGACAGCGAGCTGCAACGCCCTAACATGTACGGCGAGCTTAAACCTGTGGCCGCCAACATTGATTACATGGTCATTGTGGTCGCACCCGAACCCCATGCCCACCGCAATCTGATCGACCGCTATTTGGTCGCTGCTGAAATCAGCCAAATCGAGCCTGTGCTGTGTCTCAACAAAATTGATCTGATCAATGACGACAATCGCGCTCACTTCGAACAACTGGTGCAAGACTACGAACGCATAGGCTATCGCTTTGTTCGCGCCAGCAATCGTCAAGAGCAAGGGCTGGATAACCTTAAGGCCTTACTCAAAGATCGCATCAGTGTCTTTGTGGGGCAAAGCGGGGTGGGCAAGTCGTCAATTATTTCTACCTTGCTACCTGGGGAAGACATTAAGGTAGGAGCGCTTAGCGAACAGTCCCGCAAAGGTAAGCACACCACCACCACCGCGACGTTGTTTCATTTTCCCTCTGGTGGCGACCTTATCGACAGCCCAGGGATTCGCGAGTTTGGCTTATGGCATATGAGTGAAGATGAAGTGTTACAAGGGTTTAAAGAATTCGAGCCCTTTTTAGGCGGCTGCAAATTTCGCGATTGTCGACACGAAGCTGAACCGGGCTGCGCCATTCGTCAGGCGCTCGCCGATGGCCACATTGCACAAGGGCGCTTTGACAGCTATTTGCAAATTGTGGCCAGCCTTGATGAGGTGAATGTGCGCAAGTCCTAATCCCTATGCCATACTAACAAGATATGCTGAGGGAAAGCTGCTATGCACATGTTGCTCTACACCAGCCGCTACGCCGGTGATATGAAGAATCTACCACTTGATCTCAACAGTATTCTCAAGCAATCGCAGCAAAACAATGCGACCAACCATATCACTGGAGCATTGGTTGTCGATCGAGGCAACTTTCTACAAATCCTTGAAGGCCAGCAAGCCGACCTTGATAAGTTAATCGCAAAATTAAAAGCTGACTCGCGCCACGCACAATTTGAAATTATCTTGTATCAGTCCACAAACAAGCGAAGATTCGACCATTGGAAAATGGAAGCCTACCAGCTATTTGATAATGCTGAGGTCAAGCGATCCGAAATCAATCGTATTCTGCAAGAATTTTTGAGTCAGCAGGAAACTGATAGCGTTGAAATCTATAAATGGTTTAAGAGCCTGATTCTCAACTCCAAACGCATTTCGATTAAGTAAGCTAAATATTCGCGATGGTCAGCAGCTTATACGTGCTGACCAATTTTTGACTCAGCTTAAACACGCTCAGCCAATGCTTGTCCCATACGCAAGGCCGACTCGGCTTTAAGCTCTTCCACAAATTGAATGGCATTTTCTGGGAAACACATCACCACAGTGGAGCCCAGTTTAAAGCGTCCCATTTCTGCACCTTTTTCTAAACGGATGGCTTCGCCCGTGTATTGCTGTGCTTGTGCTTGTTTAGGCAGCGGCGTTACCTGACCGGACCAAACGGTTTCGATAACGGCGACGATCATAGCACCCACTAATACCATAGCCATGGGGCCAAATTCGGTCTCGAAAATACACACCAAACGTTCGTTACGGGCAAATAGCGCGTCGACGTTTTCGGTGGTGGCTGGGTTTACGCTGAACAAATCACCCGGTACATAC
Organism: Pseudomonadales bacterium; assembly: GCA_041589295.1. Taxonomy (GTDB): domain Bacteria; phylum Pseudomonadota; class Gammaproteobacteria; order Pseudomonadales; family Oceanobacteraceae; genus Bermanella. The sequence continues at coordinate 2,433 of JBFHVZ010000225.1, forward strand.
ACGGTTTCTTTTAGTGTGCCAGCAAACGGCATGTGTACTCGGTGATAATCTTTAGGCGACAGGTACACGGTCATGAAGTCACCGTTTACAAACGGCGCGGCGCGCTCGGCGTCACCACCTAGTAACTCGGCCACGCTGTAGTCACGGCCTTTAGCCTGAAACACACGACCCAGTTTGATTTTACCCAACTGGCTGACAGCACCATCAGCAGGACTAACCAGTGTGTTATCCCCTTCGGCCAATGGGCGCGCACCGTCTTTTAATGGGCGCGTGAAAAATTCGTTAAAACTTTTATAACTGCTTAAATCTTCTTGCTGCGCTTCGCTCATGTTTACGTCATAGCGCTTAGCAAACCATTTAATGAACGTATCTTTAATAATGGGAAACTCGCTCTGCGCGAACCAACCCACTAAGCGAGACAGTAAGTGTTGCGGAATCAAATACTGCATCAGGGCAAAAAGTTGTTTTTTATTCACGTTACTTCCTTTGAAATTTTTTGTTTTTTAGCTTTTAAATTCTTTAATCGTTTCGCTCACCCTTCGACTGTCGCGGCTGCGCCGCTGACTAGGACGAACGATTCGAGTATTTCTAAACTGGTAATAGAAAATGCCTCATTGAAAACTAAAGCGTTATTGAGGAAGTCAGGGCAAGGCAAAAATTTTTGAAAGACCGCAGTTTAGCTCCGCTAAATGAGGATCTTGAATAAATTTTTAACACCGCCATGACGACGCAAATAGCTTTAAATTAGCTTTCTACCGGTAGGGAAGAATCACTCCCCCACTCTGCCCACGACCCATCATACGCTTTCACCGTCCAACCCAGTTGCTTAGCAATTACATAGGTCAAGCCTGATCGACGGTGGGTTTGGCAATGGGTGGCGATGGGTTTAGTGCCGTCAATGCCTTGCGCGAGCAGTTCGGTTTTAATGTGTTCAAAGTCCCGCAGACGCAGGCCGTTTTCTTTGTCCAGCGCATCGGTCCACTCATAGACCTTGGCACCGGGAATATGGCCACCGCGTGGGCCAACTACTTTTTGACCACTGTATTCGGCTAAACCACGGGCATCCCAAATGCATAGGCTTTGATCTTGTAAACTGGCCAGAATTTCTTCTTTGCTGGCGGTAACCTCATTATTAATGAGCGTCACTTGGTAATCACTGGCTTGTGGTGAGTTGAGCGTTTTTTCCACTGGTAGTTGTTGTGCTAACCAGTTGTGAATGCCGCCGTTTAAAAAGCTGTAGCGGGTATGGCCAATGCTATCGAGCACCCAAATCATGCGACCTGCCCACGGGCCACCTTCGTCGTCATAAACCACAACGTGTTTATCTGGGGTAAGACCAAGGCGGCTAAATAAAATGGTGAGCTGTTCTTGGGGAGGCAATTTGCCCGGTGCTGGCTGCACGCCTAACTGGGTGTCTTTGGCTTCCACATGTATAGCACCGGGAACATGGGCTTGCTGGTAGGTTTCTTTTTTACCTAAATCTAAAATCAACAGGTCATCGTTGGCCAGTTGCTTTGCCAGCTCGGCGGGTTCCAGGATTAGGGGAAGTGGGTTGGCGGTCATTTCTGGGCACCTCGTTTCGCGATGCCCAGCATTGTAAAGAAGGGGCGGCTAGGTGTCTTATTTTTTTCGTTTCTTTGCGTACAAGTCCAAAGCAAATCCCGCCGCCTGACATATTTGCTTAAAGGCCTGATATTCCTTGTCGCTAATTTCGTCTTCGTTAGCGTCGGTGTCGGCGTAAACAATACCGATGGCTTTACCATTGGCAAAAAGCGACATAGCCATAAAGTTCTGACTGCCCAATTTGGTGAGCACATCCTGTGTCATCATGTTTTTCGCCTGATGGTAATTACCTGGGTCTATTTTCAATGCCGCGGTTTTGGCCATGAGTTTGGCAAAGAAGCGGTTTTCATCCAGCACGATTTTTACCGCACGCAAGGGTGAGTCTTTTTCGATGCCCACACTGTAAACCGGCCGCAGCGCTTGGCCGGTTTTATCGGCTACAAAAATCACCGTATGGCGCATGCCCAAGCCTTCATTTATGGCTTTATTGCAGTTAAGCAGTATGTCGTGCACGTCTTTAAAATCGGCGCTTTGCGAACGAAACCGTTTGATGAGCTCCTGTAGCAGGTCGATATTCACTTCACGCGGTGGCTGCATGTCACCTGTGTTGATCTCAAGCCGCGGACCACGGGGAGGTGCTGCGGCTGGTGCCGTTTCTGTAGCGGTCGCTTTGGGTTCGCCTGTGGGCTCAAGCTGCTCCTTGGTTTCTACGGGCGCGGGTTCTTCAGGTCGTTCAAAATAACAGGTGTAGGGTGGACGCAGCCACGGCAGTTCACTGTCTGGCCAAATCAATGATTGCCCTGGTAACACCACATATGGCACGGCAAAGGCGTGACTGAAATTCACCGCCTGTTGGTGCAGTTCGGCACTGACTCGGTCAATGGGTTGGTGCATTAGGTGACTCATGGCGCGCTCGATCCGCTGACTATGGCGGCGCTGCCAGCCAAGGGTGGCCTCTTTCGCCAAACTGCGCACCAGCGCCATCAATACCGCCGGTTTACGCTTAAGCTGTTTGAGCGTCATGTCGTCGTCAATAAAGTCTAAATGGTGATCACTGAGAATCTGCGCCCATTGTGCTAACGAAGGCAGCTCCGCACTTTCTAGCGACTGTTGGCTGATGCTGGGCAAATTAAAGTGACGCCCTAACATGCGTTCGATGTCTTCTAAATAGCAGCCAAACAGTTTGGCCTCGGCTTGGCGGCGCGCCACACGCTGACGGTAGCGATACCACTCCAATTGTCGCATCTCGGCATAGGCTGCTTGCCACATGACCCAATTGGGCGCACCGGCCAACAAAGTACTCCACTTTAATTTATCACCATCGCCAAATTGCCCGCGTTGCGCCCAATGTTCGGCCAAGTGTGCGGCGAAGAGACTGTCTGTCTGCGCTTGCAAATAGGCCTTTTGATACGCACTGCGCGGATTCAATTTAATACTGGGCAGCGCCTTGATGACGTGCACCAAGCCCTGCATACCCAAGATGGTCAGCACATGATTAATGCCTAGGATATCGGTTTCTAAATTGGGGTTAGCCTCGTGACTGGCTTTATTTGCTGCGAGGAATAAATGCAGACACAGGGCAGGATCGCGCTCTATGGTTTGCGCTAAATCCGCCAACGATGCACCTGCCTTTATTTGCTTATTAAGCGTGCGCACCGAAGACTTAAGGATAGGTAAATCAACCTGCTGGGCATGGTTTAACCATGCTTTGATTCCTTTAGGTTGTTTTGCATCCATGCCCATACCTTAGTGTTTTGCCGCCGGTAACTGACTCGTTCATAGACAGTTAGGCCTTGCTTGTGGAAACGCTTAACTTGTCCTTAACTTAACTATAGTCCGAGTTCGTACGATATGGCCGATCAATAGCAGTGGATGCATCGGCCGACCAAGGGATTGGAGATTCATGGCGTTCTTCTTAGGTTTTGCCGTCATTATTTTCAGTGTGATCTATGGCTACATAGGTTCGCACGGTGTGCTGTTGGCGCTTTGGCAGCCCTATGAGTTCTTAATCATATTAGGGGCAGGCATCGGCGCGCACATCGTTAGCCATCCGGCGGCGATTCACATGGACATCTTTAAGGTTATGCCGCAGGTCGTTATCGGCAGCAAAGCCAATAAAGCCATGTACATGGACGTACTCAGCCTAATCTACGACATACTCGATAAAAGCCGAAAAGAAGGCATG